>NZ_AP023177.1:303351-606703 GCF_013426895.1 Paraburkholderia largidicola | reverse complement strand
GTCGGGGAACGGGAATGGTTGGCTACAACGTTCAGACGGCGGTTGATGACACGCATCGTCTGATCGTGGCGCACGAGGTCACCAACATAGGCAACGACCGCGGCCAGTTGACGAACATGGCGGGGCAGGCGCGCGCGGCTACAGGCATCGAGGAACTGACTGTGGTTGCCGACCGAGGCTACTTCAAAAGCGAGGAAGTCCTGCAATGCCATGAAGCGGGTATTACGACCTTCGTTCCTAAACCGCTGACTTCGGGCAAGAACGCTGACGGCTACTTCGGCAAGCAGGATTTTATTTACATAGCCAAAGACGACGAATATCTTTGCCCCGCCCAGCAGCGGCTCAACTGGCGTTTCACGAACATCGAGCATGGCATGACGCTACATTGCTATTCGAGTTCAGCCTGTTCTACCTGTGCAATCAGGAAACAATGCACATCGGGCAAACAGGCTCGCCGGATAAAGCGCTGGGAACATGAGGCCGTCGTCGAGGCGATGCAGAAACGGCTCGACCAGAAGCCGGACATGATGCGCATACGCCGTCAGACCGTTGAACACCCATTCGGTACGCTGAAATTCTGGATGGGCGCGGCGCACTTCCTGATGAAGACACGTGAGCATGTCAGCACCGAAATGAGCCTCCATGTGCTCGCGTATAACCTCAGGCGCGTCATGGCGATCCTTGGCACTGGGTCGATGATGCAAAAGATGCGAGCCTGAGGACAGACTTGCAGCAGGCCGGCCGCGCTCGCGCGCATTAAGGCGCCCAGGCACTTCTTCTTCTCACAACGTGATCAAAGAACCGATGAACGTAAGACGGGCTTAACAAGGCCGTCGACGGGCGTAACTGCTCGTGTGAAAAGTCGTCAGAGCGCCCGCGCCGCGTTTTTACACAACCTGGGTCAAACTGAGCCGGACGCATGCCGAGCAAGTGAGGCTCGCTGCACCCATCCAGCATCTGACCGGGTTCGGGCCGAAAACGGTAGAGCGCTCGCTCCACGTCAAGGCTACGCACAACGCGACGGGATCGCTGAGGTCGAATCCTAATGACGTCGCGCTGCAATGGGCCCGGGGCGGCCAATCGACGTATGGGCGATGTCGGCGGCACGCCCGACTCAGCCAGCAAGCGCGCGCTGCGTCGACTTTCCAAACAGGAACGCGCGCACGAGGAGCTCGCGTTGTGGAAGACCAAGATCACCGCAAACTGCTGAATAGCTGAATCATCAGATCGCGCAGCCAGCGATTTCCCGCTTCGTGGTGATAGCGGGCGTGCCAGTGCTGACGCACTGCGAATCCCTCCACCGGCATCGGACACGGATGCACTGAGAGGTCATTCACCTTCGCCAGCGTCTCGCCGATATGTCGCGGCAGCGTGGCAATCAGGTCAGTGCTCTTGATGATGGCCCCGAGCCCGAGGAACCCCGGCAGCTCGAGTACGACGTCCCGTTCAACGTTCTCGCGCACGAGCGCCTGCTCCAGCAGTTGTGCCCCCGTCCCTGCCGCGATCGCAACGTGACCTTCCGCGCGGTACTGCTTGAGCCCGAGCTTTCCGCGTACGCGCGGATGATGCTTATTGATCAAACAGACCCAGTCCTGCGTGTATAGCTGCCGCTGGTAAATACCACCGCCAAGCCAGGGTATGTGGCCGATCGCGAGGTCGGCCTCGCCCGATTCCAGCGCCCGCTCGGTATTGCCGTCGATCCTGGCCGCTTCAAGACGGATTCCCGGCGCTTGCGCACGTACGTGCGCCAACATTCGGGGAAGGAGCGTGATGTGGCTCGCGTCGGTCATACAAATGCGGAAGCGTCGCTTCGCGGTGGCTGGATCAAACGCAATTTCCCAAGCAGCGAAGCGACGAAGTGATTCGAGAATTTCCCTGCATGGACCGATCAACGCATCCGCTTGTGGTGTGGGCGCCATGCCACCCGGTGTCCTGATAAACAGCGGGTCCTGCAAATGCTCGCGCAGGCGTCCCAACCAGATGCTGACCGTCGGCTGACTCTGCCCAAGCTGTTCTGCTACACGAGTGACGCTGCGGACATCGTAGAGTAGGTCGAACAACTGGAGCAACTTTAGGTCGGGAAGCTCGTCTGAGTTCATGGGACTATTGTTTTACGCAATGACGGTATTGTAGTCATTGAATTGCGGGAATGGACGCTGACTTGTATCGTGGGCACTACGTCGACAAGCGACGATAGAATCACGATTTCCGGCCAAAGCACGTCATGAAAAATCTTCCACCCTCGCGGGGTAGCACACACCCTGCGATTCCGCGGCATCCGGCATGGAGCCGGATCTGATGAGACGTCAGCTCGTCAGCAGACCGCGAATAACCAGGGCATCGAATTGAACCGCCTGCCCACTATTCCGATGACGGCAGAAGCCGGGGTCGCGCTGATGGTCGCCACGACGGCAACGTTCGCCGCGAGCGATTCCGTCGTCAAGGCTATCGGTACGGCTGTACCTCTCGTTGCCCTGCTTCTCGGACGTTACAGTTTCCAGGCAATCGCGCTCGGCATCTGGCAGGTACGGCGCGGCGCCCAACATTTTCGCGACGCCGGTGTGTTGAAACTGCAACTCCTGCGCGCTGTGCTTCTGCTTCTCAATTCAGCGTGCACATTTGCGGGCTTGCGCTACCTGCCGTTGCCCGTCACCACATCGCTCGCGATGTTGGCGCCATTGATTTCGACGATGCTTGCCGCGATCCTGCTTAACGAGAACGTGTCGAAAAGCAAATGGTCGATGGTTGTTCTGGGCTTTGTCGGGATGCTGATCGTGGTGCGGCCGGGCAGCGGCGAATTCAGCTGGACAGTTGCTTTTCCTATCGGCGCCGCAACCACCTTCGCATGCTTTCAGGTCGTGTCCAGCAAGCTATCGACCGCCGGTGACCCGATCACCACCAATTTCATTACTGCACTGGTAGCCAGCATTGTGCTTGCCGCATTGCTGTGGGTTGATCAGGCGGGCCTGCTGCCTGAAATCCGCAAGGTGACGATCGGCAACTGGTGCCTGCTTCTCGTGATGGCGACGCTCGCAACCTTTGGCCATCTGCTGATGCTGCAGGCATTACGCAGAACGCCGCTGGCCGTGCTCACTCCGTTCGGCTACGCGCAACTCGCTTTCGCAACGCTTTTCAGCTGGGCGTTCTTCGGCAAGGTCCCCGATATCTGGACTGCCCTGGGGATGATCGTCATCGCCCTGAGCGGCATGGGCACCGTGTTGCTACACGCGCGCGCCCAGCTTCGATAGACATCGGCGAACGAGCCGTGCCTCTCCCGGCGTGGCTGTGCGCCGCTCGACAAACACCAGGTCACCGTCCATATTGCCTATGGCAATGATGTCATTACGTTCATTGCATTGCCGACATGAGCGTCGCATCGTATCTTGATCTCCATATTGAGGAGACGGCAGTGAAGATTGCGATTCTGGGTGCGGGTGCTCTGGGCTGTGCTATCGGCGCGGCACTGACGGAAGGTGGCAACGATGTATGGTTGCTGAACCGCTCGGCGGCACATGTGGAGGCGATGCGGCGCGACGGTCTGCGCGTGGACGATGCAAATGGTTCGCGTCGTGTAGAAGTAAAAGCCACGACGCGGGCCGCCGAGGTAGGCGCCGTCGATCTGGTGGTCGTGCTGGTCAAGTCATTTCATACCGATGCGGCGATGCGTGGCGCCGTGGCGCTGATCGGACCTGACACGCTGGTCCTGTCGTTGCAGAACGGCCTCGGGCACGAAGATGTGCTGGCGGACATCGTTGGCCGCGAGCGCGTGCTGGCCGGCAAGACCTATGTCGGCGGCGTGATGCGCAATCCGGGGCACATCGAGTCCGGCGTCGCTGGCAAGGCGACTTATATCGGCGAACTCGACGGCGGAATCACTTCCCGCGTGACGGCGATCGCTGAAACCTTCAACGCCGCTGGGCTGGCCACCACCGTCAGCGACAACATCGTCGGCACGATGTGGGACAAGCTGCTCGTCAATGTGGCAACTGGCGCGCTGACGGGCACGACTGGACTCACCTACGGCCAACTCTACGATGAGCCGCTTCTGAAGACGGCTGCGCTCGCGGCGGTCGCCGAAGCAATCGCAGTCGCTCACGCCGCAGGCGTAACGCTTTCCACTACTGATCCTGAACGCCCGTGGACGCTCGCTGGAGAAGGCCTCTCCTCGGCCTTCAAGACCTCGATGCTGCAAAGCCTCGAAAAAGGGTCCATCACTGAAATCGACTTTATCAACGGTGCGGTCGTGCGCTGGGGACAACGCCACGGCGTGCCGACGCCCGTCAACGCGACGCTGGTCGCCTGCATCAAGGGCATCGAGCGCGCCATGACCGACCGACAACATAGGGAGACAAACGCGTGAACGGCAGCAAGGCTTATCTGGAGCACGTCGCCATCTGGGTGAAGGACATCCACTGGCACATCCGCTTTTTCGAAGACGTGTTCGGCATGACGATGCGCGAGGTCGACGGCACCGTCGAGGAACCACGGCAGTACTGGACGCTCGGCGGTTTGCAGTTCATTCATAACCCGCAGCATGACGCGCCCGAAGGCCGCCTTGGTCACCTGGGTGTGATGTGCGAAGACATGGAAGCGGCGCTCGCCGCCGCGCAACGCTACGACGTCAACGAAATGCCGCAGGGACGCAACTGGTTGCGCCTGCCGGACGGCCTCGCCGTCGAACTGATCCAGGCAAAGCCCGCTTCATGCGTGGCGCGGGCACTGGACATCAACCCGCGTGCGGAGGTTTGAGATGACGATCATCGACAAGTACTGGGACGATGCCAACGAGGGCGACGTGTGCGTGAGTCCGACCTACACAGTGACGAAGGAACGCATTCTCGCCTACGCCGACCTCACAGGCGATCACACGCCGGTGCACGTGGACGAGGAATACGCGAACGCGAGCCACTTCGGTTCGATCGTCGCGCATGGTCTGTTCGGCCTGTCTATCGCCGATGGGCTCAAAACCCAGAGCGAATACCGCTTCCTGCCGGGCATGTCGCTCGGATGGACGTGGGACTTCAACCTGCCGATCAAGGTCAACGACATGCTGCACGTGAAATTCCGCGTGGGCACGATGCGCGCGAGCAAGAGCCGCCCCGATTGGGGGATCGTCGTGCTGCCGTCCGAACTGATCAATCAGGACGGCCTTGTCGTCCAGCATGGCGAGCATCGTCTGATGGTGCCGCGCAGGCCGGGAGCATTCTGATGCAGGCACGTCCTCTCGAAGGGATTCGCGTCGTCGACTACAGCCATTTTCTGGCCGGTCCGTATGTCGGGCGCTGTCTCGCGGCGCTCGGTGCCGAAGTCATCAAGGTCGAGCGTCCCGGCGGCGGCGACGCCGGACGTCAGCACGCAACCGTGCTCGACGACGAGCAAAGCGGCTATTTCCTGCAACTGAACATGGGTAAGCGCGGCGTCAGCGTCAACATGCGCGACGCACGCGGCAAAGAATTCATGCAGCGGCTGTGCGACTCGGCGGATGTGTTCGTCGAGAACTACCGGCCGGGTGCGTTGAACAAACTCGGGCTGGGCTATGACGAACTGTCCGCGCGCAATCCTGGCCTCGTCTACTGCTCGATTTCCGCCTACGGCCATACGGGACCGGACGCCCATCGCGCAGGTTTCGGCCTGATTGCCGAAGCGAAGAGCGGGATCATGCAAATGATCGGCACGCCCGGTGAACCGCCGCCATTGATGCGCATCTCGCTGGGCGACATGTACACGGGCATTCACGCGGTAGCGGCGATCAATGCCGCATTGCTTGGCCGCGTGAAGAGCGGGCGCGGGCAACACATCGACATGGCGCTGTACGACACGCTGGTGTCGATGCATGAATACGCGGTGCAGTGCTACACGATGCAAGGCATCCTGCCGGAGCAGACGGGCCACGATATGCCCACGTCGACACTCTACGGCGTGTTCCGTGCCGCCGACGGCGACCTCGTGATCGCGGCCCAGGTGGACGAAGCCTGGAAGCGCTTCGCAGCTCTGATCGAGGCGCATGGCGGACCGGACGGTTTTGGCACCGACACACGCTTTCACACCCTCGCGGGACGCAACGCGAACCGGTTGGACATTCTGTCCGTCGTGAAGCCCTGGGTGGCAAGCCGACCGGTTGCGCAGGTGCTTGCACTGCTCGATGGCATCGATGTGCCGTGCGCGAAGGTGCAGCGTATCGATGAGGTACTCGCCGATCCGCAGATCGTCGCGCGCGGCATGGTGGTCGAGCAGGAGCACCCGCGCTACGGGAAATTGCGTCTGCCGAATCTGCCCTTCCGCTTCTCGGACTGCGACACGACGATCCGCGAAGTCGCGCCCGATCTCGGTCAGCACAACGCGGAAGTGGCGCAATCGCTGGGTTTCGGCGCTGCAGAGATCGACGCGATGCAGACGGATGGTGTGTTGTATTCAAAGGTGAGGCCATGATGACTGACCAATACGCGGTGATCGGCAATCCGATCGGCCATACGAAGTCCCCGTTGATCCACGGTCTCTTTGCAGAAGCGACGCAGCAGGACATGTCCTATACGGCGATCGAAGGTCCGCTGGAGCCGCAGGACGCGTTCGCTGCGACCGTGCGCAAATTCATCGCAGCGGGCGGCAAAGGCATGAACGTGACCGCGCCATTCAAACTGAAGGCGTTCGCGATGGCCGACGAGCGCAGCGAGCGCGCCGACCTGGCGGGCGCCGCTAACGCGCTGAGCTTCAGGGACGGCCGGATCATCGCTGAGAACTTCGATGGCGTTGGCCTGCTGCGCGACATCGAGGTCAATCTGAACTTGCCGATGGCCGGCAAGCGCGTGCTAGTCCTCGGCGCGGGTGGCGCGGTGCGTGGCGCCTTGCTGCCCTTTCTTGCCGCGCGACCCGCGGAACTCGTCGTCGCCAATCGGGACATCGCAAAGGTTCGAGCGCTGGTCGACCAGGTCAGCACGAGCGGGCCGCTTGCCGCCTGCAGCTACGCCAATCTCGAGGCGATGGGACAGTTCGACCTCGTGGTCAACGCGACGTCGGCCAGCTTGACGGGCGAACTCCCGCCCGTTCCACCGAGTGTTTTCAGCCTGACGGGCGCGGCCTATGAACTGGCCTATGGCAAGCGGCTGACGCCATTCCTGAGACTCGCTCGAAACGCGGGGGTGCTGCGTGTCGCGGATGGTGTGGGCATGCTGGTGGAGCAGGCAGCAGAAGCGTTCGCGTGGTGGCGCGGCGTGCGGCCCCAGACCCACGCCGTGATCGATCGGCTCACGGTGGCGCTCGACTGAGAATGCAATGGAGTGACGAGTGAAAACGATCCTGATGCTTCACGGTATCAATCACAATATGTTTGGCAAACGCGACCCGGTCCAATACGGAACCATCACGCTCGCCGAGATCGATGCCAGGCTGCAGGCTCTCGGCGTCGAGCTTGGCGTGCGGGTTGAATCGTTCCAGACGAATTGCGAAGGGACAATGTGCGAGCGCATTCACCGTGCCCTCGAGGAGCGCTGTGACGCCGTGCTGATCAACGCCGGGGCGTGGACACACTACAGCTACGGGATACGCGATGCGCTCGCTATTCTCACCTGCCCTGTCGTGGAATTGCATATGTCCAACATTCACGCCCGGGAACCGTTCCGACATCACTCGGTGCTCGCCGAGATCGTCGATGGGCAAATCTGCGGCTTTGGGGTTGAAAGTTATCTGCTCGCCTTGCGAGCCGCTGTCTCGCAGAACCGACAGACGTGAGGGAAGCGAAATCTGGCATCAGCACGGATTGGACCCAATGAGGAGTATGGCGGACGCTGCTTTTTCAGCTCACGTGTGCCAACACTGCGGCGCAGCGGCCGAATGATCACGTGCAGAATCTCGAGCGGCCGCTCGATCGTCAATGGTCGATTACCGGCGAATTATCAAAGTTGGCCGACGCACTCGGAATCGCATTAGAACGATGATCGGATACGAATCCTCATGCATGAACTGCCAATTTCGACCCTCTACAGCCGCTCAGGCGAGCCTTACCTCGACGGCCGCTGCGAGAGTACATCGGTCATCCGACCGGCGCGTCTTGCGATCGCATCGTTGCGCACGTGCTGTCTCGACTACGCCAGTCATAGGGAGGTTGATAAGTCTCACGGGGTGAGACAATTTCATTTGCATGGTCTGCACATTGGCGGCTGGCGCTCCTGTCTTCGCCCAGTCTATTCGCATCGAGTCCGGCACCTATGGGGTGAACTGCGGTGTCCGCCAGGGAAACCTCACGCGCCATCTCACGGCACACTGCGATTCGCTCGATACCTGCCGCTACGTCATTCATGCGAAGGCCGGTGAGACGTTGCGCAAAAATTGTCCGACTGACCTTGTTGCGCAATGGTTATGCGGACCAGGCGAGCTTCATACTGCAACCGTTCGCGGCAATATGGGCAACGGCAGCTCACTCGAACTCAGGTGCGTGCCGTCCAGCGGGCAGGCAAATAATCGGGCGGACTCCTAGTGCAATCCGCCGACCCGCTCGCTGATACACCTGATCCGCCTCAGACGCTGTCCCCCCGATACACGCCGCGCCACCGCACCGTGAACAGGGCGTGCTCGCGTTCCTAGCTCCCCGGCGGCCGGCATCTGCGTGGCTCGCAGCCACCCGGATGCGCAATATGCCGACGGCGTAGTCCATACAGGCCTGCCGCTGACGCCGCGCCATAGGGTCATGGATTTTTCTGCCACCGAGGCGGCTAACCCGCCTCTGGACCCATCGCCACGAGCACGCTGCACGCGACCTTGTCCAGCAACTGGCCATCCGCCTTGCCTCCCCACCATCGTGCAAGCCCTCGCGTTCGACGATGCCCAACCACGATCAGATCAATTTTCAGGTCGTGCGCGAAGAAAGGGATTCTGTCCAGTGGATCACCGATCGCAAAATGCCCGAACGCGTTAATTCCTTGCCTTGCCAGTCTCTGGAGTCCTTCTTCAAGCACATCTTTAGCAGAATCGCTGACGGTATCGACCGGCACAGCCGACATGACATCCGCACCCTGCATCCATGCGGCGTCGTTGATGACAGAAAGGACGTGCACCTGTGCGCCGAGTGCGTACGCCAGGCGTACGCCAGGCGTGCGCCAGGCGTGCGCCGTCTGCTAGCGCATGCTGCCCCTCACGGCTTCCGTCGTAACACAAAAGTATGCGATTGAAGGCTGACATATCGCCCTCCCTGAAAGGCCAGTCGATGCCTCATTTTACATGTATCACGTTGCGATATATAGTAAATACGTACAGACGATCGCGCGTTGCACGGGAGGTCGTATGATTATTGGCAACGATTTTGAGATTGGTTTTCTGCTGGTTATTTTTGCACTGCTCGGCATCATTCTGATCGGTACGGTGCTGGACACGCTTCACCTGCAAAGGCTTCACCCGCGACTGATTGGTGCAGCGGTTGGCGTACTTGTCGGCTTCGCGCTCATTGAGGCTGTTCCAATGCTGACCTGACCGCACGGGGGCTGCTCGCGTTTCTTGCAAGCTCAGTCTCGTCAACTCGTCCGCGTTGAAGGCCGCCCCCGTTCCGCCATTGCGCGCGTCGTATCGGGATGCGCGCGCATCGGCGCGGCACGATCCGGAGATGTGTCTGGGCCGCAAGGTTCCACGTTGATCTCCGCGCAGAAACCCTTGGCCCGAGGCGGCACCGGTCTATCGGACCATCAACCTGTGCTGCCCTCAGCTGTTGAAAAGGAGCCGCCATGATGATCACATTTCAATCCACCGCATCACCTGACGTGGTAATGCTTCGGGATCTGGCGCAATACTTACTCGGTCTGATCGGCAAGCGGGTCGGTGAACGGGGCGTCATCATGCACGACGAACTGCATGGTGCAATCAAACGACTTGAATCTGCGATCACTGAGGAAGCGGCGGCCGAGCGCGCACTCGAAGCATTGCACAGTTCTCCGGGCAGTACACGCGAGCCAGGCAATGGGCTTTCGCAACGAGCGTGGCCGTTCCTTAATATGATGCGCGAAGCCGCCGTACACAATGCCGACATAATCTGGGGACTTTGAAATATTCTCAAAGACATCACCATCACAAGGATCGATCTCCTTCATCGGTGAATATTGCAGCACATTTGGACGATAGTGCGCAGCGCAATCGCGTCGACTCAGTGATCTGGAAGCGAGATCGCGAAGCAGTCGCCCGAATGTCAGGGTGTGGGCACAGACGAACAATCGCCGTTCGGTCGATGCTCACACTACCGCGAACGGCAGGACGCGACCTATTGTGTTGAAAAACTCGACAACAGTCATTCTCGCCAGGTTTGCGGGGGTCGTTTTACCCTTAACCAATACACTCGCGAGCGGGTTGTAGATCGATCTGAGAGGTCGATTTTTCTGCATGCTACTCGCAAATACCACATTTCGAGTTTTTCAACACAATAGATCCGTTGCTGCCGTTCAGCCCGATGCCGGGATAATGGCCGCTTTCGAGGCGCACCGATCATCGTCATATGCGCCGTCGTTACCGGTGATATGACCAAGGGGGTCATCCGCCTTTCGGCATTGCGTCATCGACTGCTCGACCCCGTCTCCGCCTTGACTGAGTGCCAGTCATGGTTCAGGGGACGCGCTGCCGCTTAAGCAGACTCAAACGCGTCGATCGGTGGTTACCGCCGCTGCATGATAACGTGAGTGGCAATCCTGTCGTTTCGGACTCTCAGCCATAAGATGATGTGTCCGTGCCCGTCTCCTGGTTAAACATTTCCGGCCGCAGGTCGCTTACCTCGATGATCACATCGGCTGGCAGATTAGCCCTACGTGCGGCGGCACGGATGGCGTCGGCGTTGGGCGCCTCATACAGGCAGTAAGTTTTCTTCTTATCCGCGCTGAGAAACGAAAAGAGCCACTCGACGCCTTCCTCGTCGTTGATTCTCTTCACAGTTGCAGCACTTTCGCCCGTGACCTCAAGCTGTTCTGCAAAATTACGTTCAATCATAAAACGCGGCATGTGATTCTCCTTGAATAGCGACTGCACATTGCACATCCAACTGTGCAAGCCTGTGCTAGCTTTTGAGCACTGTTCCTGTCTGCGCGCCAGCGATGCGCTCGACGAGCGCGAACATCTTGAGTTTTTTTGCTGTGGCCGCTGCCATCGAGAGCAGATCTTGCGCGCGTGCTCTATCTCCGATGCCATTGCGTGCCGCCAGCATGAGCGCGTATTCGTGGCGGCCATGCGCGAGCCAAGGCCACGCTCGCAAGCGCTCGTCCATGCGCAGCGCGTATTCGAAATGCCGTTCGGCGGCTGACCAGTCGCCAAGAGCGTGAGCCAGCATGCCGAGAAACCGTGCCGCAGATCCGCAGCAGAGCGTAAAGACCGGAACCGTGACGACCTGATCCTGGAACGGCAGGAGAAGGGCGTAGATGCGTCCGGCATGTTCGACGTCCCGCAGGCGGGCAGCAACCTCCGCCAGATAGGTCAGCGTGACGAGCCGCTTGCTGTCCAAGGGGATGCTGGATTCCGATTCTGCAAGCCGAACGAGATTGTCGCGGGCTTGCGCCTCGAAGCCGAGATCGCTGCAAATCAACATGAATCCTGGCCGCCACGTAGCGTCCCCGGAATGCTCGTCGACAAACCGCTTGAAGATCGGCGCGACCTCGGCGAGCCGGCCCTGTTCGCGACGAATCGCGAACATCTGCATGCCGTAGACACCTGTAGCGAGATTTGCGTCCGCATACTGTGCCATCTGCAACGAGTCACGCGTCTTGTGCTCTGCCTCGGAGAAGTCCCCGACGAGTATCGCCCGCATCGCCTGCGCTCCCGTCACGCACCACTTGTCGACGAAGTGCTGTCCGCTAGTGGCGATCTGCCGATACCGTTCCAGCGCGCTCTCGAAACGGTCCACCTCGCCGATCTCCAGGTAGCCAGCGAGACATCGCGCGCATGCGTGCCCGATAGTGTGCGCATCGCCAAGATCTTCCGCCATCTGCCTCAACTCCAGCAACACGCTTTCACGCTCGTGAAACCTGCTCGCAGGTAACGGGAGCGCCCCGACATGCATCAACTCGCACGCCAATGCATCGAACAGGCTCGGCAGATCGTTCAGGCGCCTGGCGAGGGCGACGGCCTCCTCGGCAAATTCACTACTTTGTTCGCATGCACCCGTCATATGAACAGTGCGTACGAGGCGACTCAACAGGCGGCAACGCTCGACCGACTCTTCGGTTCCAATCAGGGTGAGCGCCTCTTTCAGCAATGAAAGCGATTCGTCGCCGGAACCCTCGAGGAACGTCTCGGCGGTGTCGAACTCTAACGCAGCCTGCACGAGATACGACGTAAGCTTCTGTTCGCGGGCAATTCGGGCCGCCTCGCGGAAGGTCGCGATCGCCTCGCGTTGTGCCAGTCTGAGCTCTGCCCTGCCCCTCGTCAGCAGCAGACTCAGCAGGTGCCTGGCCCGATCTGCCTCACTGCAGGAGCATCGGCTGATCAGTTCAAGTCCGCGCTGCACATGGGCGATAGCCTCGTCGCATGCAGCGCCCGCGAGCGCCCGTTCCCCGGCACGCTGCCAATAGCCGATCGCGCGATCCGGCAGATCGGCCGCAGCGAAGTTCTGAGCGATCAATTCGGGTTGCCGTCCGACGATGTCCGGATAATGTTCTTCAAGAGCAGCGGCGATTAGCGCGTGGTAATGGCGGCGGCGTGCAAGCAGCAGGGATTGGTATGCAATCTCCTGGATCAATGCATGCCGGAACAAATAGGTGTCTCCTTCCGCGAGTTTCCCTGAAGCAGGAACAATGATTTCGGCTGCGATCAGACGGTCGAGCGATTCCTGCAGTTCGTCCTCTGACCTGGACGCAATCAGGCCGAGCAACTTCCTGCCAAATTCACGTCCCACTGTGGCTGCGACCTGCGCGGTTTCCTTGACGGCGGGTTCCAGCCGGTCGAGCCGCGACAGCAGGGAGCCTTGCAGCGTGTCCGGAATCGCGATTGCCTGCGGCGCGCTTTTCAACTCGTAGCGGACGCCGGCATCCTCCAACAGATCGCTCTGGAGAATAGCCTTTGTCAGTTCCTCGACGAAGAGCGGCACGCCGTCCGTCTTCGAGACGATCTGATCGCGCACGAGATCCGGAAGCTGCTTGCCACCCGTCAGCCGCTCGATCATCGCAACGCAATCGCGGCGCGATAGCCGATCGAGATTGAGTTGAACAAGATGAGGATAAGTCCATCCCGGTTCGAACTCGGGTCGCGCAGTGACAAGTACCAGCAGCCGGGCGGACACCAGTTGTTCAATAACGAGCCGAACAAACTCGAGAGATGACGGGTCGATCCAGTGTGCATCCTCGACAACGACAACTACCGGCTGAACGCGCGTTGACGTTTCGAGCAAAGCCACCAGCAGCTCCAGCGTCCGACGCTTGAAGGAAGGGGACGATGTGTCGATTGCCGGATGGCGCGCGCCTGTCGGAATCCCGAGCAGGATCGTAAGAACCAGAAGCGTCTCGTCGACATCGCCTCCAAGTCTTGCGATTCCGGCCTCCAGCCGCTGCAGATTCGACGCGTCAGACGCGTCTGGGGCGACGCCAAAAGTGCGCTGTAGCCAACGTTGTACCGGCCAGAAAGGGCTGTTTCGATAGTGCGCGGAACAGTGAAGCGAAACCATTGTATGTGCGTCTTGACGCATGCCCTCGCAGAGCGCCCGCAGCAGGCGAGATTTGCCGATCCCCGGCTCGCCAGTCAACAGTACGCAACGCATTTCGCCGTCGACGCTCTGCTTCCAGCGCCGCCGGATCATGTCGAGTTCCGCAGCCCGGCCGACGAGTGGCGTCATCCCATGGATCGTCCTGATTTCAAAGCGGTCGATCGTATCCGCTTGCGCCAGCACCCGTTGGACCCGGACCGGACCCGTGACCCCTTTCAATTCTCGCCAGCCAAGATTTTCAAGCTCGAACGATCCTTCGATCAGATGTTGGACGGTCGGTCCCACAACGATTGCGTCAGGGGGCGCTACCGACTGCAGCCTTGCGGCGATGATTGGCGCTTCTCCGACGATCGCGCGGTGATCCAGCGAAGATCCAGCGCCAATCGCGCCGGCGACGACAAGTCCCGCTTCGATCCCGATCCGCGCCTGCAGGCGCACGCCGTACTGAGTTTCGATGAGTTCGTTGGCGTCGCGAAGCGCCGCTATGGCAGCGAGGGCGGCAAGTACTGCCCGTATTGCATCGTCTTCGTGCGCACTCGGATAGCCGAAATACACGAGCAGGCCGTCGCCGATATAAAGCGCGATATGGCCTTCATGAGCCTCGATCGCGCGTGCGCAGACTTGATGGTAGACCCCTAGCAGACGTCGCATGTCCTCTGGATCGAATCGCTCCGCTAGCGCTGTCGAATCGATGAGGTCGATGAACATCACTGTGATTTGCCGCCTCTCGGCTTCGACGGCTTCTGATGCGTGAGACGAAGGCAAGTCTCCACTTTGCTCCGCCCGCCGGAGCGAATGTGGGTGGGCATCGTTCAGCGCCGCAAGTCCTTTTGCAAGTCGCTTGCGATCGCCAAGCGTAAGGCCGAGTTCCTTCAGATCGCCCTCGGAAAGATCGCTGAGCACATCCCAGTCGATCCCTTGCGAGGTGAACTTTGCAGCGTACGCGCCGAGGCCAATCTGCGCTAACCATATCGTCAGATCGTCGGTCATCGTGGATCCCTGGAGCACCCATCCAACCTTATGATCGGCGCGGCAGCGCAACTTGTCCATGCGGTTTCGCGCCTCACTACGGCGAGTATCCAGACAGGCGTGTGCGATTGTACTTATTAAATAGTCGCAACGAACATTTCGACCTGGCCGGTGTCGACTCCTCACATGTCCGGCCCGCAACGACTTCCTGCATGCGTAACCGCGCTATTGTCAGTGCTTCTTCGTCTTCGACAAGCGGATGGCCGGTGACTTGGGCAGAGCCGACGTCTGAACGTCCAGGCGTCCGGAAAAGCGAATGACGCTTTCTGCTGAGGCCCCCTACCGCGCGAACGGTTTCGTTCCCCGACCCACTTTGGTCTTTCACCGGGGCGTTGGTTCAACGGCAGATATCCGATGCAGAGCGGTCCCCAAACATAACTGCCGGATCCGCAGATCAACCCTTGCTGACCAGGCTTTTCAGAAGTTGTTCTCGACGCTGGCTTGTCGAGGCGTAGCGTAGCGAGGCGCGGTGCGCCCCGTGCCGTTGGCATCGGCGGATGCCAGTCTAAATTTGCATGGGCTCTAGTCAGCCGGCTCACCCAATGCTTTCCATTCTGCGATGCAGGTGGCTAGTTCATCGATGGGCCTAGGGACCTGGAAAAGATCGGCGAGCGCGTGCAGCGCGAAGCCAAGCACAGGAATCGCGTCTGAGAGCGACCCGGAAGGTCAGCCAGATGGCCCGATTTTCATGCCAGCGATATCGCCGTTCGAGTCGACCCGAATAGGTGGTTCGGGGCGTCAAGCGATGTATAGGCAGCATCGCCCGACCCGAACTGAAACCGGTGTTGTAGAGCGCCATCGCCCGGCGTTCTCTGCGAGCACCGCGAGCGCTACGGGGTCGCGCGTCAGCGACTGCCCTGAGGAAATTGCGCCTCGCCCCTCTGGCATGGCGGGGCAGGAAACAAAGAGTCTCGAGTCGGGTTTTGCCTCATGAGGCGTCAACGCGCTTTAGCAGGTGCGCCAGTCGCTGTTTCTGGCTTTCTGCAATCCCGAAAGTAGCGTAGGCCTCGAGCACCCGCCGGCGCCAATAGGTTCTCGAAAATACCCGGTTTGCGCCCTCGGAAACCAGTACGGCTTCAAGATGAGCGATGGCCGCATCGATATCACGACACGTGTAAGGACTTGGATTTCTTCGGAGTGGCTTTTTCAATGGCATACCGCGCCTCGGATTCGGTTTTCTTGTTTTCAGAATTAGTCCGCTTGCATTCCGCGGTCGTCGCGTTGGACGCCTTACAGATATTCTTTAATCACCTGCCGCGATTCACCAGATGACATATGGTCGACGTCCGTCTTCGCGCGTCTCAGTGCAAATTGCACGGCATCGGCCGGACTGGCAAAGTGCCCAAGAACAGGGGAGACGCGTTCGGTCCCGCCGGGGGGGCGCACGATGTACATAGAGGCGTACGACCCGTCGTCGTAGGCGGCAAGCGCCTGAAGACTGTACCCGAGATATACAGTTTTCTCTCTGTTCATTGTGTCTCTCTTTTCTATTGTTCCGCGCACGTATTGACACCGGTCGGTGCAAATGAGCACGGGATGCCGTGTTTGAAGAAAGTAATTAATACGCAAGAACCTGTACGGCAGACCACCAAATTCTTTCAATTCTTTCGAAAAGTTTAGCCATTATTCCTACTGCGGTCCGCCGACTATGGTCAAATAGTTACAATGTGCGGCGCATGAACCGTTTTTGATATATATTTTCCGCATCATTAATGCTTCACAAGGTCGAATCACCTCATACAAATGCTCGCCACGTTACGGTGCGTAGCTTTTTTACAGCGAACGCACTAGGGCTTCGTACGTTCTCTCAGCTCTGACCCGAGTACCCTCGGATCGGTCAGGGTTTCACGTGCCGGCCCCATGCGGGCCGGTCTTTTTCTAGCTCTAGCCAAGGTTCTTTTCCTGCACGCAGCTACAGCGCGGCCGTTCAGCGCGCCGACCTTCTCCGCCAACATCAGCGCGTAAGCGCCAAAGTGCAGGTCGACCTCTTCCTGGGTGACGGCGTGAAGGAAGATATTGACCTGCTCTGGTATCAAGCCCATCAAATTTGCAATAGAGACTTCGGGCTGTGCCAGCATAAATCCGGTCTTCGGCAAGCGTGGTGCCGGCGGTCACGTCATATGCCTTCTCATGACGAAACACGATTCGACGACACGCGCCCGTGCGCTTACATTGTTGTCGACCGCGAGGCGTGTGAGTCCCGCTACCGGGGTGCATCAGTTCGGTCGGGAAGTCCTTTGTCGAGCGCAGCTTGATGCGATGTTTGCCGAGGGTTGCCCCGTCCGTATCGAATTCCATGGTTCTCTCCTGGGTAGCCGGATATTCCCGGAGGCGGCTTCTTTACGGTCAGGTCCAAGTACGTTCGCGGGATACGCCAACCGCTGCTGCCCCTTTCGGGTGATCGCCGACGTCGTGCCGCTCGTGTCAAAACCAGATTCAGATGTCTCGAAAATTTGCCGGCTTGATGCTTAGCTTGAACATACGCTTGCGGCCTGCGAAGTCGCCGACATGCCTGTGCTGACCCTCGCGCAATCGCATGATCCGATTACACGTGCCGAAATACGCCGACCTGATTAGCGTCGACGAGGCTGGCTATCGGCCGGTTCTCGATCGAGACACAAAGTACCCGCCAACATCTCAGGCAGTGGACGTGAAAGTCGCGGCGCAGGACCGCAACCACTTGGAGAGTGATGCAGTCGGTGGTGTCAAGCAAATCAGCACTGCATCGAGCGGGCCAGCGATGAGCAGGCAAGCTTGCGTCGGCCCTGTCTACCGGACTCTCGACACTCACTTCGGAACGACCACCGAACGCCCCTTCACCAGCAACTCGAAGATCGCTTCGAGTTGCTGCACCAGTTGATCGGGCGGGACCTGCGTCAATCCGGCTATCTCGACGATCTGTCGCATGACCTGAAAGCCCGCGATGACGGCCAGAAACATCGCAGCCCGCTGGGACGCTTCTTCGCCAGGCAACATCTGCGTCAGCGGCCGCGCAAAGTGTGTTTCGAACTTCCCGCGCAGAATGCCCATCGCCTGCTCATTGTTCGACGATCGCAGCATGATGAGAAAGCCATCCATTGGCGTAACGTCCGATGCCGTTCTCGCCACCAGGGCAGCAGCGATCTCCTGGCATAACGTCGGCACGTCAAGCGCCTTCGTCATGGTTTGTCGCGTGAGAATGCCCGGAGCCGATAGAACCAGATCGATCACATCCTCGAATAACTGATCCTTGGACCCGAAATAGCGATTCACCAGCATGGCAGTGACGCCCGCGTTCTCGGCGATCTCGCGCACGCCTACGTCGTAGCCCGATTGCGTGAATGCCTTGCGCGCGGATTCAAGGATTGCCTGACGAGTTGCAGCGCCTTTCTTGCTCAGATTTTTCATAAATTAAACAGGCGTAGACTTTTCAGATCTAAAATTATACACTTGTAGAACTTTTCCGATCGAGGAAGACATTATGGATCTGAAACTGAAGGGCAAGCGCGCTCTGGTCACGGGATCGACTGCGGGGCTGGGCGAGGCAATCGCGAAGTTGCTGGCGGCCGAAGGAACGACGGTGATCGTGCATGGTCGCAACAGCGAACGTGCAGAGGCCGTTGCGTCAGCGATCATTGCGGCGGGGGGCCAGGCCGAAATCGCGCTAGGCGATCTGGCAACCGATGCAGGGGCCGATGCGGTGGCCGCGAGTTCGAGCGAAGGCGGTGCTGTCGACATTCTGGTCAACAACGCTGGCTACTACCACCATCTCAACTGGAGCACGGCCTTGCCCGAGAAGTGGATCGAGACCTATGAGGTCAACGTCCTGTCCGCCGTGCGCATGATCCAGCGACTGGTGCCTGGCATGCGCGAGCGCGGATGGGGACGCGTGATTCAGATCGGAGGCGGACTCGCTGGCCAGCCTATCCCCATGCAACCCGACTACAACGCCTCGCTCGCCGCACGGCACAACCTGGCCGTTTCGCTGGCGCGCGATCTCAAGGATTCCGGCGTAACGTCGAATATCGTCGCGCCCGGCGCGATTCTCGTGCCGGCCGTCAAGGAGCTGCTGGAGAATATCGCCCCGCAGCATGGATGGGGCGAGACTTGGGAGGACATCGAGCGAGGCTGTGTGCGCGACATGGTGCCCAACGACGTCGGCCGCCTGGGGCGCCCAGAAGAGATCGCGGCGGCGGTGACCTATCTGGCAAGCCCCTATGCCGATTATGTGAGCGGCGCCACGATCCGCGTCGATGGCGGCACAGTTCGCTCCGCGTTCTGATCAAAGACGTAGAAGGGAACAGTCATAGCACCTGCGCCGACACACCATCACACCCTGGCGAACAGCCACTTCGTTCAATTGGTCAGAGGTTCTCAAAGCAGGTACCACCTACGAAGCACCGTCACCGCTCGGCCCTTCAAGTTGATCGTCGAATCGTCATCAATAACAACAACTTGGGAGCGAGCGCCGGATTGTGATCGGATTGCGCCTGCGCCGCCCGTCGGCGATCAGACATGGGCCACGACCTTCTTCTGGGTGTTTCCAACCCAGCTTGGATTCGAATCGCAACCGCAGTCTCCGACACTCCGTTCGAAAACGTCGCCATCGGCAAACAGCGTGTAGTGAAAAATTGCGGAAGCAGGTCAATGCAGCACCTGTCCCTATCCGTTCGCTCCAAACAGCCTTGGAAACTAGGGATGGTCGCGAGCCAACGCGGATGGTCATTAACCAGTGCTTGGGGGCAGGTTCCCGGGCTTGGGAGCGCGTCGTGGATGCGTTAGCGGCCGTCGCGACGAAGCCCAACCATCCCTATCATGCCAAGCGGCTATACAAGTATCTATCGCGCTACCCGATGGCTGACCGCGACCTGCAATGGTCCGAATATTTGCGACGAAGATATGCGTCGCCGACCATACATCGACTGCTGACATGGGCAGAGAAACTCGACACCGTGAATATGACTCGCGACGCGGCGACCGAGCTCGTGGTGTTGTTCTCCCTGGTCCTGACCACCGTTGTTCGCAGTGGTCGTGATCTTGCGACCAAGGCGCTCGTACTGATCGGAGAGCAACATCCTGATGTGCTGTTCTCGCACGCTGTGGCATGCTTGGACTTCAACGACCCGTATCTGCCGGAGCGAGTGCTTGCAGCAGCCTATGGGACAGCTCTTTCGCTGGTCGATTCGATAAAAGCGGCTTCGTTCCGGCCACTACTTGGAGATCTGGCTCAGAAAATTTACCGGCAAATGTTCGCTCGCCGTGCGCGCCACGCGACGCACCACACGCTCACGCGAGACTACGCGCTTGGCATAATTGAGGTGGCGCAGCGAGCAGGGTGCGTCAATCTGCCGAAGTCCGCTGTCCGCTACCTCAGCCGACCATTTCCCAATACCCCATCGCCATTCTCCAGCGATGGAACACCTGACGACTCGGTCAAAGACGCGATCGGGCACGCCATCCAGATGGACTTTGGTAACTACACCATCGGTCGCCTGATCCCCAACAGGGCGAACTACGACGAGACCAAGCCAGACTACGTTCGGGTGCGAGCAAAGATCGAGCGGCGCATGTTCGACCTCGGGTACCGGGACGAACGGTTCAAGCACATCGAGTCCGAGATCGGCCAGAACTCCTGGGACGCTCGCGACGAAAACAAGGTAAGCGGCTCACGAGGGCCGTTCTGGCATAGCGATTGAGGTTTTGGATAGTTTGGTATCCACCAAATTTATGGTGGGAACCAAAGTGGACAAGACGTGGGATGAGCGCTCCGCAGGCAGCGCATATAAACGGCCGAACTTTCCGACCGAATTCAAGCGGCAACTCGTCGAACAATCGTTCGAGCCGGGTGCGTCGGTAGCGTTGATCGCGCGCAGCAACGATATCAACGCGAACCTGCTGTTCAAATGGCGGCGGCTCTATCTGGCAGGAGAGTATGGTTTGCCAACGCTCCCGGAGGGCGCGGCGCCGAAACCGACACAGCAGGCACCTTCGCTGTTGTCTGTGGATGTCGTCGCTGAAGCAGCCAGCCATACGCCACCGACGGCAGTCACGACAGTACGGTCTCCAGAGGATCTTTGTGAGATCGAGTTCGACCGTGCGCGCCTGAGAGTTCGCGGCAACGTGTCACCGGATATGCTGCGCCTGCTGATTCGGGAGCTTACCCGATGATCGGCCTGCCGGCTGGCACTCGCATCTGGATCGCTGCCGGCGTCACCGACATGCGCGCCGGTTTTCAGGGGCTGGCGGCGAAGGTGCAGACCGCGCTCGAGGAGAATCCGCTGGGCGGCAACGTCTTCATTTTTCGCGGGCGGCGCGGCGACCTGATCAAGATCTTGTGGGCCACAGAGGACGGGCTTTGGCTCCTTGCGAAGCGGCTCGAACGAGGGCGTTTTATCTGGCCGCAGGCTGACGGTGGCAAGGTCCATCTGACCCATGCACAACTGTCGATGTTGCTCGAAGGCATCGACTGGCGTCAGCCGCGTCGAACGGCGGCGCTATCGGTGTTGTAAACGGCCTGGCGCACGCGTAAACTCCGGCGCATGACCGATGATGTCCCACTGCCGGATGACGTCGATGCGCTCAAAGCCTTGCTGATCGAGGCCCGCGCCCAGCTTGCCGAACGTGATATCGAGATCGAGCAGCTTAAGGCTCAGATCGACAAGCTCAGGCGGATGCAGTTCGGCCGCAAATCCGAGCAATTGGACCGCCAGATCGAGCGGCTCGAAACCAAACTGGAGGATCTGACGGGTGGGCGTGGTGCCGCCGATGTTCGCCGTGCCCGCGCGTCGGGTACGAGCGCGCCAGTCGGTACGACGGCCCCGAAGGAGGCGTTGCCGCCGCATCTGCTGCGCGAAGAGCACGTGCTTGACACTGGTTCGAACTGCCCGAACTGCGGCAACGCCATGCAACCACTTGGCGAAGACGTGTCTGAGCAACTCGCCCGTGTCGCCGCCGCGTTCAAGGTGATTCGCACAATCCGGCGCAAGGCAGTCTGCCCCTGCTGTCATCACTTCTCCCAGCCGCCAATGCCGGTGCTACCGATCGAGCGCAGCATTGCGCATCCGAGCCTACTGGCAGATATCCTCGTTTCGAAGTTTGCAGATCATCAACCGCTGTACCGGCTATCGGAGATTGCTGCGCGTGACGGCGTCACGCTCGATCGCGCCAGCATGGGGCGCTGGGTCGGTCAGTGCGAGGAGCTCTGTCGTCCGCTGACCGAGGCGCTGCGTCGCTACGTGATGGCGAGTTTCAAGCTGCATGCGGACGACACGCCAATTCCTGTGCTGGCGCCCGGCAACAGGAAGACCCGCACGGGCCGACTGTGGGTCTATGTTCGCGATGACAGTCGCTCGGGATCAACGGAGCCGGCGGCGGTCTGGTTTGCATACTCGCCCGACCGCAAAGGCATTCACCCGCAGAGCCATCTCGCCGGATTTGAGGGCATCCTGCAGGCCGACGCATACGGGGGCTTCAACGAGCTGTATGAAGGCGGCAGGATCCGTGAAGCGGCATGTTGGGATCACGCCAGGCGATATCTGTACGATGTTCATGTGCGTACACCCACCGAAGCGACAAGGCATGTGCTCGAGCTGATTGGCGAACTTTACGGAATCGAGGCCCATATTCGCGGCGCACCGCCAGGCGAGAGGCGGCAGGTACGACAGCACAAGAGCATACCGGTGTTAGCGGCCATCAATGCATGGATGACACACAAGCGCGCGACACTGTCAGCAAAGTCGGAACTGACCAAAGCGATCAACTATTCACTCAATCAATGGGACGCGCTCGTTCTGTACTGTGACGACGGTCGCGTCGAAATAAGCAACGCGCTGGCCGAAAACGCCTTGCGCTGCGTAAGCCTGGGGAGGAAGAACTTCCTCTTCGCAGGCTCCGACAGTGGAGGGGAAAGGGCTGCGGCAATGTACGGCCTGATCGGGTCATGCAAGCTCAATGGGATCAACCCCCTCAGCTACCTTGAATATCTCCTGACCCACATCGCCGATCACAAGATCAATCGCATCGGTGAACTCCTGCCATGGAATGTGGCAGACAGACTGCCCGTCCTGTCACCTCCACCGATCTCCCTCTGATCATTACCCTTCGGTCCAGTATCACTATCATCCCTCGCGCGCGCGAGTTCCATCGAACGGCCCTCGCGAGCCGCTTACAAAACAAGGTTGATCGCTATGGGAAGAAATATTCCTGGATCGCATACTTCGAGATGTGGGGTGAGCGCGACGCGAACCGGAAGCTACCGGATTGGCGCCAAGGTAGCCGAACCTCCGACTGCGGTGTAGATCCCACTTTTCCGAAGGCGCCGCCCGATTGGACGCCTCCTTTGCCGGATCTCTTTGGATCGCCTGCTGCCACTACTGAGGACTGGGTCGCCGGCGGGTACACGCCGAACTGGCACCCGCTCCTAGTGGTCCCCGAGATCAACGGGCACAAAGGTGAATGGGTGCTCGTTGAAGGATTTGTCCAAGGGGCTGACAGCGTGCACGATCGTGAGTTATTCGCATTCCTGCGCGGGATTTTCGTGGCCAGGAAGGACGTGGACGTGCTCAGGTCGAAGTTCCTGTCGATTGACTACCCAGGGAATCACGAGATCCCAGAGGGAGCCAACGAGCACTATCTATTCGCAGGAGAGCCGGGCCACCGCCATAGCTTCGCGCGCTATCTTCTCAAGCGCAACGACGAATACCGCCGTCAGACGGTGGAGGCGTTCGATGAGTACCTAGCGGACTACAGCGCCGATGAGAAGCGAACCATCACCATCAAGATTGCATCGATGTCCAGCGCTGCAACGAGCGACGAGGAAGTCCTTGAATTCGATGTTCCCACTGCCACCCGCCATATTCCGGGTGTCCGGCTTGAGCTGCCGTCCATCCAGTTTGGGTGGGAGTCCTACCACTCCGCGCACAACACCTTCTCGGGCTTTGACATCCCTGCGCCAAGCCTGATCCAGCGTCTTGACCTGTCCTGCTGCAACCGCGAAATCGACTTCTTTGATCGAAGCGGCCGCCCAGCAACGCTCTACAGACAAGCAGGCGAAGGCTATTTTGGCGACAAACACAAGCTGCTCTACGTCCGGGCCGACTTGCTTCGCCGCTATCTCAAAGAGACCCGCCAAGTCCTCGTCTGGTGCAACTGGGGGGAACGTGACTGGCTTAACAAGATGGAAGGGCACCGACTACTTCCGAACGAGGGCAGAGAGCGAGTCTTTCAGACTCATGCACACATCCATCGGACCTTCTCCCAATGGTCGGCCAACGACTGCATCGTGCTGTAGGCAGGAGCTTGCCATAAGCGCTGCGCTCGCGTCGCATTCTAAAGTCGGTGCCTTGCCACTAAAAGTAGGTACTGGCCGCTGACATGGCGGCCAGACAGAACCTGCTAGCCACTTGCCGGTTAGCGGCGGATCCGTCCCCTCGTCCGCGAACGACGTGAGACCGTAACCCGCCGTGAAGCAGACGTTTGCTCAACGAAACCTGAACAGCTGCAATGGCGTCGCGAGTACGCATTCGCCTGCAGTGAACTGCTGACGTTCGCCACCGCCGAACTGCGAATGTCGGCAAAGCGACTCATTGCCGCCTGACGGAGGCGCTACCCGAACGTCCACTAAGGCCGTCAGCCGACGGATTCCGCCCTTCCCTCGCACGCGCGGCGCCGGAGTTCGGAGGATTGCCGTGATAAGGCGCGGGTTATCACGGCAACGGCCTCACACGATTCGCGATTTATCGATCAAATCGGGAGTCGGCCCTGAACTCTCGATGACCGCTGCCAGGAGAGCCGGATCGAGCAAGCGCTAAACGGAAGCTTCAGGGACAAGACGCGCGAGTTTGTCCGCATCAACCGTCTTTCGCAGCGGACCACGGGCCGCCGACCAGCTCCGGGGCAATCCAGCAAGTCTGGTATTAAAATCGACGCCGCCAACGACTCAAGTTTGAACGTGCGCGACGAAGACGGCTGGCCACCGACGCTGCGGCAGAGACCACTCGCGCGGCCCTGGATCGTGCACGGCCTGTGCGCATCGCATAATGCGATTTCAAACCTGGGCTGCTCATGATTTGACTCAACAGGTCAATCGCCACCTCCCATTGAGCATGAGCCCCCTGCGCGCCTACGCGTGCCTCATTTTTCCTCGGCATGGTCCGGACTCGCTCAGTTCCATTTTCAGCCACGGCAAAACGGTAGCCTCGACGCGGCACTGTGATAACGAGGTTCCGGTCGGAGCCCAGTTTCTTACGGATAGCACAGACATGAACGTCGATATTGTTATCTTCAACGATCGCCCCTCTCCATACCGCCGTCAATAACTCATCCCGGGTAACAATCTGGCCGCCCGCGGCAACGATAAGGACAAGGATATCGAACGCTCGAGCGCCAAGATTCATGTCTTCGCTTCCAAGCATCAAACGGCGCGTGCCGATCTCTATTTGAAATTTTCCAACTTTCATGTTTTTGCGAAGCCCAGTCTGAATGTCTTGCACACGTGAGGGCGAATGGCGTTCGCAAAATAGCGCGCCTGCGCAATCCGAGGTTGCGCGTAGCGCAATACAACCCGAGAGAGGGCCAGGCAGGCCGATCTATCAATCGTTTTGAGTTCTACCTCGTGACGATGCCAATACTCCTTCGAATCCGTCCGGCCGTCCGATATTCGCGAACGAACCCCTCGAAATTCACATGCGATGAGTACAAACTTGCACGATCAGACGTCATTTGGACGCGACTGAAGTTATTGCACGAATGAATTTCGACAACTGCTGCACACGGGAAATTGTCGCGCGACACTAAAGGCGCCCGCCTTGTCTCCTCGTGGGCGCTCCACTTTCGCCCGCACCAGGGGCGTCCTTTTCGTGCGTTTTTGACGGTGCGTTGCTACCAGGGGGCAATAGAATTGGACGACTGCACGATATGCGCTGGCCTGCGGGGATCTCCCGCCGACACGATGCGCACGGACGATTTAAGATTGATCGGCATTGGTCAATGCGAAGGCGTGACGGCCATTGAACACTACCGTTGCGAGCAATGCGGCGCAGTGATGGCACGTCAACTTTGCGGATGCTCGTCTGAGAAGGTCTGGACTTTTCTTGCTTGACCTGTGGCACGCTCGCTGGCGAGCGCCGTATCAACTTGACTGTAGAACACACCACTTACCGCGACCGGTTTTCCTTCAATTGCGGCTCTCTTCGCCAGATCGGTGGTGTCGGGCTTGCTCATCGATCCCGTCGGCGTTCCTCTCTCATGTCGCGCCTACACCTTCGGACGCCACCCCAGCATCACGTCGTGCGCCGGATAGTCATGGTCGCCGCCAGCCCCGGCGCGTTGTCGGAAAAATCGAGCGAGCCCTGATGCAACGTCGCTACCGCCTTAACCAGTGCGAGTCCCAGGCCAACGCCCGGCGTGCCACGGCTTCGGTCACCGCGATAGAAGCGCTCCGTGACTTTGGTCCGCTCAGCGGCAGGAATGCCCGGGCCATCGTCCGAAACGGTGATATCGACGCGGTCCTCGCGCTCGCACAGCGACACACCAACTTCGCCATTCTCCTGCGCGTACTTGAGCGCGTTATCGATCAGATTGCCGATGGCTTGCGCGAGCAAAAGCGGATCGACAATCGCGGGTACTTCAGTTTCGGAGCAAAGCAACAGCGTCAGCGAAATTCCGCGCAACTCCGCGACCGGCTGATAGAACTCGACAGCATCGGACAAGATCGCCACCACGTCGCTTTCGATAAACCCCGAACGCCGCATACCCGCATCGATCTCGGCGAGGCGCAACAGCGCATTGAAAATGCCGATCACGCGATCAACATCGGCCATAGCGACTTCAAGTTGCCCTAGTGTGTCTTCATCACCGCGTTTGCGCAGTCCGAGAATCAACACTTCGAGCCGCGAGCGCAACTCGGTGAGTGGCGTGCGCAGATCGTGGGCAATCGCATTCGACACGTTGCGCACGCCGTTCAGCACTTCGATTAGCGCGTCCTGTGCCTGAATGCGCGTCTTAACCTCTTCTTCGAGCCGCGCATTCTGTTCCTGCTGCAAACGTTGCAGCGCGCGCAGCTTCAGATGCGTCTGCACACGAACGGCGACTTCTTCCATTTGCAGTGGCTTGGTCACGAAGTCCATCGCGCCCAGCCGGAAGCCCATGATCTTGTCTTCCGTCTGCGTCAACGATGTCATGAAGATCACCGGGATATCGCGCGTAACAGGGTTGTCCTTCAGCGCCCGGCAAGTCTGAAATCCGTCGAGACCGGGCATCATTACGTCGAGCAGGATCAGGTCGGGCTCGACAAGCTCGGCGCGCCGCAGCGCTTCATGTCCATCACGCGCCACCGCGACGCGCAAACCCTCGGCCTCGAGCGTATCGACGACAAGCCCCAGATTCGCCGCCGTGTCGTCCACGACGAGCACCACGGGAGCGTCATGGTTTTTCGGCTCTCCCATTGTCATTTTCCTTCGTTATTCAGATGGTGTTCGATCAGCGAAAGCAGCGCCTGCGATTCGTAGGTCGTCGCGAGTTGCCGTAAGCGCGCGGCAAACGGTTCGTACTTTTCATGCAGTTTCACAAGTCGATCGGCGTGCCGGTTGATGTCACGCATCGAACCGAGCAATGCATACCGGTGCAGTACGGTCATTTCTTCTCGTGGTGGCACGACCAGTTGCTGAGCTGCTTCGCACGTCGGCGAAGTTGTCGGGCTCTGGCTGAGGCCGAGCAACGTCACGACAGACTGCATCAGCCGGTCGAGGTCGAGCGGCTTTTCGAGAAAAACGTCGGCACCCGCGGCGATATTCGCGCGCGCATTTCGTTCGGACGCGTCAGCCGAAACGACGATCACAGGCGTTGCCGCGAACGCCTCGGAACGGCGCAGATGCGTCAGCATTTCAATGCCGCCCATCAGCGGCATCACGGTATCCAGAATGATCAGATCGGGGGTATGCGCCGCCGCTTTCGCGAGCGCGTCACGTCCGTCGCTGCTCTCTATCACATGAAATCCCGCCCGACCCAGCACTTCGACAAGCAACGTCCGATTCGCGGGTACGTCGTCGACCACGAGAATCGGCCGGCCTGCTCCATCGAGACTGCCTGCCTGCAGCCGTGGCGCGCACGCTCCCGTATCCGCCGCCGACGCAGGTGCTTCCAGTTCGAACCAGAACACACTGCCCGCGCCCGCCGCACTGTCGACGTAGATATCGCCGCCCATCATGCGTACCAGCTGCCGGCTGATGGCGAGACCCAACCCCGCGCCGCCGCTGCGCCGCGTGTGATCGCCGGCCTGTTCGAATGGCTGAAAGATCGCTTCGAGCCGGTCGGGACTCACGCCGATACCCGTATCGCGCACTTCGAAGCGAACGCGCGCCATCGCGCCACGGCTGACGGACAGGCTGACTTCGCCGTGGTCGGTGAACTTGACGGCGTTGGCGAGGAGATTGAGCAGTACCTGGCGCAGCCGGCGTTCGTCGACGCGAACGACAGCAGGAAGGTCCGCCGCCGCCACATAGTTCAGCACGAGGCCTTTCTGTTGCGCGCGCACGCCGACAATCTCGGCGATCGTCGCCAGAAACGCACGCAGCGACACTTCGCCGACCTGAAGTTCCAGCTTGCCAGCGCCGAGCCGTGCAAAGTCGAGGATATCGTTGATGAGCGTCAGCAGATGCTGACCACTCTGTTCGATCACACTGACGCCGGCCTGCTGACGCGCGTCGAGCCGCGCGTCTCGTTGCAACATCTGCGCGTACCCAAGAATGCCATTGAGGGGCGTGCGCAATTCGTGACTGATGTTTGCAAGAAACTGGTCCTTCGCGCGATTGGCTGCGACCGCCGCATCTTTTGCGATACGCACGGTGTCTTCCAGCGCCTTGCGCGCGGAAATGTCCTGAATGATGACGATCACATGGCTGGTATTCCCCGCGCCGTCGTGCTGAAGCGCGACGGAAAGACCGACCCACACCCGTGAACCGTCGAACTTCACGAGCGGCACTTCTTCCGAATAATGTGCGAGCTTCTCTTCCGTCAGCAAACGGAAGCGATCCAGACTCGCAGTCACGAAATCCCGATCGATCAGTCCATGCAAGCGCTTTTGCTGAAGTGCATCGCGCTCCAAACCGACGATTTCGCTCGAGCGCCGGTTCACGCGCAGGAAGCGGCCGTCGAGGCCGCAATGCGCAACACCCACCGCGGCGTTTTCGAATGTGCCGCGAAAGCGTTCTTCGCTTGCTCGCAGCGCCTGCTCGGTGAGCTTCAACTGCGTGATATCGACCAGACTGCCGACGAAGCGTACCGGCCTGCCCGTCGCGTCGCGACGCGCGGTGCCGCGCACCAGCACCCAGCGGTCGCTGCCGTCGCGATGCCGCAGCCGGTTTTCCAGTTCGAACACGCCGTTGCCGTCTTTGAGGAACGACGCGACCGCGACATCGGTGCTCGCGCGATGGTCGGGATGCAGCACGCTCATATACGCTTCGTAGTCGAGGCGTGCCTGAGGCGTATCGAAGCCGAGCCATTCGTAGATGTTCGAGTAGCGCGCAAAGCCCCGCTTGTAATCGCCCTCCGGCATGTCGATTTCCCACACGCCGACATTCGAGCCGTACATCGCCATTTCGAGCCGCGCATTGGTCTCGCGCAGAATCTCGGCCTCCTGCGCGCGGCGCTTCTGCGTCACGTCGCGGAACACGATCACGATGCCAAGCTGCGCGCCGCGTTCGTTGGTCATGGGCGTCGCCGTGCATTCGACGGGAATCTCGCTGCCGCCGCGTACCCGCAAAATCGCACGCGTCGGCAGGCCGCCCTCGCCTGCACCTTGCAGCACGGCAGCAGTGGGATCCGCGATTGGCGCGCGCGTGATTTCGTCGTGGATACGGAACATGTCGTGCAGCCGCAGCCCTGCCGCTTCGTCGCGCGCCCACCCCGTCAGCATCTCGCCCGCGGGATTGACGAACGTCACGAGACCGTCGGCGTCGGTTGCGACGACGCCGTCACCGATGCTCGACAATGTGACCGCATAACGTTGCTCGCTTTCGCGCAGGCGCCGCTCCGCGCCGCTCTTGTACAGCGCCATCTCGACGACGGTACGCAGTTGCGTATCGTCGAAGGGCTTGAGGACGTAGCCGAAGGGCTCCGCCGTGGTCGCGCGCTGAATGGTTTCCTCGTCCGCATAGGCGGTGAGGAATACGACGGGGATATCGCGCATCGAGCGAATGCGCCGCGCCGTATCGATGCCGTCCAGTTCGCCTTCGAGGCGTACGTCCATCAACACCAGGTCCGGCCCAGGCTCCGAGCGCCATTGCCATTGCTCGACGAGCGCGAGCGCTTCCTCGCCGCTCGCGGTGGTGCCGAGCACGCTATGGCCGGCGCGTTTCATCTGCTGCGCGATGTCTCGCGCAACGATACGGTCATCCTCGACGATCAGGATACGGGCCGAAGTCATCGCATGGTCCGTTCAAGGTTCCGCTGCATTGAAATGAATGGTGAATATCGTGCCATGCTGCTTAGCGATGTCGACGCTGCCGCGCAACTGCAACACGAGATCGTGCACGAGCCGCAACCCAAGTGTTTCATCGCGTTCGAATGCAAACCCGGGCGCGAGGCCAACGCCGTCGTCCGCGACACGCAGTTCGCAGCGCTGCTTGTCGAGCGCCTTGAGTTCGATTCTCAACGCGCCGCCGCGTCCATCCGGGAACGCATGCTTGAGCGCATTCGACACCAGCTCGTTGATGATCAGGCCGCACGATACCGCGCGATTCATGTCCAGCTGGATGTCGTCCACGGCAATCTGCATGTCGACGCTCAGCCGCCCCATGTCATAGACGCGCGCCAGATGGCCGCACAAGGTCGTCACATGGGTCGTCATTGAAATGCGCGCGAAGTTGCCGGCACGATACAGATTCTCGTGCACCATCGCCATCGAGCGCACCCGGTTGCGGCTGTCGGCGAACAGTTCAGCCACAGCTTTATCCGTCACGCGCTCGGCTTGCAGATTCAACAGGCTGCTGATCAGCTGCAAATTGTTTTTTACGCGGTGATGCACTTCATGCAACAGCGCGTCTTTTTCTGCGAGCAGCGTCTGCTTTTCTTCGAGCGTCGCATTTTCCAGCGACACGGCCGCCTGCGACGCAAGCAGCCGCAGGACGGCGAGCCTCGCCGGCGTGAAGACGCCGGGCGCCAGGTCGTTCTCCAGAAACAGCACGCCGATCAGCTTCGACTGCTTGACGAGTGGCAGCGACAGTACCGAGCGCGCAGGGTTCGCTGCGAAGTACTCGTCGGCAAAAAATGTCGCGTCGGACGAAGCGTCATCGAGCAGAACGGGGCGCTGCGTGCGTATGCTTTCGTGCAGCACGGTACGCGCCAGATGGGCCGACGTCACCGGCAGGCTTTCGATTTGCACCTCCACGCCGTCGCGCGCCGTTACTGCGACTGCCTCAATCTGCAACGCGTCGGCGCGCGGCAGCACGAGCAACGCGCGACGCGCGCCAGCGTGTTCGAGCATGATCGTCATCAGCGTGTGCATCAGGCGCGCGGGAACCAGTTCGCCTGAAATCGCCTGTGACGCCTTCATCACTGTTTCGACATCGATCAGTTCCGCGCCGACGCCGTGTGCCGGTGCGTGCCCGACGGGTTCCCGGATTAGTTCGCCGTAGCGCTGATCCAATGCTTTGACCCGTTCGACGGCACCCCATCGCAGCCACGCGCGCCGCGCATTGCGAAGATATGCGCTCGCCGTCGTCGCAAAGCCTCGCTTCAGATAGAACCGCGCCGCAATATCGTGCGCCAGCGCTTCGTCGTGGACGAAATCGTTATCGTGCGCGAGGCGGATGGCTTCCTCGTAACAGCTCATTGCTTCGAAGTCGCGGCCTGCTATCCGCGCAATCTCACCGCGCACCAGGGCGGCGCGGCTGCCGAAATTGGCCGGACAGTGCTGCGCCCAGACTTCGAGTTGACGATGATGTTCGCCGAGCTTTTCCAGGTTCTCCGCCCTTTCGTCTGGTGGCGCGCCGTCATGCCAGCTTGCGCGCGTAAGCCCGGCAAAGAACTGATATTCGGCGATTTCAAAGTGCCCGGAGGACGTCCAGAGCAGCGGCGACGCCTTGCGCTGCGCCTGCATCGCGCCAGCGATGTCGCCTGCCAGATAGCACGCCTGTTGTTTGCGTATCCAGTACCAGCAAGCCGCGATTGCGAGACTCGAATCGCCATCCAGCCGCTGCTCGAACGCGAGGTCATCGAATGGATTGACGAACTCGGCGTGTCCGGCAGCCGTGCCGCGCAATGAGCGGATCAGCCCGAGCTGCGCCGTGATGATGTCGACGATCAATCCGAACCTCGCGGCCTGCACGATCTGCAGACGCCGCTGCGCCTCCTGCTCCACTTCCACGAGCGGCTCGCCTGCAGCGATCAGCGTCGTGACGGTGCAGCAGCTGCTAAAACCGATGTAAGTCAGATCCCCGCTTTTGGTCGCGACCTCGAAGGCGCGACGCAACAGCGGCAAGCCGGTCCGGATCGGTTTGGTCCAGGGCGTGACGTGATACGCGAAGCACATGTAGACGCGGGCCTTGAACCGGTCGAGACCACGCCGATCGACCAGCGCCAGCCCTAGCTGACCGAAACGGTAGCCCGCTGCGTAATCGTTGAAAATCGGGCCGGTGACCATGCCAAGGTAGGCATATCCGAGCGAAGATGCGTCGCTGTTGCCATGCACGAGACTCAGATTCGCCATCCGGCACAGCACGAGGCAGACCAGGTTTTCGTCGCTGAAAAAAGCCGGCGGCAACACTGCTGTCAGCACGTTCATCGTCGCCGTGAGTTCGGCGTCTTCGAGCAAGGGCAAGTTTGCGAGCGTTTCGATCGGCCCGTTGCCGATACCCTGCAGCAGCCGGTCGTATTCTTCGCGCGCCGCTTGCCGCCCCGGATGCGGCGACCAGTCGATGCCCACATGCCGCAAATAGTCGAGACAGGTCTGGACGGCGAGACTGATCTGATCGAGCGCGGTGTAGAGCGTGATGCGCAGAAACGTGATGGCCGCACGATCGGTCAGCGTGCGCGCGCGCCCGTCCAGCATCGCGAGACGCCGCTTGCTGCCTTCCGAGTCACCCGTCAGGAACTCGCACTCGGCGCGCTGGCTCTCCAGCTGAAATTTCTTCGCATAGTCCGTATCCCATCCAGCTTCGCCGAGCAACTCGCTGCCGAGCGACAGATAGGTCAGCGCCGAACCATAGGCCGACGACGCTCGCGCGCGCTGCCCCGCTTCGAGATTGAAGTCGACGACCCGCGCGCGCTCCTGCTCGTCAACGAGCAGATGAATCACGCGGTTGTACTGGTTGACGATTTCGAAGACGCTGCGCTCTTCGCTCGCCGGCGCGAGCGACGCGAGTATCCGGCCGATCCGCAGATGCGCCTCGGCGCGTCGTTCCTCGGGAATCAGATCGTAGGTTGCCTCGTGCACACGGTCGTGCACGAAAGCGAAGCCGTCGCGGCTGCGGTAAAGCAAGCCCGCTTCGACACCATCGGCGAGTGTGGTTTCCACATCGCGTTCGCGCTCCCGTTCGTCGGCCGGTTGGCTCATGCTGACGCTGATGCGCGCCAACAGCGTCGACGTCGCACGGCCGCCGAGGCACGCGAACTGCGCAAGCAACGCCTGCGTCGGCTGCGGCAAACGCTCGATCTTCCCGACGACGAGATCGACCATGCTCTGCGCAAAGCGCGCCTCACGCAGACGCCGGTTGTCCCACGTCCAGACACGGCGTTCGACGTCGAATGCGAGCAAGTGCTCGTCCGTCAGCGCCCGCAGGAACTGCACGACATAAAACGGGTTGCCGCCCGTTCTCTCGAACACCAGACGGGCAAGATCGTCCACTTCGCGAGGCGTGGTCTTCAGCCCGTCGCCGATCAGACTTGACACGTCGCCGAACTGCAAAGGCTCCAGCATGATTTCGTCGATACGGGTGCCTGTCCGCCTGATCGTATCGATCGTTCGTCTGAGCGGATGCGTGAGGCCCACCTCATTGTCGCGATGCGCGCCGACCACCAGCACGTTATGCACGTTCGGTTCGCATAGCGTTTCTAGCAGGCTCAGCGTGCCGGCATCGCTCCATTGCAGATCGTCGAGAAACAGCACGAGCGGCTGGCTGTCGCACGGAAACGCGGCGATAAACCGCGTGAAGACGGCCAGGAAGCGCGTACGCGCTTCTTGCGGCGCAAGCTCGGGCACAGCAGCCTGCGGCCCGACGATGAGTTCCAGTTCCGGAATCAGATTAACGATCAGACGCCCGTTCGCGCCCAGCGCGTCGTGTAGACGCTGGCGCAGATCGTCGGGCGCGCTCGCTCCGTCATCAATCAGTTGACGGATCAGCGTCTGGAATGCCTGAGCGAGCGTCGCGTACGGAATGTCCCGCTTATAGCGCTCGAATTTTCCCGAAGCGAACCAGCCCCGCGACGCGGCGGGCGTCATGCGCAAACTGTTGACCAGCGCCGATTTGCCGATGCCCGAATAGCCCGACACGAGCGCCACGCCGATCTTGCCGTTCTGGACGACGCGATGCAACGCGGCTTCGAGCGTTTCCGCCTGTTTCTCGCGTCCATAGAGGCGGGAAGGCTGTTGCAGTTGAGCGGGAGAATCAGCGGCGCCCGGCACGAACGGCTCGACGCTGCCCGATATCCGCCACGCGTCGAGGCAGCGCCGCAGGTCATGCTCGAGTCCTTCCGCCGTCTGATAGCGCTGCGCCGCGTCTTTGGACAACAGGCGGGCAATGATCGCGGCAAGTTGCTCCGGCGCGCCGCGCGTGCACTCGGCGACGGGCATGGGCAGCTTCGCGGTATGGCAATGCAGCCATTCGGCAGCCGAGTTCGCGCGATACGGCAACTGCCCCGTGAGCAACTCGTACAGCACGACGCCTAGCGAATAGAGGTCGGCGCGCGAATCGGACCATCGGTTCATCAGGCCCGTGCGCTCGGGCGAAAGATAGGCGAGCGCCTCGACGGCCATATTGGGCAAACCGGACAACGGACGCTCGCGCGGCGCGCTCGACACGAGGCCCAAGCCCGTGAGCGCGACCGTCTGAGTGTCTTCGTCGAACAGGATGTTGCCGGGCCGGATATCGTTGTGCGTGAAACCACGGCTGTGCAGCGAGCGGAGCGCCGATGCAAGATTTGTCGCCACGCTGAGAAACCGGCCGATGGGCAGCGGCCCGCTCTGTGCGACACGCAGCGACTCGCCGCCCGGGTCCTCAAGAATCAGCGTCGCGCGGCCGTCGTCGCGTAACAGCGCATGAGGCCGCGCGACATGGACGCCGTCGAGCGCACCGCGCAACTGGTACGCGTGTTCAAGCCGTTCGTGGCTTTCCGCCGGCGGCTGCAACGCGGAGAATGTGACCGACAACCAGCTTTGGGCCTCGGCATGGCTCGTCAGGCGCGACAGCACGAATTGCCCGTCGTCACTCAATGTCGTTCTGTCGTAGCCCGTCAACCTCATGGTGCCGCCCTCGCGCTGAAGGCCGGCTCAGGCGCCGGCAGTGAGCATGTAGCCCGCGTTGCGGATGGTGCGCAGCAAAGACCGCTCGTAGCCCGTATCGATCTTCTGCCGCAGCTTGCTGACGTGCACGTCGATCACGTTCGTTTGCGGATCGAAATGGTATTCCCAGATGTTTTCGAGCAGCATCGTGCGCGTGACGACCTGTTCCGCGTGGCGCATCAGGTATTCGAGCAGCTTGAATTCCCGCGGCTTCAGGGTGATCGCCTTGCCGCCGCGCGTCACCTTGCGAGACAGCAGATCGATACACAGATCGCTGACCTTGAGCGTGGTCTCGAAGTGATTGTCCTGCGAGCGCCGCGCAAGCGCCTCGAGCCGCGCGACCACTTCGCCGAAAGAAAACGGCTTGACCACGTAGTCGTCGCCGCCTGCCTTTAGCCCGCGAATGCGCTCATCGACTTCGTCGAGCGCGCTCAAGATCAGCACGGGCACCTTGTTGCCCGACGCCCGCAGCGCCGCGACGATGCTCAAGCCGTCGATTCCGCCGGGCAGCATGCGGTCGAGCACGATTGCGTCGTAGGTTTCCCCGATGGCGAGCGCCATGCCGTCGCGGCCGTTGTCGGCCCAATCCACGACATGGCCGGTTTCGAGCAGGCCTTTTTTCAGGAATCCGCCCACCTGCTGATTGTCTTCGACCAGGAGAATTTTCATTTCAATCACTTAGCCCGCTCGTCACGCGCCATGCGCGCCCTGACAAAAGGCCGATGACATGTGCAAATCGGGCGAAATAGTGCACCGTCGCGCTGACCTTCGATTATCGCGCCGACCCGACACACGTAGCGACGGCCGCATATTAATTTTTTTTAACGTAATGCGGGCAGCGGTCCGCAGAAGCGCTTGCCAGCGGGCACCCAGCGAATCCCGGCTGGCTCATTAACTAACGTTAACGGTATCGCAACGCTGCGCATAGCCGGTCCTTCCTAAGATGACAAAGTGAAACCCGTGCACGACGCTCCGATATGGCCACGCACGGCCTCATCGTCACCCGCAAGATCACGCTTATGGACCCCGTCATGGAAGCGCCAGCTATGCAATCGAAGCGAAGCGCGTCTGGAAACTCTGTCGTTCCGCTCGGACAATTCGAGCTCGACCTCGGAGCTCGCGCATTGTGCAAGGACGGCCATGAAGTGCCGCTGGGCTCGCGCGCCTTCGACATCCTGTCGATAATCGTTCAGGCGGGCGGCCGGATCGTGACGAAAGACGAACTGATGGAGACTGTCTGGCCGGGCCTGTTCGTAGAGGAAGGCAATATCCACGTTCACCTCAGCGCGGTCCGGAAGGCACTCGGCGATCACCGCCAAATGATCGATACGGTGCCCGGCCGCGGCTACCGTCTCACCAGGCGGGAGAGCGACGCGCCCCAATCGCGCGCAACGGATCAAATCCCGAGGCGCACAATCGCGCCCGATCCGGCCGCTTTCGCCGCGTCGAGGCATCTGTTGCCGCGCCGCCGGCCGCTCACCGGGCGCGAACCGGTGCTTGAAGAAATCGACAACCGCTTCGCGCTGACTCGCGTGGTCACGCTGACAGGGCCAGGCGGCGTCGGCAAGACTTGCCTCGCGATCGAATTCGCGCATCGTAAGGCCACGGACCAGTCTTTCGACGTGGCATTCGTCGACCTCGCGCTACTCGAATCGGCGTCCGCCCTCGCACAGGAACTTGACGATATGGTGGCGGCGCACCTCGACAAGGCGAGGCGTCATCCAGCGCAAGCCTCTCCTCTTTCGCCGCGTGTTCGCATGCTGATCGTGCTCGACAATGCGGAGCATCTGGTGGATGAAGTGGCGGGCGTCGTCGACCACCTGATAGGTGCGCACGCATGCGTGCAGGTGCTGGTAACGAGCCGGGAGCGCCTGCGCATCGCGACTGAAACAGTGTTTCGCATCGAGCCGCTTACCGTGCCACAGGCCAGCGAGTGCTGCGAACTGCTGGTGCGTTCTCCCGCAGTGAACCTGTTCATGGAGCGCGCGAGTCTATGCGGCGTGTGCATCCATCGCGACGAAGTCCAACTCGTCGCCGAAATTTGCCGCCGCCTTGATGGACTCCCTCTGGCGATCGAACTGGCGGCCAGCAGGACGTCGGTCTTTGGTCTCGAAGGCGTTCGCCAACGTCTCGAAGAACGGTTCCTGTTTCTGGCGGACGGTTATCGCACCGCACAGCCAAGGCATCGGACACTGCGCGCCGCATTCGACTGGGGCTTTCAGCGCCTCAGCCCCTGTGAGCAGGCCGTCTATCTTCGGGTTGCCCGCTTCCGCTGCAGCTTTACCGTCGACGCCGTATTTGCCGTAGCGTGCGACGACACCATCGACCACGCGATGGCATTGGAATGCATCGCACAGCTCGTCGAGAAGTCGGTTTTCGATGTGAGCTTCGACGGCGTGATAGCGAAGTACCGCTTGTCAGAATCCGCGCGCGCTTACGCGTTGAAACAACTGGAATCGCTTGGCGGAGCGCCCGACGTCGCGAGACGCCATGCGGAGTATGTCGGTGCGTTGCTCGCAAAAACATCGTGCGACGATCTGCTCGACGATACGCGTGTCGCTTTCGAGTGGGCCTTTTCGCCTTCCGGCGAACGTGAAATCGGAATCGAACTGGCCGCCGTAATGATCCCTACCCTCTTCCGACGTGGGTTGATGGACGAATGCGCGCAACGTGCTGATGTCGCTGTATCTGCGCTCGAAACGATGACGGGAAGCGCGCGCAATCTCCGCTATCTCGAGAGTTTCAGGAGTGCGCAGTCGTATGCGGTGGCAACGTCGTAATGACGACTTTTGCGTTCGGCTGGTGCTGGCCCGTTGGGTAGCTGCCCATACTCGCTGGACGATCACTTCGCCTCGTTCTTACGTTGGGTGCCGCTGTGACGTGGGTACGCGTCATCACGCGAGTGTGGGATCGTCTCCGTGTTCTCGCAATTTCCGCGTTTGGGTATTCCTGTCAAGCTCTACCTCAGTCTTCAAAACGGCGGCTTGCAGTCGCTCTACACTCTGGTCTCCATTCTGCTGTTCACACTACCGCTCCCGTGCCGGTCGAGTCATTTTTCGGGCCGCCGGCGGGCCGGGCCTGAGCGGGAAAACCAACGAAATACGCGTGAAAAGTCACTATCATTCCGATCGTGCCGCACCGTCCGCGGTAGCCGGGCACTCGCCTAGCCAGACCAGGTTAATCTTTGTATGATGCGTCCCAACACACTGGGTATCCAACAAGCCATGCCAAGAAAAGCAAGGACTAGCGAAAACGCGACGCACGTCGACGCGCGCGACACGCCGGACGGCACCACTCGCCGCCTTGCGCCGGAAGTGCGCGAACGTCAGATCCTCACCAAAGCAATCGAACATTTCGCTACCCATGGTTTCTCCGGCAGCACGCGCGAACTCGCCCGCCAACTACGCGTAACGCAACCGCTTCTCTACCGCTACTTCCCCAGCAAAGAGGCCCTGATAGACCGCGTATATGAAGAAGTTTATCAATGGGATACGAGTTGGGAAAGCCTGATCAAGGACCGCTCCATTCCGATTCAGGAACGCATGGTGCGCTTCTATTCGGCGTACGCGGACGTGATTCTGCGGCGCGAATGGATCCGCATTTTCATCTTTGCGGGACTCACGCGCGAAGGCATCAATTCCAAGTATCTGGCACGCCTACGCGAACGCGTGTTCTTGCCTGTCATGGCTGAAATCCGCTCCGCCTACGATCTGCCGGCAGCGACCAGCTCGAAGCAGCGCGAAACGGACCTTGAACTGATCTGGAGCCTGCACGCGAGCATTTTTTATCTGGGCGTGCGCAAGTGGATCTACGGGCTGCCCGTCAGCGACGACGTCGAGGACCACATCGCGCGTCAGATCGATGCCTTCCTGAACGGCGTGCCCACAGCGCTGAAGCATGCGGTCAAAGATGCCCCCAAGGCCAAAAGCCGCACGAAATCGATAGCTTGACGAACGCGAGCCGCACGTCCGGCTCCCCCGCTTCGCCTTTTCATTCCGCCCCAATCCTCCTGAGTCTTCCAGGGTAAACACCGGCGCCTTGCCGCTTTCTCTGCCATCGTGCCTGACCTACAATTTATCAAACGATCACTAATCGATCGATAAATAGCGTAGCAGGAGTGACAGATGCCCATTTCGAAACTTGCCCATTACTCGATCCGCACCACCGATCTCGAGAAATCCTGTCGTTTCTACGAGCAGATCCTCGGTTTCAGGCGCGGCTACCGGCCTCCCTTCAACTTCCCCGGCGCCTGGCTCTACAGGGGCGGCGACGAGGCTGACTTCGGCACCGTCCACATCATCGGCGTCGATCCCGACAACCCGGACGGACTCGCCGCCTATCTCGGCGACAAGGCCTTGCCTGCGACGGGAACGGGCATCGTTGACCACATTGCATTTCTCGCAACCGGCGTCGAAGCGATGTGGCAGACGCTGCGCGCCGCAGGTATTGAGTACCGCGATCGCACGGTGCCGAGCATTGGCTTGCATCAGATGTTTATCGAAGATCCGTCGGGCGTGACGATCGAACTGAATTTCCCTGCGGAAGAAGTCTTGCAGTTAGGTGCCGTGCAACCGGCTCAGGTTGCAACAACCGTTGGCACAGGAGAGTAGCCATGACGAAAACATCTGCACGTTCGAAAGCGGTCGTCGTCGGCGGCTCCCTGGGTGGTCTGTTCGCGGCCAATCTGCTGGTCCGTAACGGCTGGGATGTCGAGGTATTCGAGCGCGTTCCCGACGAACTGGCTGGGCGCGGCGCCGGCATCGTCACCCATCCCGAACTGTTCGAGGCAATGGCGGCAGCCGGAATCGCATTCGACGCTTCAATCGGCGTCAAGGTGGAATCACGCGTGACCTTTGCGCAGGACGGCGGCGTCCTCTCGGAGCGCGAACTGCCGCAAACGCTCACTGCATGGGGAAAGATGTACCACGTGTTGCGCGCCGCACTGCCCGAAGTCCACTATCACGCCGGTGGCACGGTCGTCTCCGTGCAGGACGGCCCCGATCGCGCCATGGTTTCCCTCAGCGACGGCACTGTCGTCCATGCCGATCTCGTCATCGCGGCGGATGGCTTTAAATCGGCGATTCGCGAACAGTTTCTTCCCAACGTCAAGCTGCAATATGCAGGCTATGTCGCGTGGCGAGGTCTCGTCGACGAAGCGTCGCTGTCGCTGCAAACGCGCGAAGCGCTCTTCGAAAAATTTGCGTTTTGCCTGCCACCGCGCGAGCAGATTCTCGGCTACCCCGTTGCGGGTCAGGGCAACAGCACGGCGCCCGGCGAGCGCCGCTACAACTTCGTCTGGTATCGCGCCACCAGCGAAGACATCCAGTTGCCGGATCTGCTGACCGACGCATCCGGAAAGCGCTGGGTCGGCGGCATTCCGCCGACACTGATTCGCGATGACGTGCTGGCAGATATGGAAGGCGCTGCCCTCACCCTGCTCGCACCGCAATTCGGTGAAGTCGTGACCAAGGCAACCCAGCCGCTGTTCCAGCCGATCTTCGATCTCGAAGTCCCGCAGATGGCCTTCGGCCGCGTCGCCTTGCTGGGCGACGCCGCATTCGTCGCGCGTCCGCACTGCGGCATGGGCGTCACCAAAGCGGCAAGCGACGCCATGGAACTGGTGAAGGCGCTCAACGCGAACAATGACGTTCAGCAAGCGCTGGCAGCCTATAGCCAGGTGCGCACGCAGGTCGGCGCGGCGATCGTTCAGCATGCCCGCCACCTCGGCGCCTATATGCAGGCGCAGCTGAAGAATGAAGTCGACCGGGAAATGGCTGAACGCTATCGCACGCCCGATGCCGTGATGCGCGAAACCGCCGTGCCCGCGCGCTTCTAGCAGAAGCCCGCGCATGCGCGGGTTTGTCAGCAGTGTTCAAAGTACAGGACCGACGTGAAGCCGGTTAGAAAGGAGACGAAGTGGAACATGGCGCCCCAACTTATCTGATGAGCGATCAATATGTCGCCGCCGAACCGCGGCTGCCCGCGGCGCATCCTCTGCGCGAGGATCCGCAGTTTCTTGCGCTCGTGCGGGCCCGGCGCAGATTCTCGTGGACTCTCGCGGTCCTCATGCTGACCGTGTACTTCGCGTTTATTCTCACGCTCGCGTTCGCGCCCGCACTGCTCGCCAAACCGATGGTGGCGGGTCACCCGGCCACCTGGGGCATCCCGGTCGGCTTCGGCATGTTCGTCTTCACGTTCGCGCTGGTTGCCGTCTATGTCGTGCGAGCCAATACCACCTTCGACCGCGCCGCCAACAGCATCCGGCAAGGAGTCCAGCAATGAAATCCATCTCCCGGCTTTGCGGTCCGCTTTCTAGCGTCTTTCTGTGCAGCATGCTCTCGTCCTTGCCAGCCGCGGCGGCGCAGACCACCGTACCCGCGCACGCGCATAACCCGATCGCGATCGGCATGTTCCTGCTGTTCGTCGCGTCGACGCTGTTCATTACGCGCTGGGCGGCCAGAAAGAACCATAGCGTCTCGGATCACTACGCGGCGGGCGGCAAGATCACCGCTTTCCAGAACGGCTGGGCGATCGCCGGCGACTACATGTCCGCCGCGTCGCTGCTGGGCATCTCGGCGTTGGTCTTCACGAGCGGATACGACGGCCTGATCTACTCGATCGGCTTTCTTGCCAGCTGGCCGATCATCCTCTTCCTGATTGCAGAGCCGCTGCGTAATCTCGGTCGTTACACCCTGGCGGACGTCGTGTCTTACCGCCTCCAGCAAAGGCCGATTCGCGGTTTTGCCGCATCCAGCTCGATCGTGATCGTGCTGCTCTACCTCGTTTCGCAGATGGTCGGCGCCGGCAAGCTGGTCGAATTGCTATTCGGCTTCAACTACACCGTCGCGGTCGTGCTGGTCGGCGTGCTGATGGTGGTCTATGTGTTTTTCGGCGGCATGCTGGCCACTACGTGGATTCAGATCATCAAGGCGGCTTTGCTGCTCGCAGGTGCCGCGTTCATGGCCTTCATGGTGCTCAGCCGTTTCGGTTTCAGTCTGAACACGCTGTTCGAACAGGCCATCGTCGCGCATCCCAGGCATGAAACCATCATGCGTCCGGGCGGCCTTGTGTCGGATCCCGTTTCCGCCGTGTCGCTCGGTCTCGCGCTGATTTTCGGCACTGCCGGACTGCCGCACATTCTGATGCGATTCTTTACCGTGCGCGATGCAAAGGCAGCGAGAAAGAGCATCTTGTATGCCACCGGGATCGTGGGTATCGGGTACGCGCTGATCATCATCATCGGTTTCGGCACGATCGCACTGGTCGCGACGGACCCGCAGTATCACGATGCTTCGCGCGCTGTGATCGGCGGCGTCAACATGGTTGCGATTCATCTGGCGCACGCCGTGGGCGGCAACGTGTTCCTCGGCTTCATCTGCGCGGTCGCCTTCTCGACCATTCTCGCAGTCGTGGCGGGATTGACGCTCGCGGGTTCGTCGGCCGTCTCGCATGATCTCTATGCGAACGTGATACGCCGCGGTGCAGCCACCGACCGCGAGGAAATGCAGGTCTCGCGTATCACCACGCTCGTGCTCGGCGTGCTTGCGATCCTGCTGGGGATCGCCTTTGAAAAGCAGAACATCGCTTTCATTGTGAGCCTGACCTTTTCGATCGCGGCCAGTTCCAACTTCCCGGTACTGCTGCTGTCCATTTACTGGCGCGGCCTCACGACGCGTGGCGCAGTGGTCGGCGGTTCGCTCGGCCTGATTACGGCGGTGGGTTTGACCATTCTGAGCCCGACAGTCTGGGTCCAGGTGCTGGGCCATCAACACGCTATCTATGCGTATGAATATCCGGCCTTGTTTTCGATGATCGTGGCATTTGCAGGGGTGTACTTCTTCTCGATTACCGATACCTCCAAACGAGGCATGCGAGAACGCGCGCTATACGGCAACCAGCTCGTGGATTGCGAACTCGGCATGGTCAAGCAGGGATAAGCACCCTATGTCCAAAAATAACTACGGAGACAGACTCATGGATTGCACCTGTTGTGTTTCACCTAAACGTCGCCGCCTGCTCGGTACGATGGCGGCGCTGGCCGGCGGTTTCGCGTCGGCGGCGTCGCGAGCGTCGGTGAATTCTGGCACGGCTGCGGCTGCTACGCCTGCCGTGGCCGGCGGCATCGCGGGTAAAGCCCGCTCGATCGACATTCACGCTCACTATTACCCCGAGAGCTATTGCGATCTGGTAGGCGGCGAAGGCCAGAAGTTCGGAGGCAAGTTCACCTGCGACGCCAGCAGCTTCAGCTTTCAGACACCGGCGGGCGGCCTCGGGCCATTGCCGCTGAAATTTATCAATATCGATGAGCGAATCGCCGACATGGATGCATCCGGCGTCGATATGCAGGCACTCTCGCTAAGCGTGCCGATGGCCTATTGGGCCGATCGAGCGTTCAACGCAAAACTGGCCACGACGTGGAATACAGCCGCATCCAGAGTACACGTGCAACACCCGTCGCGCTTTGTGGTTCTGGCGACGCTTCCGATGCTCAACCCGCACGACGCGATCGACGAACTGGAGCGCGCGGCGGAATTGCCGGGCGTGCGCGGTGTCTACATGGGCACGAATATCAACAATCGCGATCTGGACGACCCGCTGTTCGAACCGACCTTTGCACGTATCGAACAGCTGGGTTTGCCCGTGTTCCTCCATCCGCAGCAGACGGTTGGCGGCGCGAGGCTGAATGACTTCTATCTCAGCAACCTGTTGGGCAATCCATTCGATACCGCGATTGCGGGCTCGCATCTGATTTTGGGCGGGGTGATGGATCGTCACCCGGCGCTCAGCGTGACCTTGCCTCACGCGGGCGGCGCGCTGCCGATCCTGATGGGACGCATCGACGCGGGTTGGACCGTGCGACCGGAAACGCGCCGCCTCGCGCAAAAGCCGAGCAGCTATCTGCGCCGCTTTAACTACGACACGGTTTCTCATTCGGGCCCGGTGCTGGACTTTCTCATTCAGAACGTCGGCATCGACAGGCTCGTACTAGGTAGCGACTACTGTTTCGACATGGGCTACGAGCAGCCTGTTGCGTTCCTCGATCGCCTTGCGCTCTCGCACGACCAGAAGCATCTGGTGCTAGCTGGCAATGCAGCGAGGCTACTAAAGGTTTGACGCGATTCCATCGACTTCGGCAGACGCTTTCGCAAACATAAATAAGTTTCCATGTACTGCGGGGACCCTCGTTGCGGGTCCTCTGTATGAAGCTGAAAAGCCGTTAATCGTTCTTAACGGGCAACCTGATTGGCCGCGTATTGCATATATTCCGCATCAACAAACGGTAACGTTCGCATGAACGGAAGTTCGAGAAGTAGTCTCACACATACCGGGCGAACGCTTCACGACCACGAAGATTGAACGGAAAAAAATGAATGCTGCGACAGGGTATTTATTCTGTTTATCAGACGATCTATTTCCAAAGAGAACCTCTCATATTTTATGCGGAAACTTGCGCCCGATCCGTTTCTACACTGCATTCAGTCGCAGCGAATAGTTTTGCACGTTAGATCCATCGAACGTTGCGTTCAACGCAACGCCAGATTGCGTTTTGGCGGGATTCTGCGGCGGTTACGCTAGCTATATCCTCTAGGCACTATCTGGTTAAAGGTGCAACATGCAAACCATTCAGGTCGAGGTCAATTACGACTTCATTTGTCCGTGGTGCTGGATCGGGCAACGCAATTTTTCCGTGGCGCTAGCGCAAGGTAGCGCAGGCGGAGCCCTGTCAATTCGTTATGTGCCGTTCGAGTTGAACCCGTCAATGCCTATCGACGGAATGGATCGGCGGGTGTATCGCACGCAGAAATTCGGCAGTTGGGCGCGTTCGCAAATAATGGACGGGCAGGTCGCAGCCTCCGGCCTGGCCGTTGGCGCGCGGTTCAACTACAACATCGTGCAACGCACGCCGAACACGCATCTTGCGCATCGCCTCATGCAATTCGCTCAAGAGCGCAACGAACCGCAAAAGACAGCGGCGCTGTATGAATCCATTTACGCGGCGTATTTCTCCGACGGCCTCGACATCGGCGCCCTGGAGACGCTTGTGGCGATCGCAGTCGCGCAGGGCTTCGACGAGAATGCGGTGCGGGCCTATCTGGTTTCGAATGCAGGTAACGACCAGATCGATGCCGCCCGCCAGCATGCGGACAGTCTCGGCGTTCGTGCCGTGCCCACTATTGTGATCGACGGGGAGATTATCAGCGGCGCTCAACCGCCCGACGTCTTCACGCAAGCGCTGCGCTCGGCGGCACTCAGGAGCGCAGCATGAGTTCGATCGGGAAACGCCGGGCGGTTGTGATCGGCGGATCGCTTGGTGGCCTGCTGACGGCCTCTACATTGCGCGCGGCGGGCTGGGACGTCGACGTGTTCGAGACGTCGCCGGGCCAACTCGATAGCCGCGGTGGCGGCGTAGTGCTTCAGCCTGACGTTCTCGATGCGCTGCAGTTCGCTGGCGTGAAGCTGCCAAATCCGCCGGGCGTGCCTTCGGGCGAGCGCATCTATCTTGACCGCGGGGATAACCGTGTCGAGCAACTGAACATGCCGCAGATGCAGACCTCCTGGGGCCTGTTGTACCGCGCAATGAAAGACGCCTTGCCGGCGCAGCATCTGCATTCGGGCGAAACCTTCGTCGGTTTTCGCGCAGAGGGCGACAAGGTCGTCGCGCTATTCGAGAACGGCCGTAACGAAGAAGCCGATCTTCTCATCGGCGCAGATGGCATCCGCTCGACGTTGCGCAGCCGGCTGCTACCCGAGGTGATGCCCGCCTACGCAGGTTACGTGGCGTGGCGAGGACTCGTACAAGAACTCGATCTGCCATTGCATGCCGCGAACACGTTGCGAGAGCGCTTTTCATTTCAGGAAGGGGACGGCCATTCAGCCCTCTCCTACATGATCCCAGGCGACGATGATTCGACGGAAGTCGGCAAGCGGCGCTGGAACTGGGTGTGGTATCGCAAGTACAGCCGCGAGCAACTCGCGCAGTTGCTGATCGACCGCAACGGCGTAGCGCGCCAGTTCTCGCTGCCGCCGGGTTCGACCAAAAGCGCCGACATCGCGCAGCTTCGCGCCGATGCGAAGCTCATGATGGGGCCGACCTTCCGCGCACTGGCCGATGCAACCGACGATCCATTCATGCAGCCTATCGTCGATCTGCGCGCGCCGAAAATGGTGTTCGGCCGGGCCGTGCTGCTCGGCGACGCTGCTTCGGTACCGCGCCCGCACACAGCCGGCAGTACCGCAAAGGCCGCATCCAATGCTCACGCGCTGGCGCTGGCACTTCTGTCGGCACAACGCAATGGCGAGCCAATCGATTCAGCGCTGAAGCATTGGGAAAGCCAGCAGTTGCAACGCGGCAAGCTCATGACCGAACTCGGCATCTCGCTCGGCAACCGGCTAATGAAGATCGCTCGCTAGAGGCACGAATTTCTGTTTCATGGTTCAAGGAGTTGTTATGTCTACCCCTGCATCAGTGACGACTGGCACCAGCAGCGCCGTCAAACTCACGCGAAGTCTGATCGCGCTATTTGCCTTCTGCTGCGGCGCAATCGTCGCCAACCTGTATTACGCGCAACCCATCACCGAGTTGATTGCGCCGGACATTCACATGTCCCCGGACACGGCCAGCCTGATCGTCTCGCTCACGCAGATCGGCTACGCGTTCGGTCTGTTTTTTCTCGTGCCGCTCGGCGACCTGCTCGAAAACCGCAAGCTGATGATCACGACCGCTCTGGTATCGATCGTGAGTCTTGCCGCCGCAGCCTTTGTTCATCATCCCGGCCTGTTCCTTGGAATCTCGCTGTTGGTGGGCTTCAGCTCGGTTGCCGTTCAGATCCTCATTCCTCTCGCCGCGCATCTCGCGCCGGACGAGTCGCGCGGCAAGGTGGTCGGCACCATCATGAGCGGGCTGCTGCTCGGCATTCTGCTGTCGCGTCCTATCTCCAGCGTGGTGGCCGGTCACTTCGGCTGGCGCGCTGTATTCGGTTCCGCGGCCGTGCTGATGGCAATCGTGACCACGGTGCTCGCGTTGACCATTCCGCGCCGGCAGCCAGAGCACAAGGCCACGTACTTCGAGTTGATCGGCTCGCTCGGCCATCTGCTTCGGACAATGCCCGTCCTGCGTCACCGGTCGTTGTATCAGGGCTTGATGTTTGCGTCGTTCAGCCTGTTCTGGACGGCGATTCCCGTCGAGTTGACGCGGCAGTTCGGCCTGTCGCAAACGGCGATCGGCATCTTCGCGCTGGTCGGGGCGATCGGTGCAACGTCCGCACCCGTTGCAGGACGTCTCGCCGACGCGGGGCATACGGTGCGCGCGACGCTGATAGCGCTGGTAGTGGGCGCGCTCGCCTACGCGCCTGCATTGATTCATCCGGCGTGGGGCATATATGGCCTCGTGGTGACGGGCATCGTGCTCGACTTCGCTGTGCAGATGAACATGGTGCTCGGGCAACGCGAAATCTACGCGCTGCACGCGGCGAGCAGAAACCGTCTGAACGCGCTGTACATGACGAGCATCTTCGTTGGCGGCGCCTTTGGCTCGGCACTTGCCAGTCCGCTGTATCAGCACGGCGGCTGGCCGCTGGTGGCGGCGGTGGCTACCGTCTTCCCTCTTGTCGCGCTGCTGCACTACCTGGCAATTGGCCGTCCTCACGCTGCGCGTAACGCCTGACACGCTCTGTCGACCCTGACATCCGGACAGCGATGCTGCCCGGTTTAATAAAGTTTTAGCGTGGATTCAGGAATTTAAGTGGCGCTGACGATAGGCTGGCCAGCACAGTCCCCAGACCTGAGCAGCGCTCGATCGCTTGCCTAAGGAAATAGATATGTCCTCCCTTTCGCCCCTCCTCAGCGGGTACGACCTGCACGGCCTCGTTCTGCCGAATCGCGTCGTGATGGCGCCGATGACGCGCTCGCGCGCGCCCGTGCGCGGCCGCCCGACAGAGATGATGGCCCAGTACTACGAACAACGTTCTTCCGCCGGGCTGATCATCACCGAGGCGACGAATGTGAGCCCGGCATCGGCGGCCTTCGAGCTGACGCCTGGCATCATGACGACCGAACAGATCGACGGCTGGCGCCACATCACCGACCGGGTTCACGCTGCCGGTGGCCGGATCTTCATGCAGCTCTGGCATAGCGGACGTGTCAGCTCTTTCACGCTGCTTGGCGGCGAAGCCCCACTCTCGCCATCCGGCGTGAATGACGACCTCGAGAAGTTGCAGGTGTGGGCGCAGTTGCAGAATGGCAACTACACGCGCATTCACGCTACACCGTCGCGTGCCATGACACTCGATGAAGTGAAGCTCACCATTCATGCGTTCAGGCAAGGCGCGATCAACGCAATGGCCGCAGGCTTCGATGGCGTCGAAGTCCACGCCGCCAATGGTTACCTGCCGCACCAATTCCTCTCGTCGACCACGAACACGCGCGACGACAACTACGGCGGATCGGTTGCCAACCGTGCGAATTTTTTGCGCGAAATCCTGACGTCCATCGGCTCGTCGGTGCCGCTCGGCAAGGTCGGTGTACGCATCTCGCCTTACGCGCACTACAACAACGTCCGCGACGCCGACCCGGACGGCACCTATGACTACGTCGGCGCGATGCTCGGCGAGTTCGGTGTGGCGTACGTCCATGCGGCCGACACAAACGGTTGGAGCGGCGCACCGGATCTGCCGCGCATCATCGAACGAATGCGCAAGGTGTTCGGCGGCACGCTCATGGTCAACGGCGGCGTTTCCGTCGACCACGCCGACGCATTGCTTCGCGCTGGCGACGCCGATCTCGTTGCGTTTGGCCGCGCGTATATCGCAAATCCCGACCTGGTCGACCGGATCGCTAATGGGGCACCGCTTGCGACGCCAAACGCAGCGGGCTGGTACGGCGGCGACGGCGCCGGGTATATCGACTATCCGTTCGATGCCCGCGCCGCGTAATGGCGAGCACAACATCGCGCGCGGCGTACGCGCGCGACATTATCAATCGAGACGTGTGATGAAAGGTGCGTGAATGACTCTCAAGCCCAGATTGCTATGGGGAGGAGGCCTGCTCGTCGTGGTCGCGCTGGTTGCCGCTGTGGCGCTCATGTGGAAGCCCGCCATCGCGCCGGTCAGTTCACCGCCAGCGTCGTCGTTCGACGCGCAGACTCGGCTCGCGGGCGCGCGTGTCGTGGCGCTTGGCGACTGCGTTGTCTGCCACACTGCCAAAGGCGGCCAGCCCTTCGCCGGAGGTCTTCCGCTTGCCACGCCCTTCGGCACCATCTATGCGACCAATATCACGCCCGATGTCGACACGGGTATCGGCAAATGGTCGCTCGAGGCCTTTACACGCGCGATACGTTACGGCGTGGCGCGCGATGGCCACCTGCTCTATCCCGCGTTTCCGTATATCCACTTCACCCGCATGTCGGACAATGAGATCTCGGCGGCTTACGCGTACCTGATGACACGGGAGCCCGTCAAAGCAACTGCGCCTGCGAACGAACTGATCTTTCCGCTGAATTTCAGACCCTTGCTCGCCTTCTGGAACGTGTTGTTCCTGCATCCCGGCGCAGAGGTCGCGGACGCCTCAAAAGACGTGCAGTGGAATCGCGGCAAGCTACTGGTCGACGGCCTCGGTCATTGCGCGTCGTGTCACTCGCCGCTCAACCTGATCGGCGGTGAAAAGCTCGGGCATGCGTTCGACGGCGGTGTCGTGGACGGCTGGGAAGCACCCGCGCTCAATGCGCTCGACGCCGCACCCAAACCCTGGACTCAGGCGCAGCTCGTCACCTATCTGCGCACCGGCCGCGCCAGCGAGCACGGCGCCGCAGCGGGCCCGATGCTGCCCGTTACACGCGATCTCGCCACCGTGCCGGAAGCGGACGTGCAGGCGATCGCCACGTACATTCTGTCGATCCAGAAGCCTCAGTCTACCCCGACAGCAGACGCGCCCGCGCCAACCGCTGCGCTGCCGCCCGAGGCGAAGCGCGGAGCGGAGCTGTTCGCCGCTTCATGCGCGCAATGCCATGGTCCCCACTCGCCCATGCAAGCGGTTGGTGAACGCCCGACGCTTGCGTTCAGCACAGCTGTCAACGCAGCGACGCCGCGCAACGCGATCCAGATGATTCTGAACGGGATCAGCTGGCATGGCGAAGATTCGATTAACTACATGCCGGCCTTCAGCCAGGTTTATAGCGACCAGCAAATCGCCGATCTGACGTCTTACATTCGCGCAGCTTATTCGCAGCGCGCTCCGTGGAAAGACGTCGAGCAGTCGGTCGCAACAGTCAGAAAGGAGAACGACGCGCGATGATCACTCTTACCGTCAACGGCGTGCAGCACGACCTCGATATCGATCCGTCGACTCCCCTGCTGTATGCGCTGCGTAACGACCTGCATCTACATGGCGCGAAGTTCGGCTGTGGACTCGGACAATGCGGCGCCTGCACGGTGATCGTGGGCGACAAGGCCGTCTTCTCGTGCCTGATTCCCGTGTCGTCGATCGGCAAACGCGCGGTGCGCACGGTCGAAGGCCTCGGCACGGTCGAGCATCCCAGCCCGTTGCAGAAGTCGTTTATCGATCACCAGGCGGCGCAGTGTGGTTACTGCATCGCCGGCATGATCATGCGCGCCCAGGCTCTGCTCGACCGCAACCCGCGGCCGACGGAGCGCGAAGTACTCGAACATATGGAACCGAACCTCTGCCGTTGCGGCACTCATCTGCGCATTCTCGCCGCGATTCGTGAAGTCGCGCACCTGCCGGCTGGCGACACCCTCTCGAATGAACCCATGGAGATGGCGAGCCTCGGAGGCGCGCAATGAGTGACGCGGACGACAACATCAACGAAGGACGCCGCCGCTTCATGCTGTCCGGCGCGCTGGTCGTGAGCTTCAGCATGTTCCCCGGCGTCAGCGCGATGGCGCAGGAAGTGATCGCCGATGAAGGCGCCGCCGTCCACATCGGCAAGGCAACTCAAGCGCTCGCGGGCAGCCTGAAAACCAATCCGTATCTCGACGCCTGGATCAAGATCGATGCGGCGGGCAAAGTGACCGTCTACACGGGCAAGGTCGAACTCGGCACGGGTGTGCGTACCGCGCTGCTGCAAGTCGCGGCGGAAGAACTGGACATGGCGCCTTCGCTCATCACATTCCTGATGGCCGACACCGGCGCGTCGCCCGATGAAGGGCTCACGGCCGGCAGCCACACGATGGCCGATAGCGGCAGCGCGCTGCTCAATGCAGCCGCCCAGGTGCGCGGCCTGCTGGTCGACGCGGCCGCGAAGCACTTCGGTATCGACAGCAAGCAGTTGGTCGCGCACGACGCGGTCATCAAGGCGCCGGACGGCCGCAGCATGACATATGGCGAAGCAGTCGGGCTCGTCGATCTGCATCGCGTCGCCACGCCGACTTCTCCGCTGAAAAACCCAGCAAGCTTCGACATGATCGGCACCTCGTTGCCGCGCGTCGATATTCCCGCCAAGGTGACGGGCGGCGCGAGCTATGTTCAGGACATGATGATGCCGGGCATGCTGCACGCGCGTGTCGTGATGCCCCCCGTCTACGAGGCGAGGCTGCTCGACACCAATGCGGCCGACGTGCTGAAAATGCCGGGTGTGGTCAAGGTGGTCCGCAACGGCAGCGTGCTTGCCGTGGTCGCCAAGGGTGAATGGCAGGCGGTGCAGGCGCATCGGGCGTTGTCGGCGGGCTGCAAGTGGACGGCTGGCCGCGCACTGCCCGATCCCGCCACCGTACACCGCGACCTCAAGCAGATATCCACCCAGCACATCGAGATATCGAACACGCATCAGCCCGCTGGTGCGGCGGTGAAGACGTTGAGCGCGAAATACACGAAGCGCTACATGATGCATGGCTCGATCGGCCCATCCGCCGCCGTCGCGCTGTACAAGGACGGTGAAATGACCGTCTGGACGCATTCGCAAGGCGTGTATCCGCTGCGCGACGGGCTCGCCGAAATGATGTCGATGCCTAAGGACAAGATCCGCTGCATTCACGTCGAAGGCTCCGGCTGCTACGGCCACAACGGCGCGGACGACGTTGCCGCCCATGCCACGCTGATCGCCCACGAAATGGAAGGCGCGCCCGTGCGTGTGCAATGGATGCGCGAGACAGAGCATACGTGGGATCACTACACGCCAGCGATGGTCACGGAAGTCAGTGCTTCGCTCGACGCAAGTGGCACGATCGTGGACTGGAACTACGCGCTGTGGAGCAGTTCGCACAACGAGCGGATTGTCAACGCCGGGCGGCTGATTCCTGCCCGGATGCTGGAGAAGCCGTTCGTGCCCGCGCCCTCGGTACCGATGGTGCAGCCGGAAGGCGGCGGTGACCGCAACGCGATTCCGCTGTACTCGATTCCGAACATGCACATCATGAACAATTTTTCGCCGACGATGCCATTGCATACCTCGGCAATGCGCTCTCTCGGCGCGCATATGAACGTGTTCTCGATCGAGGCCATCATGGATGAACTGGCAGCGGCCGCGGGTGCCGACCCGGTTGCGTTCCGGCTCAAGCATATGCAGGACCCGCGTGCGCGTGATGTCATCCAGCTAGCCGCGCGAAAATTCGGCTGGCCGGGACAGGCGCGCAAGCGCAATCGCGGCGTCGGATTTGCGTTCGGCAAGTACAAGAATCTGATGGCGTATGTGGCCATGGCCATCGAGATATCCGTCGTGCCCGAGACCGGCCAGGTGGTGCTTGAGCACGCGGAAGTCGCGGTGGATTCTGGGCAGATCGTCAATCCGAACGGGATTCGCAATCAGATCGAAGGCGGCGTAGTGCAGGCGGCCAGCTGGACGCTCTATGAGGAACTCAAGTTCGACACATCACGAATTCGCAGCTTCGACTGGGGCACTTATCCGATCCTGCGCTACTCAGCGGCGCCGCGCAGCATCAACGTGCATTTGATCGACCGGCCGGGTGCGCCATTCCTTGGCGCGGCAGAAGCGTCGATGGGACCGACGGCTGGCGCGCTCGCCAACGCGTTGTTCGACGCAACTGGCAAGCGATTGCGCGACATGCCGCTGGCGGGTGACAGATTGCGGGAGTTGATCGACGTGTAGTGCTTTCCGCGATGGGTCACGTGATCGATGCGTGTCGTACAACTCCTCACAGCGAAAAACGGCGAGGCCTTCTGGGCTCGCCGATTTTGCTGTTAATGCTGCCTCAAACGAGGCGTCAAACGTCGCCCAGAAAACGTGCGATGTAGCGTGCATAGCCCTGGCGCTCGAAGAAGCCGAATCCGCCGCCGTTGACGAGCACCGATACGCGCCCAATGGTTTGCATCCGTGATGCCGCAATCGCAGACGCTGTTAATGTCATATGCGTGATCGTGAGACTTCGACACCCAGTAAAAGCCGCCGCTGTCCGGTGCTGGCCCAATCGGAAGTTTGCGATAAGAATTGAAGTTGACGGAAAAACGCGAGTTGACGGTTGCAATCGTCATCCTTGCCATAGAACGGTCCATCGACGCCGGGGCCAAGCCCGTCCTTCTGCTTCAGGCGCTTAGCGTTGTTCGTTGTTAGCACCGTCCGATTCCGTAGGGAAGCGGCATACAAGATGTTGCAGCCGTTCGCGCAGTGATGCATTCTCGGGCGCTGCGACGAAAGCCGCGAAGTCCTGCTTCGCTGCGTCACCGGTGTCGTCGGCCTTGACTGCGGAGCCAGGCAAAGTGCGCAGGCTTGGTATATCGCAGACACCGTCGTCGGCGAACACGCCGTCCGACTCTTCCACCTTTTGCCAGCCCAACCAGGCAGGGAAATCAGCGTCGGACAGCTTACTGATGCTGTCAGCCGCGAGATCAAAGGCCGCAGGCCGCCTGATACGTAGCGGAGCCCGGATGCAGTCGTTACTCAACGACCTCACCGAATTTAACCGGACCCGACTGGGCCTTGGCATCAACGTCGTGCCGACGAATATCGATCTGGCGGCTGTGCTTGCTGATGAGGTGGATGAGTTACGCGCCATTCATCCCGACAGGCAGATTGACCTGGAGATCAGTGGCGACTCGCAGGGAGATTGGGATGGTCCGCGTCTGCAGCAATTGCTCGGCAATCTCGTTCTCAATGCGATCAAATATGGTGCACAGGACGCGCCTGTGCGGGTAACGGTGACTGGCGACCTCACGCATGTCCACATTAATGTCAGCAATCGCGGGGCGGGGATCGGAACCACGACGCTGGCCAGCATCTTCAATCCCCTGACGCGCGGACCGGATCGTCAGGGTGAAGATGAGCGGATCGGTAATCTCGGACTGGGGTTGTATATCGCAAGCGAGATCGCCAAGGCCCATCGCGGGGCTATCGAAACGCGGTCCAGCGAAACGGAGACGACCTTTTCAGTATCACTGCCACGGGGCGCAGAGCTGAAAAAGGATGCTGACAGTTCGCCGCAGAGCGCGGGGCTGACATAGAACACAGACTGCCCCTTTGTCGCCAAAGGCCGGGATGTCCGTCCCGGATATCGGGCAGGTTTCGGACGTAGACCTGCCGTTTGAGTGACAGCTTTGTGTGATGGGCGCACGGCCGCAACTGGCCGCAGGTACTCGTCCGACTGCAGCGAGAACTGACCCATCGGTCGTCCCGAACTCCCGATCATGATTGCGTCTACATCCGAAATCACTTGAGGCGATGCCTCATCACCCTCCCGACAAACGGTATTTCGTCGCCGTGACGGTGTGAAAAAGCGCATTCGCGTCAAGAGGCGAGTTCGCCATTTACGCCGCCGAACGACCGACGATTTCTGCGTCGATCAGCGGTTGACCGGCCAAATCCCCGTTGGCCTGCGAAATCCCGCGCGCCATATGCTCGGCAAGCGCACTGTGCGCATTGCCCACATATGGGGTCACGCCTGAAGGCGCTGTTTCAAAAACTCAAGCACCTGATCGCGGACTTTGAGGGTCGGCTCGCCTTCTTTGTCAATCAAATTCTGCGTGAGTACGCTATGAGGCGATGGCACATACTTGGCCACGAACGGCGCGACATCCTTATTCGCCACCTCGTCCGGCACCACGATGCCTTCAAAATGCTCGCCCAATGCGTTCTGGTAGGCAGTAAACCTGGCAGCAGTACACAGCGGGTCGTCACGGAAGCGCAGCCCAACTACTTTCAGGCCTTCCCGATCCAGTCTGGAACGCACCTGGCTCAATTCTTCAGGCGAAATTTCCAAACCACCTGGGTCGTTGAGCGGCAAGGCCGGCTGCGCCAACACGGGCGCAATCAGCGCTGAGTCAAGCATCATCGTCAAGGCAAAATTTCCCGTGAAGCACATGCCGACCGCACCAACGCCCGGGCCGCCGCATTCTGCGTGCGCGTGTCTGGCCAACGCGCGTACCCAATGCGTCACCTTGCTTGAGCGCCCGGATTGCATAGCGCTGAACTCGGCACTAATGCAGAGGCGTTGCAGCACCGCTGCCCCTTCTTCAGCGTCAACCACTGCCCCATCGCGGCCGAACAATGAGGGCATATATACGCGGAACCCAGCATCCCTGACCCAACGGGCAAAACGGGCGACAGGGGGACTAATGCCCGGCACTTCCGGCATCACGATAACCGCAGGTCCTGCACCAGCCAGATACACTTTCTTACTTTCGCCCCCAAACTCGAACTGCCAAGTTGAGAAATCCTCCAAGGGATCATCGACACTGACATCGCGCGTATTCATGCACAACTCCTTCAAGCCAATTGTGCGCGCTGAAGACCGCTTGCGCGCTCGAACTCTTGCCCAACGGGCTGCAATTAATATAGTGCAGGCGTGTTCGAAAAGGGTAAATATTGGTTAAGTGGCATGCATGGACACGTCGTCACTTGGCACAAAACTGCGAATCGGTCTGCCACAATCGGCCACGGCCGAGCCAAAGCCAATGAACTTCATCCATGCGTTCACGGCGATAGACGTCGGCTGCCGTCAATCGATGATTCGGCGTCACTGCCACGTGATTTTAAACAAGGCTCGTCAAGGCGCGAACGTGACATCGGACGGACGGTCGTCCGCATTTTCAACGCATGGAGTTTCGCGCGGGCCTTGACCTTGAAAGCCTCGTGTCGACCCATTGCTGCCTTTCGCCGTCCCGGTGAACGGCTGCAATATGCTGTACGTCCGACGTCCGGCGCGGCGGCGGACAACGGGCCTACTTCTTCAGCTTTTCAACTTTGCAATCTGCGGCTCGCGTTTTACTTTAGCCCGTCGCCGGGACTTCTCGTTGAGAATCTCATGACGCCGATGGTCGGTCATTTTCTTCCAGTCCCGGATTTCCTCTCGCGTCCGAAAGCAGCCGGTGCAGAATCCGGTCTTGCCATCGATCGCACACACATCAATACAAGGCGATTTGACTGTCATCGGTCAAGCTCCGGATGGCGCCGGGTTCACTTCGACCGTCACATGTGACAGATCCTTGAAACGCTTGAAAGCCGCGTGGTAGAAGCGCGAGTCGCGTCGCGTTTCACGGGTAGCCACTGATACGATCGCGCTCATGTGCCCGGGACCGACACGCCAGACATGGAGGTCGAGCACGGTGTCGCCGTTGTCTTCAATGACATGACGGACGTTTTCGACCATGCGCTTATCGAGATTCATGTCGAGCAGAATGCCGCCTGTATCGCGCATTAATCTCCACGACCAGTTCGCAATCACCAGTGCGCCGATTACCCCTGCGAGCGGGTCCATCCAGACCCAGCCAAACGCGCGAGCCAGCAGGAGGCCGATAATCGCCAAAACAGAAACCGCGGCGTCGGCAATGACGTGAACGTAGGCCGAGCGGATGTTGTGGTCACGAGTTGCGGCAGATTTTGCATTCGCGTCGTCGTGATTGTGTTCCTCGAATTCGATCTGATGTTCTCCGTTGGGCAGGCAGACTACTGCAACGAATGCGTGCGGCTCGGGTATCTCGTCCACCGACTCCAGATAGTCATCGCGATCGGCAAACCTGAAGATCTGGCGCGTGCCGTCGGAGCGAACTGTCGTGATCGAAACAGCATCGGCATCCACTTTCGAGTAAGCCGTTTCGGGTGTGATGCGGAAGACCGGCGGAACACCGTCCTCGAAGACTGACAGGGCAAATTCGCCAGCGCGGTCAGAGATGCGATGCACCTCGTCCTCGTGACCGTGTTCGTCTTCATGACCGTGATCATCATCATGGCTATGTCCGTGACCATGACTGTGGCCGTGGTGATTGCCGCTCAACAGCCAGACACTCGCGAGATTGACCACCAGTCCAAGCACGGCGACAGGAATCGCCTGACCAAAGTCGATGGGCACAGGCGCGAGGAATCGCGATACGGCCTCGTAACCGATCAACAGTGCAATCATGACCAGCACGATGGCGCTGGTGAAGCCCGCAAGGTCGCCCAGCTTACCGGTGCCGAACACAAAGCGCGAATCTCTCGTATGTTTTCGGGCATAGGTGTAGGCGAGCGCCGCAATCAGCATCGCACCCGCGTGCGTCGACATGTGCAGTCCGTCGGCCACAAGGGCAAGCGAGCCATAGAGGCTGCCGCCGACAATCTCAGCCACCATCATCACGCCGCACAGTACGATAACTGCCCACGTTTTGCGTTCGTTCTGTTCGTGTTCGGAGCCGAGGAACACGTGTTCATGCTCCGCGCCAAACGCGACATCTTTCCAGTCACTCATTTCAACTTCCGCTTTACAGATTCGGTATCACTTGAAGTAGCTGTGGACTACTTCGATCAGTTGCTCGGTCGCACTCCATTCATCGTGAGCATGCTCGTGTTCGGCATCGACCAGATGCGTGCGTATATGGTCTTCCAGCACGACGGCCAGCAAGCCATTCATCGCGCCGCGGCAACTCGTGATGAGTTGCAGCACGTCATTGCAGCCGCGCTCGTCCACAAGTGCGCGCTCGATGGCTTCGACCTGCCCCTTGATGCGGCGCACGCGATTGAGCAGCTTCTGCTTGTCGCGAATGGTATGGCTCACGGGAAACTCCGCTATAGGGTGGGGGGGTATCCTACCACGCCTCCTTCGAACTACCGCCGAACCGCAAAACCAAATCACAAATTGTAGATTCAGCTACATTGGTGTAGTTTACGCTACATGAATACGCTAACGATCTGGTCGCTGCTTGTGCTGACCCTGCCGACCGAAAATGCGACCGCGCGCATGCGCTTCTGGCGAACGCTGAAAGCGAAGGGATGCGCCGTCCTCCGCGACGGCATCTACCTGCTACCTCACACCGAAGAACGCGAGCAGATGCTGCGCGAACTGGCGGGCGCAATCGCGGACAGCGGCGGCACCGCACATCTGCTTCGTGCGCCGAGCATCGACGCCGCGCAGGACGAGGAATTCCGGACGCTTTTCGACCGCAGCGACGATCACGCGGAGTTCATGCGCACGTTGAAGGAAGCGCGAAAGACGGTGTCGGGCCAGTCAGCCGCCGAACTGACAAAGCTTCTCAGGAAGCTGCGCAAGGACTATGAGAGCGTCGTTGCGATCGACTACTTTCCGGGCGACGCCGCGACGCGCGCCGAGGCCGCATGGCAGGACTTCATCGGGCTGGTCGACACGGTCCTGTCACCGGGCGAGCCTCATTCCGCTGAACGGCCCATCCGCAGCCTGTCGGTCGGTGACTATCAAGGGCGCACGTGGGCGACCCGCAAGCACATGTGGGTCGATCGTGTCGCGAGCGCTTGGCTGATCCGGCGCTTCATCGATCGCGATGCGCGCTTCATCTGGCTCACATCACCCGGCGCGTGCCCGGCCAACGCGCTCGGCTTCGATTTTGACGGTGCGGCCTTCACGCACGTCGGTGAACGCGTGACGTTCGAGGTGCTGGTCGCGAGCTTCGGCCTTGACAAGGATCCCGCGTTGCTTCGACTGGGCGAAATGGTCCACGCGCTCGATGTCGGCGGCGCTCCTGTGCCAGAGGCGATCGGCTTCGAAGCAGTGATGGCCGGTGCAAGGGAACGCGCAACTGACGACGATCAACTGCTCGACGAAATGGGGCGTGTGCTCGACTCGCTCTACACGCACTTCGTGTCGGCTGCAAAAAGCCGGGACGCGGGGGGACGCTCGTGAGCACGACGACCATGACGGCGCCCGGCTACACGCTTGGCCAGCTCGTCCTGCACATGCTGCGGCTGGGCACGTTCGGATTCGGCGGCCCTGTTGCACTCGTCGGCTACATGCATCGCGATCTGGTCGAGCAGCGCGGCTGGATCAGCGAATCAGACTATCGCGAGGGGCTGGCACTCGCGCAGATGATGCCAGGCCCGCTCGCGGCACAGCTCGGCATCTATATGGGCCATGTGCACTATCACCTCATCGGCGCGACGCTTGCCGGTATCGCGTTCGTGTTTCCGTCGTTCTTGATGGTGGTGGGCCTCGGCTGGGCTTATGCCCACTTCGGCGGGCTGTCGTGGATGCAGGCGGCCTTCTATGGCGTGGGTGCAGCCGTGGTGGGGATCATCGCGATGAGCGCATACAAGCTCACGACGAGGACACTCGGAAGGGACCGCCTTCTGTGGGCGATCTATCTGACGCTCGCCGCGACAACCGTCATCACCGAATCCGAAATCGCCTGGCTCTTCATTGCGGGCGGACTGATTAACTGGTTCGTCGTGGCTCCGCCAAAGTGGCTAAGCAAGGGCGGACTGAATGCAGCGGCAGCAGCGCAGTTACCGCTCGCGAGTGGCGTGCTCAGCGGCTTCGACTGGCCGCTACTCGGCCAGATCGGGCTGTTCTTCGCGAAAGCCGGCGCATTCGTGTTCGGCTCAGGGCTCGCGATCGTGCCGTTCCTTTACGGCGGTGTCGTCACCGAACATCACTGGCTCAACGACAGACAGTTTGTCGATGCCGTCGCCGTCGCGATGATTACGCCAGGCCCCGTCGTGATCACCGTGGGCTTTATCGGCTATCTGGTCGTAGGTTTCACAGGCGCCTGCGTGGCAGCGCTCGGCACCTTCCTCGCTTGCTATCTGTTCACAGTGCTGCCTGCGCCGTACTTCAAGAAATACGCCAAATTGCCCGCCGTCAAGGCGTTCGTCGACGGCATCACGGCCGCCGCCGTTGGCGCGATCACCGGCTCGGTAATCGTCATCGCACGCCGCTCGGTCATCGACTGGCCGACTGTTCTGCTGGCAGTCGCGACCGCACTGCTGCTGTGGCGTTTCAAAAAGCTGCAGGAGCCCGTCATCGTCATTGCCGCTGCACTCATCGGTCTTGTCGTGTATCCGCTCATCCACTCGCACGCCTTCTGATTGTGTCGCGCGCGCATACCTGCGAGGACAACACTAATGGCAACCCGTCGTACATTCCTGCACAACACTGCCGCCGTCGGCGCCTGCGTCCTGCTCGCACAGGCGCACAACGCGCACGCTGCTGACGAGTCTGGCTACGTTGACAGGCTGACCGATGCGGACGGCAAATATGTGGCCGCTCCGCTGCCTTTTGCCTACGATGCGCTCGAACCCGCGATCGATGCCCGCACCGTCGAACTGCACTACAACTTTCATCACAAGCCTGCCGTGGCCGCCGCCAACAAGGCGGAAGAGGCACTTGCGAAAGCGCGGGATTCGAATGACTTTGCGCTCGTGAAATTCCACGAGAAAGAGCTCGCCTACCAGCTTTCGAGCCACATCCTGCACACCGTCTACTGGACGAGCATTTCCGGCAAAGGTGGAGAGCCGAAGGGCGATCTCTCGAGGGCCATCGACCGGAACTTCGGTTCCTATGCGAAGTTCAAGGCACAGCTGATCGCCGCGACCGTCGCCGTCGAGGCGTCAGGATGGGGTGTCGTTGGTTATCACCCCGCGACCTGCAAGCTGATGATCCTGCAGTGCGAGAACCATCAGAAGCTCACGGCCTGGGGCATCCAGCCCGTCCTGATTCTCGACGTGTTCGAACACGCCTACTACCTGAAGTACCAGAACCGTCGCAACGAGTACGTGAACCAGCATTTCAGCATCATCAACTGGGACAACGCGGCCTCGAGACTTCAGGCCGCGATGCCCATGCATAGACAGGCATGACCTCCCATGCGTCGTGTATCTGGACTGCTCCCGGCCACATTTTTCGTCGCGCTGTGCATCGGATTGACCGGTTGCGAACGAATCTCATCCGAACAGCGTGTCGCACAAACGGTCGCGATCTATGAGGTTCCGCAGGCGGTCAAGAGAACGATCGACCAGCAATCGCATGGCGGCAGCGTGAGCGCGATCGAAAAGTGGACCACGAACGGCAAAACGCTGTACGAGGTTCCTGTCTCGCTGAATGGCCGAGAACGGGAACTGACGATTGGCGAAGACGGAAAGCTGGTGGCCGAGCGCTCTGGCGATGATGAGGATGATGATTGAACTGGCACTCTGGCGTTGGTCATGACGCGCTGATCCTGCTTGTCGCTCGCGGGCTGCGCGGTATCTGCGATGGCTTCATTGCAGTGTTACTGCCCGGCTATCTGCTGGCGCTCAGGTTTGGACAACTGGCCGTCGGCCTGATCAGCACGACCACCCTGTTCGGGTCCGCTTTCGCGACCATACTGGTCGGTCTCGCGGGAATTCGCTTCGCGTCGCGCAGCCTGTTGCGGTTCGCAGCAGCGCTGATGATGGCCACCGGTTTGGCGTTCGCCGGACTGTCGTCGATGTGGCCATTGCTTATCGTTGCATTTGTCGGCACGCTAAACCCAAGTTCTGGCGATGTCAGCCTGTTCCTTCCGCTCGAACACGCGAAGCTCGCCGAATCGGCGACGGGCGATGCACGGACGGCGCTGTTTGCGCGCTACAGCCTCGTCGGTGCGCTGTCAGCAGCACTCGGCGCACTCGCGGCCGGACTGCCTGACTGGATCGCTGCCCACTCGGCTGTTTCATCGCTCACGGCGATGCGCGGCATGTTTATCGTCTACTCGACAACCGGAATCATTCTCTGGTTTTTTTACCGTCGCCTCCCGGCACGCCATTCGACAACTGAGGCGCCGCGCGCACCTCTCGGCCCCTCGCGTGGAATCGTTATCCGCCTTGCGCTGCTTTTCAGCGTCGATGCCTTCGCGGGCGGCCTGCTCGTCAATTCGCTGTTGACCTTGTGGCTGATCCAGCGATTTGACCTGTCACTGGGTGCTGCCGGCCAGTTCTTTTTCTGGGCCGGACTGCTCAGCGCGGGTTCGCAGCTTGCTGCACCACCACTGTCGCGCCGCATCGGTTTGCTCAACACCATGGTGTTTACGCACATCCCGTCGAGCGTATGCCTGATCGCCGCCGCGTTTTCGCCGTCCCTTGGGTTGACCCTCGCGCTGCTTCTCGTGCGCAGCGCGCTGTCGCAAATGGATGTACCGACTCGCAGCGCCTACGTGATGTCGGTCGTCACGCCAGGCGAACGTCCTGCCGCAGCGAGCTTTACAGCCGTGCCACGAAGCCTCGCAGCCGCGCTCGCGCCGACGCTCTCAGGGGCACTGCTTGGGCTGGGGTGGCTCGGCGCGCCTCTTGTGGCGTGCGGCGCGCTGAAGATCGCGTACGACCTCTCGCTACTCGCCGCATTCCGTCACGTTAAGCCCGACGGAGGTTCGTCATGAACACTCAGATAGGCATCAGCCAGCGACGCGCTGCGATGTCGTTTGTCTTGGTTGTGCTCGTCGTCGTTGCAGCACTCGTTGTCCATCGCCACTCGAACGCTGCCGGCACGTCCGCGGCCGGCCTGCCGCTAAATCACGTCGCCGACATACCGCTACCAGGCCGTGCGTCACGGCTCGACTATGAGAGCTTCGATCCGGATCGGCATCTGCTGTTTATCGCGCACCTGGGCGATAGCGAGGTCATCGTCTTCGACACGCAGACTTCGCGCGTCGTCGCGCGGATTGGCGACATCTCCAAAGTGCATGGGGTACTCGTTGTGCCCGGACTTTCGCGGGTCTATGCGTCGGCGACGGGTTCGAATGAAGTCGTTGCGATTGACGAGACTACGCTGAAGATCACCGCGCGCATACCGGGCGGCGTCTATCCGGATGGAATGGCCTACGCACCCGACACGCGAAAGCTTTACGTATCAGACGAGACGGGTGGCACTGAAACGGTGATCGACACCCAGACTAACCGTCGCACCAACACGATCAAGCTGGGCGGCACCATCGGCAATACGCAGTACGATGCCGCGTCCCGTCACATCTTCGTCAACGCGCAGTCCCAACGAAAACTCGTCGAGATCGATCCCGCAAACGACGCGATCATCTCGCAAATTGATCTGCCGGGCGCGAAGGGCAATCACGGTCTCTATATCGTTCCGCAACTTCATCTGGCATTCATCGCCTGTGAAGACAACGCGAAGCTGCTGGCGTTGAACCTGCTCACGAAACAGGTGTTTCAGGCGTTCGACGTGGGTGACGATCCTGACGTACTCGCATTCGATCCCGCCATGGGCACGCTCTATGTTGCAGGTGAAGCGGGCGTCGTCTCGATGTTCGCCGTTGGCTCGTCAGCCGTGTCGAAAACCGGTGAAGGCAGCATCGGTCCGAACGCGCATGTGGTTGGCGTCGATCCATCGACGCATCGCGTCTATTTCCCGTTGAAGAACGTCGACGGACGTCCGGTGCTTCGTATCATGGCGCGGCGATGAGTTTCGACATCGCCGGGGAAAGCCAGTCATAGGGGGAGGTTAGATATGAAAGCGCTCACGATGCTCATTGGACTTTTCGCGGCAACATCAGCGCTCGCTGCCGCGCCTCACACAAGCGACGGGATGCTGGTCGACGAGCACGGCATGACCTTGTATGTATTCGACGGAAAGGGAACGCCAGATACGAAAGCCTGCGAAGGCGATTGCGACAGAAACTTCCCGCCAGCGCTCGCCGCGCCAGGCGACAAACCTTCAGGCGATCTGACGTTGAAGCCGGCGCCGAACGGCGGATCGCAATGGGCCTTCAGAGGAAAGCCCCTGCATCGTGGTCTGATGGACAAAAAGCCGGGTGATCGCGCCGGGGATGGTCTCAACGAGGTCTGGCACAGCGTACGGCCACGATAATGCACGCCATGCATTTAGCGAGCGACGACTGACCGAAGGCGGTAGCTGGGCGGTCATTCGAAAATGAAGAGGGAAAGGCTGCTTTTGTTTAGGGTTGTAGGACGCCTGCCCTGATCCATCGACACGTCAACTCCCCCAGACGCCAGCGGGCAGGCGTCCTACAAGCCCCAAGGGAGGAAACCGCGGAGTGCTCCGGCATGGTCTGAACGTTTCACCGCTATGGCGATTTGTTCGATCCCATTGAAGGCATGGTGGATATAAACGCGGGTAAATCTGCGGTTAGACACGCATGATCGCGGCGACGGCACAGCGGTGGGTTGTCATCGCGCCGACTCGGCCAGCGCCAGACTGCCTGTTTGGAACGATAGGCACAGGCGTCTGCTATTGGCTCTCGTTGCCGAAGAGCCGACAGTCGAATTGTGCATCCTGACACGATGGCGTTCATGCGTGGGCGCACTCGACAGGCGGTGCCCGGATAGGTCTGCTGCGTTGGAGTATGTCGATGATGATCATTGGCGAACCGCAGTGCCGGCAAACGAAGCTTGGCGGTACTTCCACGGTGGATACGACGTTGGCACTGAGGCCGACACTGTTAGGCGCGGCGCCCAGCAACTCGCGTATCGTCGCGAGATTCTCGCGCCGCGATGGGTTCGCGAGCAGACCGTAGTGGCGGATGCGGTGGAAGCCGCCAGGCAGCACGTGCAGCAGGAACCGGCGCACGAACTCATCTGCCTGGAGCGTCATGGTCTTGTTGCGTGTGCGTCCGTCTACGCGGTAGTCCTTCCAGCGGAAGGTGACGCCATGTTCGTCGAGCGCGACCAGGCGTTGGTTGGAGATCGCCACCCGGTGGGTATAGCGTGACAGATAGGCGAGCACTGCTTTGGGCCCTGCAAACGGGCGTTTGGCGTATACCACCCACTCACATGTACGCATTGGCGCAAGCCACCCGGCAAAGGCTGCCATATCGTTGAGCTCGGCGTATTCGCCGAAGAAGCGCAACTGGCCGCGGCGATAGATCGCTTCCAGCTCCTCGAGGAAGCGTCGCCGGAACAGGCGCGAGAGCACGCGCACCGGAAGGAAGAAGCCTGGCTTGCACGCTACCCACCTGCTTCGGTCCGGCGACAGCCCACCACCGGGAACGATGCCATGCACATGGGGATGATGCGTGAGCGCGGAGCCCCAGGTATGCAGCACGAGAGTGGCACCGATCTGTGCCCCGAGATGCTTCGGATCGGCGGCGATGCTGCGCAATGTTTCGGCCGCGATATCGAACAGCAGCCCATAGATGACGGCCTTGTTGTAGTACGCAATCGCGCTGATCGCAGCCGGCAGCGTAAAGACCACGTGGTAGTACTCGACGGGAAGAAGATCGGCCTCACGCGCTTGGAGCCACCGGCGCGCAGCGGTAGCCTGACACCTCGGACAATGTCTGTTGCGGCATGAGTTGTAGGCGATCTCGATCCTGGCGCATCCCTGGCAACGCAGCACGTGCCCTCCCAGCGCCGCGCTGCGGCACTGTTCGATCGCTGACATCACCTTCAGTTGCCCAAGGTTCAGGTGAGCGGATTGGCGCCACGCTGGACCAAGAGCGCGGAAGACGTCGGCTACCTCGAGCGCGCAATGCGCCACGACGGCTATCTACGCAGGATCCAGACCATCGAGAGGGCTGACCACTTCACGCAGAATATCGGTGGCGACCTGGGCATAAAGCGCTGTGGTCTCGAGCTTCTTGTGCCCAAGCATGACCTGAATCACGCGGATATCGACCTTCTGTTCCAGTAGGTGGGTGGCAAAGCTATGGCGCAAGGTGTGCATGGACACACGCTTGTCGATTCCAGCGGCCTCGGCGGCCGCATGGACCACCCGATTGAGTTGACGGGTGCTGAGCGATTCAATCGGATTGAGCCCGGGAAACAGCCAGCCGCCGTCGAGCATCTTGCCCTGGGCCCGGGCCACTCGCCACCAGACCCGCAGGCGCTCAAGCAGCACCGGGGACAGCATCGCGTAGCGGTCCTTCTGACCTTTACCCTGTTCAACGCGCAGCGTCATGCGCTGGCTGTCGATGTCTCCGACCTTCAGGGCCACCACCTCGCTGGCACGTAGTCCTGTGCCATAGGCTACTGCGAGCGCTGTCTGATGCTTGAGGTTACTGGCCGCCGCGATCAGCCGCCCCACTTCGTCGCGGCTGAGTATGACGGGCAAGGTACGCGGAAGATAAATCGGACGCATCTTCGCCATCAACTCCCCTTGACCGAGCGTGGTGGCAAAGAAGAACTTCAATCCGGTGATCGCCGCGTTGAGGGAAATCGGCGACACACCGCGGTCAACCAGATGTAGCTGATAGCGCCGCAAGTCCTCGACGGTGGCGGTGTCAGGCGAGCGACCGAGAAAGACGGTGAACTCTCGAACCACACGAAGATAGTTGGCTTGTGTGGCTGGCGCGAGGCGGCGCATGCGCATGTCGTCCATCATGCGCTGGCGTAGCGGACTGATGCCTTGGCTGGGGGTAGTCATGGCTGGGCTCCTGTTGAGCAACGAGGCGGAGTGCCTCATTGCTCAACATAGGAAACCGGGCGGGTTTCCTATGAAGAACCACCGCGTTCAAACGGAGTGCATACCGCGCGAGCGGTTTAGTCCAATGGCCGATTGCTGTCCGACGTGGTCGGCATAAACCGACCCTGAAGGGACCGTCAACTCTCTCGATAGCGGACGGTCGCCGACCAGACAACGGCTTGGCTCGTTGATCCCGCGTACGAACCTACTATGTCGCATCGATGTCGCGTTCAACTCAAATAGTGCTCATGCACGGGATGCCTCATCCTGTCCATCGGCGGCCAAATCCGCAGGAGCCTGAATTCGCTTTCCCATCTCGAATGCACGGATTTCGTAGCCAAGCTCCCGGTACAAATCGACCGCCTGTTCGTTAAAGGCCCAAACGGCCAGCCTGACGTCGGTAGCACCGCGTTTCCGCGCCCACTCTTCTGCGAGTTTCATCAGTGTGCTGCCGATTCCGCGTCCCCGCAGTTGTTCGGAAACAGCGACTGAGCCGATGCGGCCAACGGCCATCGGCTGCAATAACGGGCTTATCGGCTCCACCACCTGAACGGTGATAAAGCCGATCGCCTTGCTGCCAAGCTCGGCAAGAAACGTAGCTCGATCTTCTTCCTGAACGCTGGAGATCCAGTGCGGTTTGTCCCGAGCCATCACAGTTGTAGCATCGGCATAGATATCGGGGCGTGCCAAGTGGTGAATCGCGTTCAAGATTTGACCCAGCTCGCAGATTTTAAAAATGTCGTCGATAGTTGCGCGGCGATAGCTTATCGAGTCGGTCATATTCAGCTCTTGATGGTGGAGCGATAAAAAAAGGCGCCTTAAGCGCCTTGGTCGTTTGCACATGGAATGGACCGTGAGGTCGAATTCCTTGCTATGGACGTAACGAACCACGGCGCAACGGATAGCGACCGTGATGATGGTGGTGAGCCTTGCTCGAGACGTTATGAAGTTCCATGCTGTCAATGTTGACACAAAAACAATTTCTGCGTGAACACATCCTTTTTGAGTGGCGGCTGTGTTTAACCCGCCATATCGGCCAGCAACGCCCATCGCTCGTGGTCTCGCCATTCGCCATTTATGTGGAGATAACTTGGCGAAAGGCCTTCCTGTCTAAAACCCAACCGACGCACAAGTGCAATTGATGCTGCATTTCCTGGTTGAATGTTTGCCTCCAGCCGATGCAAGCCAAGTTCGCTGAGGCATAGCCAACAGCCGCCCGCAGTGCCTCGGTCATGAACCCGGACCGGGCGAAGTTCACCATCCCGTAATACCCGAGATATGCACTCTGGAAAGCGCCTGCGACTATCTCGTTAATATTTACTACGCCGACGATTCGGTTCGTTGCTACGTCACGCGCAACGAGACCGACGTTCGGTCCGGTGAGTCCCCGCGCATACCAGTTATCGAATCCCGTTTGATCGGTGAACGATGTGACCCAAGGCAAATGGTAGTCCTAACTTGCCAGGTTCGCGGCGATCAACTCGGCGGCGTCGGCGCGGATCACGCGGCGTATCTGAATGACACTCATGAGGCTCCATCTGATAAACGGATGCGGGCCTGGATTGTCGCTGATTCGGCAGCGCCGGATCAAGGTCCGGTTGACCGAACTTTGCTTTATTCAAAAAGCATGAGTTCCCGGATCTCGCGGGCATCGCTGTGGACTGGGCACGACCCTGAGCGGCCCTTCCCATTCCCCCCAAAGCAACCAGTCGCTCATCTCGCGCTTGCTATGTGAGATTCAACCCGCCGTCCGATAGCAGAATTTCTCCGGTCAGGTAGTCCGAAGCGACCAGCATCGCGACGGCTTGAGCAATATCTTCGGGACTCGCTGAGCGGCGCATCGGGGCCCGTGTTTTCCACAGATCTCGCGCTTGCGTCCAGTCTGCGGTCAATGGCGTGTCCACCAATCCGGGAGCAACACCATTTACTCGAATATCGGGTCCAAGGGATAGTGCCAGCAAACGGGTCATGTGGTTGAGGGCAGCCTTAGCGGCCGAGTACGGAATTGACGCGCCCTTAGGCCGAACACCTGCATGGGAACTGATGTTGATCACGCTACCAGGGCGGCCTCGCCGAGCTGCTTCACGTAAGGCTGGTTCCGCTTCAGCTATCAAACGAAACGGGGCGATTACGTTGACCTCGTGTAGCTCTTGCCAAATAGCTGGTGTAGCTGCGGCCAGATTCGCATGGGGGATAACACGGCTGATCCCGGCATTGTTGATGAGCACGTCGAGTCGCCCCCAAGCCGCAACAGCTTCGCGGATAAGTCGCACTCTGTCCATGTCTTCGGCTAAATCGGCCTGTACGTAGATTGCGGAACCGAGTTCACGGGCCATCGCTCGCCCTGTTTCCGTCGAACTACGCGAATGCAAGACAACTGCGAATCCGTCACTTGAGAGCCGCCGAGCGATGGCAGCGCCGATGCCGGAAGTTGAACCAGTGACAAGAGCCACAGGACGCTGAATGGTCATAGACACTTCGATCGGTTTAAAGACCGCCTGATTGTCACCAATCTCGGACAGGCTGTCCAATGACCGATCCTGGCCATGTGCACACCCTTCCCTCCGCTGGTTTTGCAATACGACTGCAGCCCGAGTTCGTCCAGCACGACCCGCGTAAGCATCGCGGCCTCAACCATCACGCTCCAGTCGAGTTGTGGATCGGGATCAAGATCAAGAATGAAACGGTCAGGATGGTCGAGATCGGGCGCGGTCGCGTTCCACGCGTGAATCTCGATCGTGTTGAGTTGCGCGAGTTCCAGTAGCGCTTCTCGCGTGTTCGCCACCAGTAGCGGTGCGTGATTCGGGTGCATCGACGGCGGCAGCTGCGTGACGGACTTCAGCCGCTGCCCTTCCGCGTGCTTCTGAAAGAACATCTCGGCCTCGATACCATCGGGCGCGCGTACGATCATGAGGGGCCTGTCCTTGATGTGAGGCAAGAGGCAGTCGGCGACAGCATCAAAGTACCGGACGACGTCCGCTTTCGTGAGGCCAGTCGATGGATCAACGACACGCGAAGCGTTGGTGATTGTCGGTCCGCCGCGCACGCTTGAACTCGCGCTACGACGGTTGCTTGTCGCTGGTGGAGCAATCGGCCTCTCTTCATGGACTTCGCCCGCGACCTTGTCCTCGCGAAGAGCCTTCAGGACGCCGTGACGGATCTCCCCAGCCGATGTCCATTCGAGGAACGATACTTCGACAACTACTTGTGGCCGCATCCAGAAGAGGGAGCGGCCCCCCTCAGGCTTCGGCGGGTTAAAAAACGGAGGCGCGCTCATTGGTTCCAGGCGCCCGTGTAGCTCGCGCATCTGCGCGGGTCGCAACGTAGCCTCGACCGAGCCGGCGTACCGGAAGCCGCCGTCGCGCTCATATACGCTGAGCAGCAACGATCGAGTGCCTGCCGCCGCGCCCGCGTTTCTGCTGATACCGCCGATGACGAACTCCTGGCGTTGGAGGCACTTGACCTTGATCCAGTCGGGCGAGCGGCCTTCCGTATAGGGCGGTCGACGCGTTTGCCGATAAGCCCCTCAAGTCCCATCCTGCAGGCGGAATCGAGCAAGGATTCGACGCCGTCTGTGAACGTGTTGCTAAGCCGTATGTGTGCGTCGTCGACGCCGCAGAGAAAACGCCGCAGCGCGGCCTGCCGGTCACTGAGTCGCAACTGCCGTAGGTCCCGGCCGTCTAGAAACATCAGATCGAAAGCGAAAAACGTCAGCCCAGCCGTGCGACGTCGGGCGAACGCATTCTGCAGCGCCGAGAAGTCAGGGATGTCGGCCTTGTTGAGTGCAACCACCTCGCCATCGATCCAGGCTTGGCTGACCGGCAATCCCGCAAACGCCTCAGCGAGCGCAGGCATCCTGTCGGTCCGGTCGTGCCCGTTGCGTGTGAATAACGTCACAGCACCGTTGTCGATGCGGCAAAGCATTCGATAGCCGTCGAACTTGATTTCGTAAGACCAATTTGGGCCGACTGGCGATCGATCGACTAGCGTAGCAAGTTGCGGCCGGATGATGTCCGGCAGGCCGCCCCCTTGGCTCTCCCCCGCCTGATCGGCTACTCTCGTTCTACGCGCCACCTGTTGCACCTCCCAAAATCTACCGGCGTCGCACTGACTGTTCCAGCTAGGCGCGCTGGCCGGGAAATTGATGCTACCGGCAGCGCCTGCCAACGGGAGAATGTCATGGCCGCTCCGCGCTCGATTGCCTCGATGACGATTAGCTTCGGGCTTGTTTCCATGCCGTATGTTCTCGGCGACGGAATCCAAGTCTGCCGTCAGCTTCAACATGCTGCATAAGGATTGCGGCGCGCGGGTGCGTCAGCAACTCTACTGCCCCGCGCATCAGGCCGTCATTGAGCGTTCGGATACTGTCAAAGGATACGAGTTCGAGAAAGACAAGTACGTCGTTTTTGAGCCGTCCGAGCTCGAGGCCTTCGAGGCTACCGCCAGCCACAGCATCGATATAGTGGCCTTCCTTCCGACCAATGCAATCGACCCGATCTATTTTGACAAGGCTTATTATCTCGGGCCCGACAAACGCGGCGCGAAGCCCTACCAGCTACTCGCCCAAGCGATGATTGAAACCGGCACCTGCGCGCTCGCCAAGTTCGTGATGAAAGGCAAACAGAACGTCGCACAGGTGCGTGCTGGGCCGGACGGGCTCATCCTGCAGCAGCTTCTGTACGCCGATGAAGTGCGGCCGCAGTCGGCGATCGGGATTGACAAGCCTGAGGTGCAGCCAGCCGAACTGAAGCTCGCCGAGCAGCTTGTCGAGCAGTACCGCGTCGACTCGTACGACCCGGACCAGTTCAAGGATGAAGAAAAGGAACGCCTGCTCGCTGCGATCGACCAGAAGATCGCGGGCAAGAAGATCACCCTGCAGCCCGCCGCGCAGCCCGAGGGTGCAGAAATCATAGACCTCGTCGAAGCTCTGCGGGCCAGCCTGAAGGGCAGCGGCGCGGCGGCCACCAGGCTAAAAGCCCAGGCCACCCCGGTCGGGGAGCCGACGGCACCCAAGCAACGTAAATCTGCACGCCGTAGTGTGACAGCTGATGCGCCCGCAACACTGGCCAGAAAGACGGGAACCCGCAAATAGCATGGCCCGCGAGGAACGCTTTCGCATGCGCGACGTGCAGCGGATGCTGGGCGTTTCGCGAACCGTCATCACCCAGCTTGTCGCGGGCGGGTTCGTCCATCCGGCGCGCGGTCACGGCAGAGAGACGCTGTTCTCCTTTCGCGACGTCGTCATGCTTCGCACTGCCCATTCGTTGAGAAAAGCGGGCATCGCGCCGCGCAAGATCGTGCACGCACTGGAAAACCTGCGCGCGACCTGGTCGCCTGACAAGGACCTCACGACGATTCGGATAACAGCCGTCGGCGCCAACGTGGCCGTTCAGGACCGCGACGGGCCGTGGGACGCCCATACTGGTCAGTTGCTGCTGGATTTTGAACCGACGCCCGCATGCGGCGGTACCGGCAACGTCAGGGAACTTCAAAAGCGCCGCGCGCCCGAGGAATTTGCGAACGCTGCTGCAAGGGAAGCAGAAGGCGATGTGGACGGTGCCGAATCCGGATACCGGCGCGCCATTGAATCGGATCGGACCTATCTCGACGCCTACCTAAGCCTGGGCTGCCTGCTTTCTGAGCACGGTCGATACGACGAGGCGATGGAGGTGTGGCGCAAGGCCCTACTGGAGAACCCAGAGCATCATCTTCTTCACTTCAATCTGGGCGTTGCGTTGGAAGACTCAGGCCGCCTCGAACAGGCGCTCATCGCGTACCGGCGCAGTATCGAACTGAAACACGACTTCGCGGACGCTCATTTCAATGCGGCGCGCATCCATGAGGAACTGGGCGAGCAAACACATGCAATCAGGCACTACAACGCCTACCGGACCTTAAATTGCGATGATTGACGTTACGTCTGTGTCGGGTATTGGGCTTGCTGGCCATCCTCTGCAATCGTATCCGTGATTCGTGCCCGCGACCAACGTGTTAAAGACGCGTTGGCTGGAATTGTCAGGTTGGCTGCGCTTGACTCGCGCAGAGTGCGGCGTACGCTGGGACTTCTTCAAGCAGCGTCGCCAGCCGAAATTGTACAAATTCATCGTTGGACAGTGGCCTTCGCCGTGGGCGTGCGACCCGCACCTTCCCGTCCGTGTGGCAATCAATGCTCACGAGCGCGCGATCGTGATCCTTCACCAACGCGTCGACGAGTCCTGGATTCCATTCGGCAAATGGGACGACCGATACGTGAGGGACGTGATCATGGACGAAATTGACATGGTCATTGAAGATCCAAAAGCGTATGGCATGCGCAGTCGCGGCGACATTCCTGCAACCTGGGTGTACGACGAGGCACACCCTGGTGAAGTCAATATCGGCTGTCCCGTGCCGACACCAGTTCAGGAACACTTATGCGATTGTGCAGTTGCGTTCCCGGGGCGGCTCAGGAAGGCAGGGCCCGGTCACAACAGCTGCTGCTGATCCTGCTCCGCTGCCGCCGGTCTTGGTTTGCGCGGCAGCGGAAACGGCTCGGCGTGCATGGCTTCGACGGGATAGAGTTGAAGAAATGAGCGGGCCTCGTCGACCGTTCGGCACGACAGCCAATCGCCGTACTCCGTCGGTGGCACGATCACCACCGAGCGCTTCTCGTCACCTGGCTTGTGGAACCGCTTCATGAGCGGATGCTCGTCCGAGTTGACGGTTAGCATCGTGAAGGCGAGCGACTGTGATCCGTCGATCTCCTTCCACTGGCGCCAGAGACCCGCGATCGCGAGCGGGGCTCTGTCCGCCATGCCGATCTTCCATCGCACCGCTTTGCCCGTCTCGTAGTTCGGCTCGAAGAACGTCAGGCATGGGATCAGGCAAAGCTGCATGTTCTTCCACGCGCCGCTGAAGCTGCGCTTCTGCTCGACACTTTCGGTACGTGCATTCATCGTGTCGAACACCTTCACACCCGGCGGGATGTGCCGACGAGGAACGATGCCGAACGACGCAGGTACGGTCTCGAAACCGCCAAGGCCGCGACGAAAGACGGGCGCGAAATAGTCCTTGTAGATTTCGGGCTTGTACTCGAAGTCCGGACGTGGGAACAGGCTGAACGTATCCCAACGCGCGTCGTTTGGGTTGGCTTCGTAGCTGGTGCACATGGCGACCCTCCTTGAGCCGCCATGATAGTCCAGCGAGCGGAATCGAGAGCGACGGCTCTTTGACTCAAGGATCGCGGCGATGCGTCCGCGGCGCTCGGAGCGAAGTCTATCTCGGGATCAAAAGCCGTACAAAATCACCTCTCTTTCTGCGGCCAAAAGGTTGGGCACCCGATATAAAGTCGGGTCCATGCCGCTCAGCTCACTGATGCCCCATTCCGCTATAGACGGTTGTGACGAATCGCAGATTCGTCGGGGGTGCGGACAACGCAAATTCAGTATATAAGGCGCACATGGACATGAATTCTTTGTGGCTATCTGCCCCGTCGGATGCCTTTCGAATCTGGCAGGAAACGGAGGCCGTCGGGGCAGACCGACGGCCTTTCTCTGCGCGATCGCGTCTGCAGCACGCCGCAATGTTCGACCGCTTTCTCCGCCATATTCACGAGCGGCACGCGTCGGTGGCCACCTTCGACGCCGCGCAGATCGAATCATTCTTCAACGAGATCGAGAGTCGCACGACGCCCGGGACGTCGACGCGCTTGCGATACGCCAAGATGCTGAACCGGCTATGCCGCCATCTCGTCGACATCGGGCTGCGTGCCAGCAACCCGGCGTCTGAAGTAAGCGCGTTTGCTCGCTGGCCCGAGGACGAGCCGTTACCCCTTTACCTCGATCAGGCCGCAGACGAACGGCTGCAGGCGTGGACTACCCCGTCAGGGCTGGATGATTCTCGAATACTTCGAAACCGCGCCATCGTCGCACTGTTCCTCGGCACGGGAATATCGGCGGCCGAATTGCGTCAAGCGCGACTGCGTGACATTTTCGTCGACGACGCCAGGCCAAACGTCTACGTTCCCAAGCGCGGTGCCCGCGATCAACGGAGGGTAACGCTTCCTCAGTTTGCATTGCCAGCTCTGCAGCGATGGAAGGACGGTCAACCATGCTCGGACGCCGCTCTGCTTTTCCCTGCACCGGGTCGGGGTGGCGCGATGAACGACGTCCTTCTCGGCGCCGTTGTGAAGGACGCGCTCGAAGGTATCGGCTTTGTTGCACCCGATATGAGTCCACGCATACTGCGCAACACCTTCGCTCGCCGACAGTTGCTGGGCGGCCGAAGCAACGAAGACACGAGCCGCATGCTCGGGCTTGTCAGCCAACGAACGGTCACGCGTCTGCGTGCCACGATCAGCAAGTTGGGCTCCGCTTGACTTTGCGCACAGCTCCGTAGGGTGGGTTACGCCGGTTTATCCAGATCGGCATAACCCATCGATCGGAGTTCGAATACCTTATCAAACGGATTTTGCCGACATCGCGTATCCGGACGAGTCCGGGCGGCCCTGCGCATTGACTTTTCGCGTCGCCATTACCGCCTCGTCGGAACGGCTCGCAGTCGTTCACTTGCGGCACGTCAATCCGGCGTTTCAAAGCCCGATGAGTTCGTACATCGTTCGTGATCGAATCCTCAACCGGATACTGGACAGCCATTTACGCGGAATGCCGCTCAAGTCTGTCAGGCTGGTTGTGGAGGATGGCGACGAGACAGCCATGTTTCCCATCGAGGTCGATTTCCATGACTACATCGAGCGCCGAAATCCACACGAAGCAACACCCGTCGCGACCCGGCGCGGTCTCTTCACACAACGAGTGAAGATCCGATCAGAATTCGTGCTCGCGGGGCTCACGCGCGTACATACCAGCCACAGCAAACCCGTCGCAGTGCCAAAGGATATTGCGCGCGCTCTACGGTGATCGGATAAGGTCGAGCCGCACAAAGAGACACGATATTCATACTCTTTCCGCGGCCCACGGGGCGCAAATGTTGAGACACTACTCGTTGTCGCTTGACTTTACGGCTCACCAGGTAAGCTGGTTAAACCATAGGCAATCGAAACACCATGAAAGAGATCAAGCCGACCGATGAACAGCTCTCCACGCTAGATGCAGTTGCGTCCGGCGCAACGGTTAAAGTGAAAGCGTACGCGGGCGCAGGAAAAACGTCACAGCTGCGCATGATCGCCGAGCGCTTCAGTTCAAAACGCGGACTGTACCTCTCCTTCAACAAAGACATCGCAACCGATGCGAGAAAGAAATTCCCGCGCAACGTGACTTGCAAAACAGTTCATTCTGCGGCTTACGGAGCAACGGAAAAAGCTCTGACGGCGAGGCTCAATCTCCCGAAGGAGCCGCCTCACCATCTTGCGAGCAGGTATGGGCTTGGCCCCGTTCGGGTCCCGACGAGCATTGGCAAGACCATTGAACTGTCTGCGTTTCAGGTCGGGCGTTTAGTGGCGGACGGTGCGGCGCGCTTCTGCCGATCGGCGCAAGGCAACCCTGAGTTATGGCATATCCCTATCGATGAAATGATCACCGAGGCCGCGGCCGAGGAACTACGCTCAACGCTTCTTCCGTACGTCGTACGCCACTGGAATGAGAGCACGGACCCAAACGGGAGAACGGCGATCACGCCCGACGTCTACCTCAAAACGTGGGAGCGGTCGCGCCCTCAGATTGGTGCAGACTTCATCCTTCTCGACGAAGCGCAGGATAGTGACGGATTGATGCTGTCGGTATTGCGTCGGCAGGAACACGCCCAGATCATCTACGTCGGCGATCCGTACCAGCAAATTTACGAGTGGCGCGGCGCGGTCAATGCGATGGAACACATCAAGGCGCGTGAATGTACGCTGACCGAGTCTTTCCGCTTCGGGCACCACTTTGCCGCCCTCGCTTCGCGCGTGCTAAATCTCCTGGGCGAACGAATCCCGCTCCGTGGCCAGTCGCACATCGATTCCGTATTCTTTGAAGAGCCAGACCCGGCCAGGATGTTCGACGCCATCCTGTGTCGGAAAAACGTGACTGTAATCGGGAATCTCGCGAATGGGCTGCAGGCCGGGCACAAGGTAGCCATCAGGGCGAACGTCGAAGAGATTCTCGCCTTTGCAGACGGCGCTGACCGCCTGATGCGAGGCGAGCGTACGTTCAGCCCCGCATCGCTGGCGCTGTTCGAAACGTGGCGTGACGTGCAGGAGTATGCCGCCAGCTACGCCGGCCGCGACCTCCTACCCCTCGTTCAGATCATCGACCGGGAGGGCATTGCATACCTGCGCGACATGCTGTCGCGCGCTTCACCCGAGGCCGAGGCCGACTATGTTGTCTCGACCATCCATCGCGCAAAGGGCCTCGAGTGGAACCGCGTTAAGGTCTGCGGCGACTTTCGGTTCAAGACCGACGATGACGGAAGAACGACTCTAACTGATGAAGAGAAGCGCCTGCTCTACGTGGGTTTGACGCGGGCACGAAACGAGATGGATGTTTCCGAGCTTCGAAACGATTTACTTAAAGTTTTCAAGGACGCTGCCGAAAGGCAGTGAGGCACAGTCAGCATCGAGAAAATTGGCGAGAGGAAACATGTTTGAGGAAACCTGGAAACCAGTCCAAAGCGTCGCCGAACTGGAGGCTTTACTGAGACGCGTCGCGGCCGACATCAAGAGTGAGAACGGAGCGCGGCCCAACACGAGCGCGGCGTCGGAAGAATATCTCAAGAAAGCAGGATCAATCGTTGAGCTTATCCAAAATCTGGAGCGAGAGTATGTAAGGTTGACGGGGGACAGTCCGGCCGTACGCAAACGGGCTAAAAGCCTAGCCTACGAGTTCGCGCAACGAACGACTGGGCTATCTCTTGATTCCGTCAAGCTCTATGCACGTTGCTACGAGAAATTTGGTGGAATGCCGGACGCATGGGAGTACCTTAGAATTTCGGATATGCAGTTGCTGCTGCCGGACGATGCTGACGCCGACCTGATCAGGTACATAGCTGAACGCCGGAAAGACACCCCGGATCTGCGTCGCGAAGAAGTCCGCGAACTCATCCGGCGGTACCGGATGGCTCAAGCCTGAATAGCCCCGGTCACTGAAAATCGGCCTCGGCCACCGCCCTCTCGACCAATACGTTTTCCGTCCTGACTCTGGCTTCTGTATCGACCATATCCGGATCGGGAACGGCGATATACCGGTGCGGCTCACCGCGAATAGCCGCGCCGTTGTTGCCTTCGCTGACCAGCGCACGGGCCAGGCTGCCCTCTGCAACGTCGTCGCGTACCAGGACGCGCTTGCCGTCCGCCTCGATCGCCCAAATTTCAAACATGTCGTTTCCCGTTATCCCCGCGGGGCCTTGCGCGCCGCGAGTCGATAGTTGTTGTCGATCCACAGCCTCGCCCATTCGATTCCGCGTTCGTAGGCCTGTGCCCGATAAACGCGGTTTCCGAGATCAGTAAAAATGAACCGCTCGTCGCCACGCGAGACGATCACGCCCGAAACGAAAAGCCTTTGATTCGCCAGAATAGTCGGCGACGCCTCGATCTTCCAGCCTTCGTACTCCGCGAACCGCTTCACGCGTTTCATGGCATCTCCGTTTGTCACGCCGAGCCCGTTTCCGATGGTTATTCAGTCGCGGCCAAAGCCGTGCCGCAAGAGGGGCATTTGCCAGTCGCAACAATGGGCGTCCACCGTTGCCGCAATGCGCGCACTTGCGGCGCTGCGTGTTGGTCGCGTAACCCTGTTGCGCGAGCGTAGGGGCCTTTTGCAAATTTTCCACCCTGACGATGCAGTTCACGTCGATTTCTGTACTCCATCGTCCCGCCTGCTTGCTGTTGTTTTTCATTGTACGAAGAACTTCTCCAACAGTCCGTGCACATGGGCGTCCTCAATCCGCTTTCGCGTGACGCAGGACGTATTCCAAGGCGCTCATGGCGGAGAACTGGAAAAGGATGCGGTCGAATTTAGCCAGTGATATCTCCGCTTCTTGGCATACAACGCGAAGAGCTGTCTCCAAAGAAAGATAATCCTTACGACTCGACTGGACCTGAGCGGCGGTGCGTTCGTAACCAAGGTACTTGTAGAGCACTCCAACGATTCGGACATCAAGCGCGATGACGTCGTCAGACAGCCCCGTCGATATCATGAAGTCCGAGGCACTCTTCATTCTGAAGAACCGGCGCCGCTCGATAAGCGTGTCACGGAGTTCGTCGCGCGCCATTTTGGCTGATAGTCCATTCGGCAGGACGACTTCGCCCATATGCACAATAGTTGGTGTCTCCGCCATCTTCCCAAGCGTGTCAGCCGCCTTCTTGGGAAACCGGGTGGCCCTGTATGACTCGAGTACCCCGGCCATATATGCCTTGTCGTAGTGATGCCGCCGCCAGGCATGCAGGGATGTTGCCGCGCGAAAGTCATCTCGCATGGGGCCATTGTCAGCGATGGTTCCCATACCTCCCGACCAGCCCATAACGCAGACCTGCGTTACGAGTCGATGCCAGGCGTCATCGCTCGAAGGCATCTGCCCCGGCCGCAGACGCGCGGGCATTCGCACGTTAGGGCCTAGCGTATGGATGACAGAGTGGAGGATGCGCTGTCCTTCTCTCGCAATTGTGGTCCGAACTCCGTCTTCAAGAATGAGCGCCTTCATATTCGTCTGGCTTTTCAAGTCTCCCGATCCCTGCTTTGAAGCACTAAAGGGTATTTGCATTTCGTCATCCTTCTCCCCGTTTTCCTATGGAATAGCCCGGGCACCGGCTGGGAGCTCATACGCAAGTTCGTTGAGTCGTGCGAACTCTGCCTCGTGGTCTTCTTCCGCAGCTAGCGGTCGAGCATTTTCATACCATCCTTGCAAAGCAGCTTGTGCTATCGCGCTACGGATCTTGATCTCCGCTACCGGTAACGGAACATCATTTGCGAAAGGCCCACGAATCAGGTTTTCACTCGCTTCTGTAACATCGCTGTAGGTAGTGTTCAATTTCATCGCTTCCGATCATTGCGCGTCGAATTTCGCGCGCAATTGCTTATAGTCGAGGCAGCACGCATCCATAACCGCGGCACGCAAGCCGGTCACTCGACCGTCTTCTCTTCCGCCTTCCGCTTTTCAATCTCTGCTTTCCTGATGCGAGCATGGAGCGATTTGTGATCGGGCATTTCCCGCTCGAACTGCGCTTCCAGCTCGGGTATGAACGTTACGTCCAAAGGTCTTTTCTTATAAGCGTCTCTTCGTTGCTCAATCAGGCCGTTGAACTCCGCTCGCGACGCTTCGAGCTGCGCGGTTCCGCGTTCTCCGGCGTCGATTTCCGTCCGTATCTTCTCGGCGATGGTGAGCACTTCCAAACCGTAGAAGGCTAGGCGCTCCAGCTCGGATTCATACTGATCCGCCGTATCAGCCCATACACCGCTGCGGGTGATCCACTCAGCCGCGTCCGTATATTCGCGCATTAATGCGCGAAGCGGCGCGACGAACCGAATGGGTAGTTCCACCCACCGCGGCTCCGGGTCGAACTTCAGCTCGACACTGCGTTGCGCATCAGAGAATGGATTCGGTTCATGCCGGTAATACTCGGCCAGCCCTTCGTGAATGTCGTACACCAAGCTGGCGCAGCGGTTCGCGAACGATTCGAGTTGGTCCATGATTTCCAGCTTGACGTGATCGATGCGCTGTTTGTCCTTTGCGTTCTCGTGCCTTCGGTCTAGTAACTTCGAGATTGCATTCCAGCCAACGTTGACGACTGCGCTAACAAGAGCGCTCGACGCCACAACTGTCACCCAATTAATGCTGGCTGCTGGTTCTACGGTCACTGGCATACGTTTTCCTTGACCTTGAATCGTCACCGCTTTTATCGGAAGCAGTACGCGCCTGACTGTTCGCGGCCATCGCCGCTTGGTATGTCATGTCATGCCGCCCGCGGTAAACCCGCCGCTCCCCCCGTCGATGGATGCGCCGAGTCGAGCAACGGTTTCATACGGCAGGCCGGTGCCTTGAGCCAACTCCATCCAAAAGTACGCCTGTATAGGTCGCGTTTGCGCCAGAAGTAACTGGTTCGCGTAATCCTCAAGCACCGAAGCATCCCGATTTTCACTGTTTGCCTTAGCCCTTTTTCTTGCGTCGGACCCGCGATAACCGTTGCGACGAACATGAACTGGATACGTAACCATAGCTGATTCCTCGCTGTGGCCCGCGCGACCGGCGCGAGCGCCTTTTTCCTAGTCCTGCGCCCGCGTCGAGTTGCGGGCCTTCGTGATCGCCTGATCGGCCAAGTGTCTGTGCGAATTCGTGTCGAGTTCCGGATTGGTGTCGATGGCGTGCGCGATCCACATTTCGTATCGCGCCGTAGCATCGGCTTCAGTCCACCCATGCTTTAGATGCTGGCCGATGAAGTCGGCTTTCGCACGAGGATCTGTGCGCGGAAGGGAGCTGCCCGATGCTGAATAAACCGTAGGAACGAATCTCATCGCCTTTTCCGTTTTTCTTTCTACGGTCTTGCAAATCGGACTAGCGCGTAACCGCCCGCTCCAAGCGCGCAGACGACGACCAGAAGTAACGCCGTGCTCGCCCGATCAAGCTCCCCATGCGCCCGAAGCGCCGCACCCGAAAAGCCGATCACCAAGCCAGCAATCATGATTACCGACCCGAGCGCTAAAACACTCCCTCTCACGAATCGACCCGTCTTGGAATCCAGCGGATGCACACCTACGCTTGCCTTCATTCTTTCCCCGTTTTCCGTGACGAATCGTGAAGACTATGGTTAGGATGGCACCCGGTCTGAATCGCGACACATTACTTTCGAGTGACTTCAAGGATACGAACCTCACTCGCCGGAATGTGGACATTCGTTCCCTCATCTTTATATGTAAGGGTGATGCCTCGGGAATCCTTCTTCCAGCAGCCAACATGTACGTGAGCGCCGTCGCGATAGGCGATCACGGAAACCGCTACACTTCCATCGCACCCTGGTTTTGCAGACGGGATATCGTAAAACAGAAGCGTCCCTGCCATTCGGCCTGTCGGGCCGTCGACATCGCGACTATTTTGGTAGAGAGTTTCTGCACTCGCCGGCTGAACAGCGATGATCCCGCAAAGCGCCCCAAGTGCGAATCCTAATCGCTTCTGCATCGTCCTTTCCCTATGCAAAATGTCTTCCGGTGTCAGTTGAGTTTTTTCACGACGATCTTGCCGCGCTCGATATCGGCATGTTCGTCAGCCTGCAAAAACCGTTTTCCTATTCGTCAGAAAGGCATGCACGATGGAACAATTCGCCGAGACCGTTGAGCCCGACAAACCAGAAATCGAAGCTCGCACCCTTCGCACCTTTGAATACGTCATTCCAGGGCGCGTTAAAGTAAGAGACGACACCCAACGAAACTAGATGCTCAATGTACGTGTACACCAATTCGGGTTGCGCTAGTTCTTCCGGGCGAACAGCAATGCGCTGTAGGTGTCGCTTTTGTTCGTCGGCCATGCCAGAAGTGTTAATCAGCGCTTCTCGTTGATCGTTGAGCAAGACCGCCACATCTTTCTTTGGCGGGCGCATATAGGCTGCTGGTTTGGCAGCGGCGATCTGCTGTATCAATGCGGCTTCGTCGGGAGCAAGCTGGCTAATAATCTGCACAAATGCTGGATGCGCTTCGCCTACTCGTTCCCGGTCAATCGCCCGAGACAAGAGGCTCACGAACATATTGCCGACCACGCTCTTATCGTCATGGAATCTTAGCTGTTCGGCAATCGGCAATGCCAACGACTCCACCGGCGCAATCCTTCGATCTTCAGGCACTCGCTCAATGGACTTGCGGAGATGCCCAGCCAACCGGTCTTGCAAGGTTGCCGCGTACTGGAGCGGGAAAAGCACCAGGCGAAGCGTCTTGACGAGGTCCTGGCCTATTTTTCCCGTTTCCTTCAAAGCAGGTGAGATCGTGTCGTCATAGGCCGCCTTGGCGACCTCTGTCGGAATGGCCTTAATCAAGTCGAGGTCGTCCATATCAACGGTCCTATGTATGTTTTCCGTCGTCGCTAGTACGTTGTGATATCGCCGGTTGCGGGATCGACCACCGCTACGCTGTCGCAAGTCTCACCAAACACTTCTTGCTGGTTGTAGACGTTGCCCGCCGAATCTTCGAACTTGTCGCTGCCGTGAATCATGTAGATTTTCGTCGGTTGGCCCGTCCTGCGGACATGAACCGTATGCCCGGTCGGAAGCACGATTCCGTTAGCTCGAATCGGCGCGATAACGTCGTCCTTCGTGTGGATATCAGAGACGGCATCGCGCATCCGCTGCACACCATCGCGATATTCCTGCGCCGATGCGCCTTCGTGAAACTCGTCTACGATGATCGTTTTCTTAATCATGGTGTTTCCTTTACCGAATGATGAACCGTGATCAACAAGTATGTTATCGGTACAGCTCTTGTCGAGGTCGATCTCGGTTGTTGTGGCGCTAGTCTAGTTTGGCCGCTTCTTCTTGCGCTTTACTGCGCGCTTGGCTCACAGCAGTTTCGACATGGGCATCCAAGTTCTCACGAAAGCACGCATGGTAGAACTTGTTATCCGTATCAGGTTTGATCGTCTGCTTCGCAAGCTCGCTACAATGCCGACCAGTCTCCACAAGGAATTGATGCTGTTCATATTTCGAAACCCATACAGGCGTGAATAAGCCCAGCACGTATGCAACGCCAGCTACTGCGACCAATGGAATCAGCCGTTTAATCATTCAAACCTCTATTAGCCAACAGACATGGGAAAAGGCCCAGATTTTAGCCCTAGGCGCCTCTTTGTTTTCCGTGGTCGTGCGTGGTTAAGACTTGTCGATCCAGCGCGGGCGTTTCTCGTCGGGCTTCGCGTCGATCGGTCGGCCGCCGTTGCTGCGATTCCACGCCAAACGATGAACACCTGTGATGTGTTCGACAATCCGTTCACCATCTTCAGGCCGGATGCGAATGCTCGCGCGAACGGTCGGCCGCTGGTTTTCGCCTACCGGTTCAAGGTCGAACGTGAAAGTCACGTCACGGTAGCCGGGAGCGTCGCCGTAGGTTTTGAGCTTGGCACTGAAGTCCAGTTCGTCATCGGCCTGCTGCCGATTGGCGAACTCGTCATGCCGCGCCAGTCGCGTGCGCTCGGCGGACGCGTAAGCGGCGGTCTGTGCGTCGCGTTCAAACTCCTTCGCAACGGCCGGTACGAGGATCGCCCACTCCGGGCCAATGCTGTCGATTGCCTCGGCAATCGTGTGGTTCATCGCATCTAGTCAGTCAGGCCTGTTGAGAACGAGCGCGGCCGCGAGGGATTCGCCCTTAGACATGGCATTGATGCCGCCGGCTGCGGCGTCGCGCGCCTTGCTGAGCATGTGTTTGAAATCTGGACTGCTTGTGTCGATCACTACCTCGGTAATCTTGTTGAGCATGCTCTTGAAATCCCGGTTGCTCTTGTCCATCGTCACCCTCCGCTAATTTTCCGTTGATTATCCGATTAGCACTTCAGCGGGTATTTTCAATTCGCGGTTCAAACGGCGAATCATTGAGAGGCTAAGACCGCGCTTTCGATTGAGGACTTCGTACACCCGATTCAAGTTGCCGATATACGGTTGCATGTCGCTGGCCGACAGTCCTGCCTGTTCCATGCGGAATTTGATGGCTTCGACAGGATCGGGAAGATCGAGCGGAAAATGCTCTGTCTCGTAACGCTCCACTAGCGTAGCGAGGATTTCGAGACGATCCCCGTCCGGTGTGCCAGGTTCCGGGTCAACGTCAACAAGACGGGATACGGTTTGCAACGCTTCCTTATAGTCGCGTTCGTTGTGGATTGGACGAATTTCCATGTTGGCTACTCCAGTTCAACGGTTTCAGCATCGATCCGGTCGTACTCGCCATGCGTTCCGATGAACTTGATATAGACGACACCGATGCGGTAAGCCACTGCGACGATCAGCCGGTAATCGTTCCCCTTGATGTTGAATACCACCCGGTTTCGCCCGACAAAGCTCGCGGAGGCGTATCTGGCCTTGATGTCCTGCGGCGTCATCCAGACGGCCCTTACCGCTTCCTCATGCCATGCCAGCAGCGACTGCCGAGCCGTTGGGTGCCTGTCGCAGAATGCCAGGAGGACTCTTTTCGCAATAACTTTCATGAGAAACATGATAGTCCCATATTGGGACTAATGCAAGCGTATTGTTTCGCTTCCAGTCGGGCGATGCGGGCAGATTCGGACGGCTCGGCAGCGGCCATACCGGAACGTCTAGCACCGTGCCTGGCTACCCGATTTATCGGCATCCCGCGCCGAAAATCAATGCCCGGCAAGCGTCAAATGGCTCTCATAACACTTCGCAAAACATCTGCCGTAACTTCTTATCGGAGACGGCCAGATAGGGCCGAACATGCTCCAGCTCCGCATGACCTTGAAGCTGCTGCACCGTCTGAAGATCGTGCCCTTGCTCAACGAGGTTACTGGCAAACGAGCGTCGGCCCGAATGGGATGATCCATCGCGTATCCCCGCATCTCTGTAGAGCTTTGTGACGTGTGATTGCAAGCTGTCACACGCAGAGTAATCAACCTGTTCCCCGGCCTCGTTGATGCGGCGCTTGGTGTTCATCGCAAACTTACGACCCTTGCCAGCAAGGACCAGGCAACTTGACGCAGCGAGTCCGCGATAGCGCTCTGCGGTTAGCTCGGTTCCGATGCCTCGCGCAATGCGATGGCTCAGATAGCACTCCAGAGCCGAAACCGTTTTCGGATGCGTGAGATAGATGCAGCGCTGCCGACAGCCCTTCGTGATTGCAGCGCGAAGACTGACCTCTGAACGGATCGCGCCCGGAGGGAACATCACGTCTTGAACCTCGATTTGAGCTATTTCGCTGACGCGCATTCCGCACGTAATGCCTAGCAGGAGAACGAGACAATCGCGCTCGGGATGGCGCGATGTCGCAGACGTAACGACGAGTAGGTGCCGGATTTGAGCCGGTCGAAGTGTTGCAGCTTGAGCCATGCGCCCCTCTGAATGGGATCAGTTAATGACGTATTCAGAGAGAGATTTGCTGAGTGTCTTTTTCAAGCGTATCACGGCTTGTTTGTTCGATAACTCGGAAAAGAAAAAAGCCCGCGGTTCCGAAGAACGCGCGGGCTGTGGCAGGAGATCTGATACCTTCAGGCGACAAAGGAAAGCCGAAACTGGTCGCCGGCGGCAGGCGCGACGCGCCGAATCGCAGACTCCATCCAACGGTCGACCTCAGCGATACGGTGAGCGATCGTATTTGACACCCCGGCCTTTCGGGCCTTCACGCGCGCAGCAAAGTCGGCCGCCATGGAGTCAACGCTTGCCACCCAGTCGTACATCTTCACCCTATCCAACGCCTGCCCTTTCACTCCGAAGAGATGACAGCGAGTGCCGGGAGGAAGATGCCCTTCGAGGCCTTCGAGAATCGCGAACAGGCCATGGTGCGGATCTGTAAGATGCCGCCTACAAACAGAACCAAGTCCTATCAGCGCCGGCGGCGCAATCCACGGCATCCAGCGCTCCCACACCTGCATCATGAGGTCGATGCTACGGCGGTAGTCGTCGACCGACCAGCCCTGCGCCACGGGTACGGGAATGCGAACCATGTTCTGCACCGCGTTCGCGCTCAGCGTCCGCGCTAGCTGATCCTGCCACGCATACACCACCCGAAGCATGCCTTCGAGCAGCGTCGCCGTCGCATTCACCCTATAGTCGATCGCCTGTTGATCGACGGCCAACTCCGGCTCGCAGCAGAGGTCGGGCTGCGCGACCCATGCCGCTCCGGAAAATGACGCCAGTTCAACAAACTGTTCCATTGTCCACGGATAAACACCGGCTATACCCGGCTGCCGCCCCTTCGACTGGAACAGCTTCATGGCGGTGAACCCGGCGCTGTCCAGTGCGAAATCGATCTCCGTCAGATCGGTTGCTTCTGGGATGCGGAAACGCCCCCTCTTCGGGTTCCAGAAAGCAGACGCGGAGACCATTGCGGCGAAGCCTTCATTGAAAGCGTGAAACGCCAGCTTGCCGCCGCTATGAGGAATGCCGCCTCGTATCACAAGACCATCATCGACGTGCGCATTGAGTTGCGACATCGGCATGCGGCCGCGTTCCCATTTAATTTGCATAGCATTGCTCCAAGACAAACGCGGAGCAGCCCATGCGGGCCGCCCCGCATGGGTGAGGAAGACGACCGCTTACGCGGCCAACGGGAAGAGATGCATCTGTTGTCCTTCGATCCCGCGCATCCGCGAATCGCTGATGGCGTTTTCAATGAGATGCCGGTCCAACTCGGCAGGCGTGAGATTCAGACGCTCAGCGAGGTGCGCGAAATACTGCCCGCGCGTCGCCATGTCCTGATAGCGCTGTGACGCGCCCTTCGGTAGCGTCAGCATCGTTTCGTTGAGCCAGAAGCGCGCCGATTCGATTGCCGCATGGCCCTGAACACGTGCGTACCACGCGTGGTCGAAGGTGCACGTCACGAATTCGCACGCCCGCGAAGCGTCGACGTGCGGCTGCAGGTTGTCGAAAGCCGCCTATGCAGGTTCGGCTACGACTATGTGTGTCGTCCATGCGGATGCTGATGGCAGGAGGCCAACAGCTCCGAGTCTTCGGTGCCATGTGCTTCAACGCTGGAACCGTTCAGGATCGCCGCCTGTAGATAAAACAGGAATGCGACATCGTCTGGTCCATGCACTTCGGCAACCGCCCCAAGCGATTCGACTTCGTCGAGCAGTTCGCGCACGAACTGCGACGAGAGGTCTGCGCGACGCACGGTCACAATCGCGTTGACCGCGATATCTGCGCCGGCGCCGGGATCATCGTCAGGAATGTCCGTACTGTCGATTGCCTTTGATTCGACCAGGCAACGCATCACGTCGTCAAAAAAATCACTGCATGAGTACGTCATCGATTGCCTCCAGCAAGTGGGTTGAGCAAACCGCACCAACCGGGCGATTTGCCCGGTTGGGAACGTAACTGAGGGAGAAGGATAGTGCTGCGGAATCAGGTCAGCTAAGCAGCCTGCTGGCCGAGGACGACCGTTCCGCCGCGACCGACGTTGCTTCGAATCAGACCGCGGCGCGCAGCCTCGCGAAAGGCCGCATTCACGGTGTTCAGGTGGAAGCCAAGATCCTCGGCAATCGCCCGCTGTGATGGCAGCCGATCGCCGGGAGCGAAAATGCCCAGGGTGATTGCTTCTTCAATCTGGGCAGCAATCGCAAGATAGACGCGCCCGCGCAGCCGCGCGAAATCAGGACGCCAGCCCTGCTTCGGGTCCTTAAACATTGCTATACCTCAAATGCCGGTCGAACGGTGACGGATTCGCGCGTGTAGCGCGCGTGCCCGCGCCGTGATTGCCAAGTGCTGCAACGGACTGCTGTTCCCAGAGCAGACAGGCCAGAGCCAGTAATGCTCCGATCAGAGTCGCAGTCGCAATCTGCTTTTTCATGATCGCCTCGAAGTTTAAGCGAAAGTTCCAACGCCCTGTCGAGGGTTGAGACATTAGCTTCAGGAGCAGGTTTTCGGATGCGCTGCCGGGAATACCAGCACGCGGCCATCCTTGCAGAGAACGAAGTCGCCGGGCTCGCCTTTCGTCTGGTGGACGACAATTGTGGGGACAGGCTTCGCCGTCTCGACCCTCGCCTGGGGCTGGGACGAGCAGGCGCACAGCGACGAACTGCCTGCTGCAATGAGCAGCATCAAAAGGTTGTTCATTGGGGAAACCTCGTAAAGCGACCGCTCACGCGGCTCGCGATTCCAGGGGGATGCTCGCGTGCAACGTCACCCACTTGCCGTCGACGAGAACGTCACGCATGAGCGTGCCGTTCAGGACGTAGGTGTGGGTGTTGCCAGCACGCGGCGTTGAGGCGCGGACCGACACCGTGATGGCTTCGGTACGTGCATACATGTCCTGCTTCGATTTCATGGCGTTCCTCGTTAATAAAAAGCGAGGGAACGCCCCGTGGGGAGCGATCCCCACAGGGTTGAAAAAAACATGGTTCAGGCAGCGGCCAGGGCGGCAACATCAATCACGGCATCGGCTTCTGCGACAAGATCGGGCGTTTGCGAGATGAAGAACTCCCGCTCGTACCCGCCCTGCCGCAATACTTCCCGCTTCATCCGCATGAACTGCAGCTTGCGCTGCGGATCGAGGGGACCATCGGACTCGTCGCTGAACAGGGACTGATACGGCTGACCCGCGTTGCTGGCCAGGTACAGCGCGATACCTCGCGTCAGACACTCGTTGATCCAGACCTTCTGGCCACCCGACATCACCGTGACTGCCTTGGTGCTGTCGTGATCGGCGTCGTGCACGAGGATTTCGAACCCCTCACGCAGTTCGCCGCTGGCCAGCGCGCGTTGAGTCCGGATCTCGACCGTGAAGCGCATGCCGTAGCATGCGAGCAGCAGGTCGTTCACCATCTTCGTCAACGCAGGTCCCGCATCGTCAATCGTCAACGCGATCACGCCTTCGTTGCCGAGTCCTTTGGCAAGCAGCTTCCAGCGCGCGATCTCATCCGAAATGCTCTGGGCACGCGATTGCGTTGCGTCGAAGCCCCCAAGCTCAGTTGAGATCGTCTGCCGCTCGACCTCACGTGTGGCCTGGGAACGGATCAGGGATTCGATCCGTGCCTCGGCCGCGGTGATGGCTTCGCGACACTGCGCTGCCTGCCGGTCAATGTCAGCGATGGCGCCGGTCACGTCGTCGACGCCGAGGCGTGCGACTTCCGTGTCCAGTTCCTTCGCCTCTGCCGTCAACTGCGATTGCTGCGCCTCCCGGCGAGCACGCACCGTCGCTTCCTCAGAGTCGAGCGCGGCCAGTTCTGCTGTGGCCTTGCTCAGTCCCTCGGTTGCGGCATCGAGCAGCGGCTTGCGCGCAGCGAGGTCGACCGCCTTCTGCAGATCACGGCGCGCGGCCGCGATCTGTTCGGTGACCGCCTTCAGTTCGGCGCGTTTTCCGGCAAGCTGCTGGACCTCGGGCGTGAGCTTTTCGACAGACTCGCGTTTCGCGCGGAACTCGGTACGAAGGTTCGTGAGCGAAATGCGTTGCTCGTGCACTTTCGTATCGGACTCGCGCGCCTGCGCAAGCAGCGGGCAGGTGTTGTGCATCTCGTGGCCGGCACAGGGCACGGTTCCGATCACACTCGCCTGCTGCTCAAGGGCTTTCAGAAGCGTTGCCCGTGATGACCCTTCCGACTCCAGCCCTTTCAACCGGGATGAAGCCGACGTCAGTTCAAGCTGCTTTGCTTCGAGCACATCGATAACCGCCTGAATCGGCGCAACACGGGCTTCCTCCGCAGCGATGCGTGCCTGTGCGGCGTCGCGCGCCGCAGCGGCTCCGAGAATCGCTTCTCGCTGCGCGATCACAGCGTTGTGCTCCGTGACCGCAGCGCGCAACGAAGTGCGCCGCTGACCAAAACGGCGATCGTCGGCGGTCGCGTCAGTAGCGAACGTTTGCAGTGCCGTGGCGATTTGACTGCGCCGCGTTGCCAGTTCGCGTAACCGGGCCTGTGCGCTCGCATTCGCTGTCTGTTTCGCCACAAGCAATGCGCGCTGGTCGGTCAGGGCGACAACCTTGACGTTCAGCGCTTCGCGACTCTCGCGAGTTGACGCGACTGACTGAACATCGGAAGAGATTGCCTGATCGATCTGTGCAAGCCGGTCACGTTTCGCGCCGAGCGCAACAAGTTGCTGTTGCGTGGCGTCCAGCGTGCGGCCAAGCACCTTCACGACCTCGCTGGCTTGCGCCGACAGCGTACGAAGGTCGTCGATATGCAGGAGTTCGGCCAGCAGCGCCTTGATCTCGCTCGCTCCATAGGAGGCAAGCGGACGTCGGTTCTGCGCCGAAAAAACGCTGGTGAAAAACGACTCCAGCGATCCGCACACCGATTCCACACACAGATCATAGGTTTCAGCCTTGCCGTCAGAGACATTGCCGCCGCCCGTCTGCATGGGTTGCCATTTGCCGTCCGCGTCGCGCCAGGCGAGAAAATACTCGGCCTTGCCAGTCTTGCCCGGCTTGCGGAAAGCGAACGACGACCGGTAACGAACCCCGCCGTGCTCCCATTCGAACTCCTTGAGCGCCTGCGCACCGTAGAGGTGATCCCAATAAGAGAAGCCATCCACGGACAGCTTCGTTGCGTGTGAGGGCATGATCCGGTACGGATGGAGGTTGTCCATGAGGGTAGACTTCCCAGCCCCGTTCGGACCCGTGAGCGCAATCAGACCGTTCGGCAGCGATTCGAGATCGAGCGTGACGCTGTCACGCTTCATCCCGTCACGGACACCGATAAAGCCGGTAAGCGTCAGCGTCAGTGGGCGCATGGCTGCACCTCCGGCGCGTCAAACAGATAGTCGGAGGGCAACCACGGCGCGTCGTCGTCGCTGGGGAACATCCTGCCAACGACGGGGTCGGGCGTTGCCGCGCGCGTCAAAGCTTCCGCTTTAGCCACTTCAGCCGCTGCCGCAGCCTCGACCGCGCGCTTTTCAAGCGCGCCATCAACGGCGCCTTCGACGGTCTTGCAGACCGCAGCGTATTCGGCACTGGTGCGCCGGATCAGACCGTCCCAGTTGTCGACGCCCGTCAGCGCGAGCAGCTCACGCGGCCCCCACTGATTGGCGTAGCCCGTCTCGAACGACCAGAGCAGGTTCTGCATCTGGACATCCGGCACCACGGCCAGTTCGGCGTTGGCAACGTTGACAACCGCAGCGAGGATCAGGAATCGCCCGGACTGGGCAATCACCGCACCGCGATGCTCGCCAAACGGGGTGTGAAAAATGCCAGCATTAAATCCGCCGTGGACCGTGAGGACCTTGCCGATATCGCGCGGCGCGCGGTTTGCGCTGAAATGCCTGACCCATTGGGCGCCAGCAGGATAAAGACCAAACATGATGACACTCCACAGATGATGGGCGGAGTGCATCCCGGAAGGGATGAATCCCCGCCAGGGTTAAGAGAAAAAGATGGATGCAGCGAACTGCGATCGATGCGTCGAAGACGCGGGTGAACCTTGTTTCGGTAGCGCACGGCGCGGCGCGCTACCGGAACACGGCTGTGTTCCGCGCGAGAGTGCCGTAATGGCCACTCTCGCTATGGCGGCTAGGCCCCAAACAGATCATCGTTGAGCCAGTCGAGCGTCGATCCTGCTGGTGTCGACTTTGTAGGTTGAGGCTCGGCCGCAGGTGCAGCGTCTTCCCGTGCCGGTGTCGATGCCGCCGGATGAGGCAGCACTACGGCGAGGGACGGCGACTGCGCCAGCGAGTCAATGCGTTCCAGCACACTGGCAGCGATCGCTTCCGCGTCGCCCGAGGCGAGCAGCTGCAATCGCTCCTGCAGCGGGTCGGCTTCGACATTGGCCAGATCACACCAGCGAGCGAGCTTGCCTTCGACAGTCGTCTCCAGGCTGATGCCCTGGGCACGGCTGCGCACGACGGGCAAAATCCGCGCTTGCACCTTGAGATCCGCTGCACCAGCAAACAGCGCCTTAATGGCTTCGCGGTCGACCGCCTGCCGATGTTCCTCGTCGATCTGCCAGCGCACCCGCACGAACTTGTCGCCGGCGGCCGCAGCAATCTCTTGGAGCCGCGCCATGTCGGGCGGCCCATCGAAATCGACGCAGATCATCTGACGCGATGGAGTCGGAACCAGCGTTGCCGTCGCGTTGCCCGGCTCCACATTCCAGGCGAGATAGCCCTTATCGCCTTCCTCGCCGTAGTGGAACCGCCCGATCGACCCCGGGTAAGCGACGAGCCTGCTATCGCGCTCCCACTGCTGCTCCTTGTGGATATGACCGAGCATGAATCCATCGCATTCAGCTTCAAACAGCGCCGTCAGCGAGAACTCGTGGTCGAAACCAGCCATCACAACGCCGTGCTCGGTCGTGCAGCCGTTGACCGTGCCATGCGATACGCCCACCGTCCGGATACCCGAAGCACGAAACTGTCTGTTCACCCGGCCTGCCGCCGCCAGAAACGCGGCAAGCACATCGCCCAGTCCCGTACCTGCCTCGAGCGCGCCAACGCTCGCGGCAAGCTGGCCCTTGTTGACCGTGGGGAGGCAGGTGAACACCACTTCGGGGTTCAGGTCGATGAACTGGCGCAACTCGTCATCGGAAAACACGGGTCCTTTCGATGCCCAGAATCGACCATCGATCAGGGCGACCTGGGAAACGCGATCCGCAACGAAGATCTGATGCGTGCCGCCCATCAGCGCGAAGTTGTCGAGCGTGCCCGGAGGCTCGTGCGAAAACGTGCCCTGAAGCATAAGAACAGGCATTGCATTGGCCAACCGGTGAACCTGCGTGGCCAGCGCATTCAGCGACGGCGCGTGCGCATCGAGACGATGATCGGTCGAGTCGCCCGAGATCACGCCAACTTCGGCGCCGCGCCCGATTGCGTCGGTGATTGCGAAGCTGAAACAACGATCCGATTCAACCAGATTGTCCGGCGCGTAATGCAGGTCAGAAAAATGTGCGAGTTGCAATTTCGCCTCCAGAAATAAAAAATGGCCGCCCGCGGGCAGCCTGAATGGAAATAACGTCCCGGAGGACGCCTGAAAAGAGATGGCCGTGATCACGGCGTGGTTTTCGATGCGTGGGATGCGCTGTCGAAAGCGTTTGAGCAAACGACGGTTCGCTTGCTAAAGCGCTTTCGTAGTAGATGGGTATAGCCAGCCCCAAGGTTGGCTATACACAGTAGAGCGTCAGTTCAGCAGCGACTTGCCCGATGACGAGAACTGCCCGGTGGCAGCGTTCCAGTCGAGCGAGCTCACCGCGTGCTGCAACGCTTCGAAGAACAACTGGTTTGCGACGGTCTGACTGGGCGTTGCCTTCCGGTTGACCCGGGTGCTCACTCCGCTGTTCGGTGGTCCGCGTTCATCACCGAGACGTCCGCCCACGCCATATTCACGCCGTCGAGGACGACCGCATCACCGTCGACGCGAATGCGCAGATGGTGCGCGTTCAACATGGCGCATTGTTCGTCGCTGATAGGGTAGCCGCCTTGCTGGTTGATGATGTTGCGCAGCGGCTCCGTCGTGATGTCCTGCAACGAACAGGAAAACGCCGGCGCCGCCGACAAACCAGCAATAGCAGCGACGAGCAGGGTCTTTGCAAGCTTCTTCATGGTTCCTCTTGTGAAAGTAGTGCCTCTACGGCACGGACGGCCACTTGCGCGGCATTTCGATGCGCGGGATGCGCTGTCGAAACGATTTGAGCAAACGCCGGCTTGCTGAAATGGTCTCGATCGGGAGGAGAAGAAAACCAGCCCCGAAGGGCCGGCATTGCGTTAGAAGTCGCGAACGTCGTCAGTCCAGAAGCGTTGGCTGCGTCGCTGCGTCGATCTCGCGATCGAGCCCGGCGGGATCAGTCAATGCTTTGGCCAGCCTTTCGTTCATCCTGTCAACGTCAGTTGCACGCTCAGCCCAGCCACGCCCGAATGTCGTGTGAGCGTAGATACGAAAAGCCTGCTTCCGGTCATCCGCGCTCAACCCAAGTCGTTGAAGCAGATCGGACATGCGGTCACGCTTGCAGGACAGCGACTCAGGCGCCTCTGCGCCGCCCGGGTATTGTCCCGCGAGGACGTGCTGCAGGAGCGGCCCCGGAACCGGTTGCGCATCGGTCGGATTCCCAGTTGCAGGTACCGACGACGACGCAGGTTCTGTCAAAGCAACCACCGGACTCGATGCGCCTCCAGCTCCAGCGACCTCGGTCATTGGCGTCAGCGTGGTAATCGCCCGATCGACGTTGCCGATCGGAACCACATTGCCGCTGGCTTCGATCAGGGCAACCGCCTGATTTGCGGCGTCGAGCGCCGGGGCCGCGTCCTCGGCTGCGTCGAGCAGAGCACCGATATCAATATCGGCATCGAGCACCGTAAGCATCTGCGGCGTGCGTACTGCCTCGCCTTGCTCGTTGATCCGGGTGATATCGAACTCCCTCTTCGTGATCCAGAATCGCGTACCGGTTAGCTTGCCTCGCGCAAGCTGTACGGTTTGCATCGCCGAGTAAGCTTTCTGAAGCACGTAGATCGAGTTGGTCGGCAGTTCGATGAGACCTAGGCCCTTGATGTCCGGCACGGCGAAGATGAAACTCGCCGACAGGTTGCATTGACGCGCCTGATACTGGGGACACTGTTCGGGGTCGCAGATGCCATCGGCAATCGCCTCGTCCTGACGGCGGATGACGGTGCGGCCACCGAAGTGCCGAACGGCACGTTGCGCGCGTTGGTCACGGGCGACCTTCGCATACGTCATGCAGTACCGGATGCCGTCGCGCTCATACTGAGACCAGAACTTGCGACCGTTCGAACCGTACACGGTCATCTGGTTCGGCAGATTCTGCATCCAGTCATTGAACGCGAACAGCACGGGGAAGCGATAGAGCTTGAGCCCCTCGCCGCGATCTTCGCCGTAGAGTTTCAGGATCTCGTCGGCAACGTCGGGATTGGTGAAGTCCGACCGGCGACACGTGAAATACGGCGTGTTTTTCGGTGCGAGCGCATTTTTCAGGTTGCATTTCGATTCGAGCGCCATCGCGATCGCGTCGAAAGACTCTCCTGCTGAAACCATGTTCTCGTAAAGCTCAACTGCACGTGCATTACCGCGTGCCTTCGACGTGAGAACCTTGATGCCCGGGCGAATGTGCCCGATCACGGGCGGACGCAAAGCTCGCTCCTCAACGACGCTGCGAACAGGGCCGTTGACCAGATTGACTACTGCGTTCATGAGAGTTTCCTCGCTAGAAAGAAAATGGCCGTTGTGCGCAACTGACCGGCTGACCGCTCCAGTTCGTGTGCTGCCGCCTCTCCGCGGCGTTCGGCTACATGGGAAAGAAAGACGCGGCGTTCCGGATCGCTGTATTTCGCGACCTGGGCAACCTCGCAACGCTGTCGCCATGCCGGCGACGTGGTATCGGCATTTGCGCGCTCCTCGTCGATCGTGTGGCTGATCGCTTCGGCTATGCGCTGGTCAAGACGGTCAGGAAGCAATGAAGACCTCCAACGGGACAGAAACAACGGACGAAAAAAAACGCGTCCCTCGGTGTGAGGAACGCGTTTCTGGATTCGATGGAAATGACCCGAGCGCCACAACCCTTCCGGGGTCGTGGCGCTCAGGGAGCCGTAAGGCTCATATACGAGGGCGTAAGTCGCCCTCGCGCAGCATGGTCACGCTGCGCAACAGCCCATTTTCGGAAAATTCATTCCGCCGCAGGATCACGGTTCAGTCCACTTCGATCGTTCTACCCAGACCAGGCTCTGGAGAGAGAACACCCGATGTCCGGGTCCGAACGATGTCACGGCGCAAATGAATGCGGCCGGTGACGAGTCTTATGACTGAATGAATGGGGAGCGCTGGCGAGGCGCTCATCAGAAGAAAATTCCACACCAGTTGCCGTCTGGTCGGAGCATGCACGAGGCACGGCTTGTACAGAAGATGGACTCCGGGCTAGCCGGGTCATGTCGATGCGTCGGAGACGCGAGAAGTAGAGTCAGTATTGCGCAAAATTCAGCTTGCAAAGCCCCGAAAGATCACGAAAACAGCACAGCTTTTGGCCGTATATCGTCTGACGTGCTCGCGCAAAATGGCCGGTGAGAGAGACCACCCGAAGAATTCACATGGCCGCAGTTCTTGAACAGACGCCGGAGCCTGACCCGCGCCCCGACCTTGCACCCGGTCAACGAGCGCCGGGCACGCTTCCGCAACCTTCGCAGTCCCCCGTCGCGGTAGCGGCGAATAGTGGCCTGAAACCGATTGAACGCCTGACTAGCGATTCACGGATCGCGCGTATCAATCCGGAGTCAGATGCCAAAACGGTTCTGCGCTACTCGTCGCTGTTTGCCCGGAACTACATTCGTTCAGACTACAACTTCTGCGCTGCGAAGATTGCCGTCGCGCGCGGTGGAAAAGTGCGGGCGCTTGAGGCGGCACTGCGCGATACCTCCGAGTGGCTACGCAAGACCGAGCAGTGGCTACTGCGCCATAACGTGCGCCCGATCGAACTGCCGCACGATCTGATCGAGCTGACGATCACGCGCCCGCTCGCGGGACTGCTCGTCCGGTGCCTCACGCAATACGACCGGGTATATGCGCGTGCAACCGAGCGCGTCGCGCAAGGCAAGATCACTGGCGACGACCGCGCGCGCATTCTCAACAACGCTGAGCGCAGGCTCAAACAGATCGTGCAGATCTGCATGCCGGACAACGATCAGTACGACGCCGATGGCGAGCGTCGCGGGTAATAGCGCTTCGCTTTTCTTTGCAGACCAGGACAGCGTCCTGCGCGAACTTGACTTCGCAGCGGGGTGGCTACGCTCGAACTCTGCCACAGGAGAGAAATGATGGACCTAAGGGAAATTCAGGCACTGCACGCGCAGTACACCGCGCAGCCGGTGATCATCGACATTGCAAGTCATACGGCGGCCATGCCCGCGCTACCGGCTCCCGATGCCGGACCGAGCGCGCGTGTTCGCGTTCTCCATCTCGCTGGGGGGTGCGCAAGGCAGGCAAGCCTGCCCTCATCGCGCTTGCCATAGCCGCCGTAGCGGCGGGCGGCGGTATGAGCGTCGCGCGTATCTGGCGCGCGATGCATGAGACGGTGGTTGCTCCAACCGCCGCTGTCGCCAGTGCTGCGAAGCAGGCAGCCGGTTCGATTCCGGCGAGTGGCCCGGATGGGGAGATGCCGATCGACGCCAACCCCGCACGACCGCTGACGTCGAGCGATTTCGACACGCACAGGCCCGGCACTCAATCGGCACTCGCGAATGTCGACGCCCATTCGCTCGTTGCAGCCAATTCCACTCCGGTAGTCGCACAGACTCTGCCGACAAGTCGGCCCGCCACCGAAAACGTGGCTGCTGCTGCGTCCCCCATTCGTGCGCCGCGACAGTCGACGCCAGTTGCACCGGTGAGTGCTGTTGCAACGCCCTCGCCGGCCGCGCCGACAAATCCGCCCGCCACGGCAGAGCCACAGCCGCGAAGCCTACCAGCGCAGCCGACCGGCGCGGCCCCATCGACAACACCGATCAAGTCATCGGCGACCACGGCGCCGGAAGCGCCCAAGCCAGAGCCGCGTGCGGCATTGCGCCCGCTCCATCGGGCTACCCATCACGCGACGGCAGCCGCAAGCAGCGACGCAGCGCCTGATTCAGCCGCGCCCGCGCAACCCAAAGCCCAGCCCGCCAGGTCTGGCGACGTACAGCTCTTTTGATGAGGCATTCTGATGAAGCCACAACCGCTTAATGTCACGCTCCTGTCTGCAGGTCTTTCAATTCATGGCGACGTCTTTCTCGATCACGGGATCAGCAGCTTTGCCATCGTGGACGGCAACATTGTGTCGAATGCTGGCCTCCTGCATATCGGACAGGGCGGCATGGTGAAAGGACAGGTGGAAGGCGAACACGTTCGCGTGGATGGCACGGTCGAGGGCGATGTGCACGCGCGGGGGGTTCTTGAAATCAATGGCCGGGTCATCGGAAACGTCTATTACTACGGGACGATCCGTCTCGGACCGCGTGCATCGCTCGAGGGCCAGGTTAAACGCAAGAGCGACCTGACCATCGAGAACGCCGGCAGCAATGTGCAGCAACTATCGCGCACGACGTCAAGTGTTTGACCCCTCGAAATCTGCATCCACACGACACTCAAGGAGTCTCATGAACCGCTTGGTCAAAGCTCTCTCCCCGCTCATCATCACGGGTGCGGCAATCACCTGTGCGCACGCTGAAGCAACGCCGGTGCAACAACAGCTCGACGTCGCTCTGTACAAGGACGGTCATCAGATCGCGATGGGCACCTCCATCATCAAGGATGAAATTGTCGGAAAAGCGCCCTACGCGATGCGCAGCGGCACCGAGATCGGCTACGGCAGGTGCACCAAAGTCGGAAACGCAACCAGCCTCGCGAGCGACAGCGTCTTTGTCGGGCTCGCGATATTCATCGACCCCGTTGTGGTCGACGGAACGCGGGCGCAGCTCTCCGTCAGCGTTCAGGATACCGAGTTCGTGGGCAAGCACGAGGACGGTCCTGCCGACTGCGGATCCGAAACCGTCAGCACGAAGGGTCTGAAGGTCAACAAGGTTATTGTCGACATTGCAGACGGCCAAAGCATCGATGTTCCGCTCGGCGACACTCACTATCGTCTCGCGCTCAAGCTTCACAACGCAGATCTCTAACCATCGCGCGCATAAATGCAAAGGGGCGCCTGAGGGCGCCCCTTTTTCGTTGGGTTGCTGTCGGGTCAGGGCCACTGCTCTGCGTCACTGCGGAAATAGAGGGCCTGGTAGCCGGGCATATACACTAGCTGCTCTCGCCGATCGACCGTCAGACCTCGCGCGTCCAGCCACAACGCCAACCATTCGAGCACCCGCTCAAGCGCGTGCTCGTTCGTTTGAGCAGCGAGCCGCAGCGTGTGATGGACGGCGAGCCTGTTGAACGCGGCCGAGTTGCCAAGCCGCTGGAACGGAGAGGACTGATAGTATCGCTTCCACGTGAGCGCGAAGAGTTCCGCCATTTCATTCGCTTTGACGAGCGGAGCAATCTCGTGCTCCGAGCCAGCGACCGATGGCGCCTGCTGTTGCGCGCTGCGCTCGTCCAGCCGGGTTCCGAAGCCCCGCATCACATACCGGTTAGCGTCATGCCACGACGCCAGCATGTCGTGGGGAATCCATGCGCGCGTGCGCAAAGCCTCGTCCAGCCACGCCCGGCACTGGGCATTGTCGGTAAGGCAGAAGCCGGCGGCCGCGAGTGGTGCCCAGTCATCCCGTCCGATGGCAAAGTGCGAGCCCTCACCCTCTTCGTGCCACGCGAATAGCGCATCCGTACTCGCTCTCGCCATCTCGAACCCGTCCGCGTGCAGGCGATGCAAGGGCTCACGCAAAGGGAGCGCCTCGCTATGCGGCACAAGGCTTAACGTGGAGATCGGCACATAGCCGAATCTGCGAAACACGCGGTCTAGCATGATCACTCCGAGGAAACGAATCAGCAGTTACTGGATAGACGATTCGATGAGGAACCGGGAGACGGGATTCTTTTTGATGGTCGCGATGGTCAGGCCGTCGCGCGCACGGGTCATCGCAACATAGAAAAGGCGGCGCTCTTCAGACTCGGTGCTCTTTTCGTCCGGCACGACGCCCTCTTCCGCCCGCGAGATCCACACGTGATCCCATTCCAGCCCTTTCGAACTGTGCATCGTTGTCAAGACGAGTGCGCCATCGGTTGGCTTGTTGTTGTCGCGGCGGAGGTATTCGATCCGCTCAGCGAAGGTGCCAGAAAGCCGCGATATCACGTCGTAGGTGCCCTGGATCGCGCGGATGGACTGGTCCTTCTTTGCGTACGTCATCATCAGCTCATGCACGCCGTCGAGCACGAGCGAGTAGAAACTGCGTTCGCACATCGCCTGCCATTCGGAAAGGCGCTTCATGAAACTTCGATAGACCGTCGCGGTGTCTTCGGGCAGACCAAGCGCGACAAGATCCTTCTTGAGACGTTGAACAAGCTCTGGCCCCATGTCACTGTGCAGCACGGCAAGAAGTGGTGTGCTCACGCCCATGTAGCCGAAAACCGCATCCAGCCCGTTCTGCTTGCGCCCTTCCGCGATGCCGAGCAGGTTGCACATGAGTGCGCCCTCCGGGCGATTGAGCACGGAACTGCCGGACGCACGGAAATATGGAACGCCGTGCGAGCGGCAGACTGCCTCGATCGGGTCCAGAATCCGGTTCGTGCGCGCGAGGATTGCACACGACTTGCCCGCTTTCAGAAGCGGATGCAACGTCTCGACGGCCGCAACCGCGTCCGCATATTCGTCGTCGGACCTCTTTATTGCAACGGAACCACCCGGTCCACGCTCGGCATGCAGAAGCTTCGCGATCCGGTCGGTGTTGTTCCGGATCACGCGGTCCGCCGCTGAAAGAATCTCGCCATGGCAGCGATAGTTGCTACCGAGCACCACTTTCTGCGCGTTAAAGGAGGACGCGAAGTCTTCCATGCCGCGATAACCAAGTGCCGCGCGGAATCCGTAGATGCTCTGGTCGTCATCACCCACCACGGTTACCCTTGCATTGGCCTTTGCGTGCAGCTCAACCCACCGGTATTGCAGCGGGTCCGTGTCCTGGAATTCGTCAACGAGCAGATCGGTGAAGCGGTAGGGCGCGATGTCGCCCGCTTCCATTCCCGCGACGGCAAGGCGCAGCATGTCCTGAAAATCGATCTTGCCATTGCGCTCAAGCGCGGCCTGATAGGCGGCGTAGATCTGCGCATCTTCGGTGCCCGCCTGTACCCGGCCGAAATTGGTCTTGATCCTCTCGATGGTGGGTATGACCTCTTCGGGCTTCCACGCGAGCCCGAGTTCCGCAATGACACGCGCAATGAGGCCCATGCGGTCGCCGTCCGTCGCGATATCGCGCTTGCCCAGTTGCCTGAATGCGAGCGAGTGAAACGTCCCCGCGATAAGCCGCTTCCTGGCACCGTCACCGGCAAGCGCCAGAATCCGGTCGCGCAGCTCGACTGCCGCGTCCTTGCTGAAGGTGACAGCGCCGACGATTGCGGCGGGGTCGGCCAGCAAATGAGCCGCCTTCGCCGCGATGGTCTTGGTCTTGCCAGCACCTGGGCACGCGATCGCAACACAGTGCTGGCGCAGTTCCGCTACCTCACGCTGCTGCGGATTGAGCCCGTCGAGCATGATGGCAGTCCGTTACCGGCCGCGCACCGTGGTCATCAGGCGCAGGTGAGTCATGTAGCCGCGCACGCCGATCGGATGGAACTTGCGCAGGAAGCGGGTCGTTTCCTCGTCGACGTCCGACTGGTCGCGCACACCGTTCCAGACGAGGAAATCGAAATGATCCATCACCTTGTCGAACTTCATCAGCAACGACAGCAGGCGCATCGAGAACCGCGAGTATGCTTCGACACCGATCTCCAGCGACGGCTTGGTCACGCTCGGCGCAAACACGATATCGCCCTGTTCCTTCAGGCGCGCTTCGGTCTTTTCGCGGAAACCCTGGGCGACGCTCAACTGCTCGTCGACATAGGCCTCCAGGTCGCCGACCTGTTTTTCGAAGAACGCCGTGACTATGCCCTGATCTTCCGCCCCGAAGGTCGATCGGCCGAAACGCTGCAGGTTGATGCTCATCCGGTTCAGGTACGGCCACCATTGTTCGAACAGGGGCTTGAGACGCGTGTGATTCAGGCGCACGGCTGCCTGGACCACCGCTGCGCCCGACAGCTGCCGATCCATCAGTTCGCGACCAATTTCGCGGCGGCGCTTCACGATCGCTGCGCGTTCCGCTGGCGACAGTTCGCGGAACATCTTGCGCGTACGCGCGACCTGCTCACGCTTCTCATCTGCTTCCGTCTCGCTGATCATCCCTTCTTTCTGAAGGGTGGTCGGGGCGTCCTCCATCTGCTGCAGTTCGAGTTCGATCTCGCCGTTATCGGCGCCGTCGGTCGTCGCCGGCCCGGCGCTGCCGGTTACCGGGGCCCCAGCGCCCACGACGTGTTCCGGCGCGCCAGCCGTGTTGGCATGCGCGGCCGCGGGAGTGCTAACAGCGTCGAGGTTCGTCTCTTCCGTGATGATGGTCATAGTGGATTCAGTCCTGTGGAAAGTGCGCCCAAACGCGCGTGGTACGACCTTATTGTTACGACGCTACGGACCGGAATACGGCCAAAACATGGTCGATTTCAATTCGCTTTTGGGGGAGAGTGCGGCTAAGACGCAGGCGCTCACGGCGTGCGCGGACAGAGCGGACGCGAACCGGTCGCGCTGGGGAAGGATTTGCGGTGGGTGTGAGGAGATACGCATCGCGTACGGCGACAGCGCGTAGTGGCGTGAGCCGAGCCGGCTCAGGTGCTTAACCCGGAAAGCTAGCCTGTTTCCAACAGCTTTCCGGGAAAAGTGTTACTGAAACGAGGAGGCTGCCTTCCACAACAGCGCGCCGAGCACCGCGGCGACTGCGATCCAGTACTGCGCGAGCACGGGGAACGGTGCCGCGAGAACGGCAAACGTCATCCCGAAAACGAGGAGGATTCCGTGCCCGGCGAGGTGGAATGAGAGCGGGCTGGCGAAGCCGGCGGCTGACGCCTTGATCTTGCGTCGTACGGAACCGTCAACGAATGCTGCTGCACAGAAGACGAGTGTGCCGAAGATCCACAACTTCATGACGCTCGCGCGATAAATCACCCGATACACCTCGAGCCAGAAATTGTGGACCCATCCGTGAGCAAATTCCGACACACCCGCCTCGCCGATTTCGCCCGAGCCGGACGCGTCGAGGGTTGCGCGGATGATCCCTGTATCAACGAACCAGCGGCGGAACCGGTCGTTGGTCAAAGTCACAACGTCATCGGCACGCTCAACGCCCACGACGTTCTGGACCGACTCCGCTTCTTCGGGCGGCACGGAAAACAGCGACCGGTCGGGAAGCGCGGGCATGACAAAAAGTGCGAGCAGCGGCACAAGAAAGAACCACCACTTGACGTGAGAGGCGAAGCGGCTACCGGCCATAGGCTTGCACCCCCCACTCGATCAGGGCAGGTACGAACCGCGACAGCATGTACAACGGAAAGAGGATGAGGCCGAACATGCCAGCGTAAAAGTGGACGGGACGTCGTGAAATGAAAAGCGCCATCCCATACGCCCGTGCGCCTGCGCCGCGCGAAAACTCAGCCGGTCGCGACTCATCCAGCGTGTCCTGCGAGTTCGCTGTGCTCAGCGCGCGGCGCGCGACGTCCAGATCAACCCTCGACAGCTTCGCAATCAGAATAGGTGTGAGCGACATCGTAGTCCTCGAAGTAAAGGCGGAAGTTCTCGCCCGTCAGTGCGCGTGCGGCCAGCTGAAAAGCCGCCGAACGCTGCGTGATCACTTCCGGGCAACGCTCCTCAACCATTTCGGTGCCGCGCGCTTCGTGCCGCGCTTCAAATTCAGTGACCGGTTCAAGCATCGGCGGCCAGACGTAGTACCGCTCGCCGTCGCGCGCAACATAGCGTTTTGCGTACAGCAGGTTCGCGTGGCAGAAGAGCCCCTGCATGAACGCGATGTGCGGGTTGCCCGTCTTGCGCGTGCGTTTGTAGGCCGCGATCGCAGTGTCGAGCATTTCCTTGATGAGGGGCTCGGACTCGCCCATGAACTTTTCCCCGATGAAATCGGCCACGCGTGCGCAGGCGAGCTCCAGTTCCGGCGCCAGCGTGAAGACAGGAATCAGGCGGGACGACAGCTTGTGTTCGCGAATAATTTTTTTGAATACGGCAGACATGCGTAGGTTTTCAGCCTTGAAGGATTGGAATGCGGCCCTGGTACACGGCAGCGCCCGAAATGCGCATGAAATACTGCAGGTTGGGCAGGCTGTGAATCAGGCGGGTTGGAATCAGCGGGGCTTTCTCCAGTTGAAGTGATCGCGAAACACCACCAGTAAATTCCCCGATGTGCGCTTCGGTCCCGGTACTCGTACTGCCAGTGATCGTGATGTTTCGGATCGCAGTTTCTCCGACCTTGTCGGAGAACCACTGCGCCGTGTCAGTGTCTTCGAGTCTAAGGATGATCTGATTATTGAGATTGCCCAAAACCTGCAGCATTTTGGCGGCGTTTCCAAGTTTCGCCTCGAGGTCGGCGCGCGTCTGGAAGGCGACGAACGCCTTGAAGCCCGCGCCGCGACCCTTGTTGAGAATCTGGATCACCTGTTCGTTGATGGCTTCGGCCACCTCGTCGATGATGAGCACCACGTCGGGTGGCGTCTCGTAAAAGTTGTAGATCGAACCGCAGACGGCTGACACGTCAGCCAGCAGCATTGACGCAATGGCCTTCGCCACGATGCTGTTCGAGAGCGAATCGAGACCGATATGGAGGATCGCTTTCTGGCGGATCACCTTCTCGATGGTCCATACCTCGCGCTCGTCCTCGAAGTCGTCGACCTTCGGCGCGAGCATCAGTCCCGTTTCACCCGTCGCCAGCATCTGGAGCAACGGGAGCGCCGACGCGATGATCCGCATGTAGTGCTCGCGGTCGTGCGTGTGCGTGGCGATCAGGCCGTCGATCGCTTCATGACCCTGTTCCTGGGAGGCGAACCGTGCGTTATATAACCCGATCATTCCGTCAACGAGCGAGACGGCATTGTTCCGCTGTCCCTGTCGCGTCGTTTCCGTCGCGACCTGCTGCTCCCAGTCCGTCAGTCCCTTTTCTGCGAAGAATCGCCGCAGCGCCTTTTCGAGGAGCGGCGCAATACCGCCCTGCGCATACTTCAGGATCGAGCGGAGATTGGGCTTGTCGCCGATGTACAGTTCGCCGTTGACCGAGCGGCTGATGAACAGATAGGCGAAGTCACGGAACGGCCCCTCCTCCATCAATTGTGCGATGCGGCTCGGAATCTCAGACGGCTGCGACCAGCTGTCGAGTGGCTCCAGCCGGACGGACTCGGACGGCTTGGCCTGATTGAAGTACAGGAATTTACGGCCGGTGCGCGCAGCTTCCTTTTCCGCTCGCAACTTCCAGTCCTTGTCGTTCTTCGGATCGACGTTTATCAGCACGTCACCAAGGTGGATGACCTGCGTCGAGATGACCTCATAGGTGCGGGTCTTGCCGGAACCTGTTGTGCCGCCAACGGCAGTATGTCCGCCCATCGACTTGTAGTGGAACGGCACGAGCCCCTTATTCGGCTCGATCCCGTGTATCCACGACGCACCCTGTGGCATCCGATCGCGGGTGCTGTCCTTTGGCGCGAACAGATTTTCGATAGCGGCCTCGATCTTGCGGCCCCTCTTCGTCTTGTTCAGCCATTTCGGTAACCCGGGAATATCCGTGGTCGGCATACGCAGGATGTCATGCGCAATCTGACAATGCTTCTGCGTCCACTCGAACCCGATGCCAAGGTACATCGAGTTCGCCTCTTCCTTCATGCGCTTCTGGATTTGCAGCAGCTTGGGGATCTGCAGCGTCGTCAGCCACTTCGTTGAAATGGCCATCCGGAATTTCAATGCGCGCCATATCTGGAATGAACGCAACGTGAGAAACGCGAGCGCCACCAGTACGAATACCCACGCGAAGGGCATTCCAGACAGGGGCAGCATGACGAGTGCCGCGAGCCAGAACAAGGCCGCGCGAAACTCGTATATGGGCCTGAAATGGTTGATGTAATGGGTGATCATGCGGGTCTATCGAGTATGAGTTGGCCAGCGCGGGGCGTGAGCGTGATCTGGGTCGCTTCATCGGCGACCATCAGGCTGCGCTTGCGCATATGCTCGACGAGGGTGCTGCTGCTGACACCGTATCCGCCGACAAGGCGCTTCGGGAGCACGAGACCCTTGTCGTTCCATTGCACCGCTGCTTTTCCTGCTGCGACGTCCTCGCGCAGCGCCTGAAACAGCTCGCGTACGAGATTCGGCACGCCCTTCAGCACTTCATCGAAGGCCGCCGGCGGCGCCGGATCGCGAAGGGCGCCGGTCGACTGCGCCGGAGCCTTCATGGCGCTCGGGTCGACGGCTGCAGGCGCGGGTGTGGCCACGGTGATCTGCGTCGCGGGCGGGATGCCCACCGCCTCGTGTAGCGTCTGCGGCGACGGCTTGCCATCTACCGCTGAGGCCGTCGACGGTTGCGACTGCGCCATTGAAGACGTGTCAACGGGCGGGGATGTGGGCTGCGGCATTGTCGTGCTTTCCGGCGATGAAGCGGCGTCGACGGGCGGGTCAACAGGCGCGGCTGCGGGCGCCGCCGCGGGTGCCGTCTGGTGCGCGGCGGGCGCTGGCGTAATCACGGGCTCCAGCTCGGCCGCTACATGCACGGCTGACGGCACATCGAATTGCACAGGCGCGAATACGGCGCGTTGCGCCTTGCGGTCGAATTCGTCGGCGGTGCTCACTCCCTGGCGGACGACCTTATGCAGCACCGACTCGGCCCCGAGCGGCTGCATGTTCGGATTGATCGCGCCGAAAAGGTCCGATAGCACCTCACCATCCAGCCCGGACAGCAGGTCCGAACCCACGAGAACCTGCGCCAGCATCCCCGTGCGCATACGCTCGACGGGCAGCGGTTGTTCCCGACGCGAGACACGATAGTCGGATCCTGCCAGCCATGTGCCCGCCGCACCATGCACCGACGGGTTCCACGCCTGCTGGTCCCTGTCGCGCTCGATCACGAAATGCCGGTACGGTTCGTCAAGCCGGGAACAGACGGCCGCTAAAAACACCGCGTAGTTGTATTGCGGCTCGACGCGGCGGCGCTTTTCCGAGGGCAGGCTCGTGCCGAATTTCTGTCCGCCGGCGAGCCGCATCGCGTAGAAGGCGGTCTCGACCGTGCAACGAAATGCGCCGCCGGGCTCGCGATACAGGTCGGGCCGAAGCGGCAACGAAGAAAACCAGCCAGCGCACGACCGCAGGACACTCATCCATTTGCGCTCGAAATCGGCCTTGCTGACTTCGTTTGCACATTGGGCAATCAGGTCGACGCGTCGTTCGTGCTGCGTGAGCAGCGCGTCGTTCGTCAGAGGCGTGTGCAGCGTCATACCACACCCGCCGTCGCGGTCTTCGCGACTTTGCCGATGATTGCGCCGCTGGCATTCGCGCCGCCACCGAACATGCCCGCGATTTTAGGAATCTCGAATGAGACAAGGAACACGAAGAACGCAAGATCGAATACCTGGGCAGCCGCACCAGACGTCGTCAGCCCCAACCTCGCGGCGTCCTGGACGGCGTTGACCATGTTGTGCGTCACGAGCCGCAACAGGATAGCGGCGACGACGATATACATGCCCGCGCTGATCATGTAGTCGAGCCACGTCTTGAAGTAGCCGCGCGTAAATGAAGAAAAGCCGAGCGCGAACGCGATCTGGCCCATCACAACGCCTGCGGCAAACTGCAATTGCCCGATATTGATGAAGAAGACGAAGATGATCGCGGTGACCGAAAGCAGCGCCCAGGCCAGAAACAGCGGGATTGTCGCGACAATCACGTCCGGGATCATCGTTAGCTTGAAACCGATGCCGGACCACGCCTGGACGGCGGAGTCAAAGACCTGGCCCGCCGCATTGCCCATGATACTGAGCGCACTGGTCATATCCGCGCCCCCAATGTCGTTGGCGAGCGAGACAAACCACTTATAAAAGTTCGGTGCCCAGCTTGCAAAGCCGACATAGATCGACGCGAAGATGCCGAGAATGCCCAGTTCTTCGAGCAGCGCCACCCACGCCATCACCGGGTCTTTTGTTGCGGCAAAGCGCACGGCGGCGAGAACGATCGTGATGACCGCCAGTCCGCTGGCGAACTTGTCCGATTCCTTCTGGATACTCTGGGACGCCTCGACTGCGGTATTCATGACCGACGAGAACATGGCGGTAATCTTGTCGATCGCACGGGCATTGCCCGCGGCCGTTTCGCCAGCACTCACGTAGGGATTGGCAGCCGTACCACTGGCTGACGCGGGCGCTGATGTGTCGTCAGCGAACGCCGGCGCCGCGCCGATCGCAAACAGTGCCACCAAACAGGCAATGACCAGGTGTTTTATGTCTCGCAGCAACATGTCGCCTTCCCAGCTCCTAGTAGCCGTATGCCGCGCGCTCGGCGGCCTGCTGATCGAGGAAGGCCTTTGCGTTCGCTGACCGTGCCTTGTCGTCGGCGTTATCCGCCGACTGCTGCTGCGCATCTTTCTGCGTCTTGTTCGCCATCATTTGAAGCATGTCGCTCATCTGGCTCGACACCACGTCGAGATAGTGCGTCGTGAGTTCCGCTGTAGCCTGCGCGGTTGGCGTCAGCGACATTTGCGATTGCAACTCCTGTCGCCGCTTCGTGAGTGCCTGAATATGCTGGACGACGTTGTTACCCGTCTGCATCAACTGGGTTGCCTGGTTGTCGCGCTGGCTATAAAGCGTGCCCATATCGGCAAACCATTGCGCATTCGATTTGCCTGAACGGGAGATCATGGTCTGCACGTGCGAAAGCCACTGGTTTCCGTTCTGCAGATCGCCATACAGGCTGGTTGCGTTATCGGCAAGTTGCTTGTATTTCGAGATGTCGCCGGTGATCTGGTCGTACTGCGCCTTCATCGCCGTGGGGTCGAGGTTGGTCGCCTGAAGTATCTGGTTCGCCATCATCTGATACTGATAGGCGATGTTGGTGTCCTGATAAACCTCCGTCTTCACAGCCTTGAGGGCCGTGATTGTGTTCTGGATAAGGTTCGAGGGGTCAATCACCACCCATTGCGCGTACGCGGCGTACGAAGCGCAAAGGATCATGCCCACTGTGAGGGCGAGACGTGTCAGGAGCGTTTTCATGGTTTGTTCCCGTAACGGTTCAATCGAGAGTCATCATTTCGGCGAGGTACCCTTTGGCAAAATCCGGAGCGCCTGACTTCACGTGCCGGTCGAGGACGGCCTGGGCGCGGCCGTCTGAGCGCAGCACCGCGAGCGTCTCCTTGGGGAAGCTCGCCTGCAGCATGCGTGTCTGGTCCGGTGTCACCCACAGGTAATCCCGGTTGGGCGCGGCCTCAACGATCATCTGGATCTGGTCGAGCGTCAGGCCGAACTTGTCGCGATATAGATGCAGGTTGTTCTTCGCATCGGGATTGGGCAGGTAGATGATGTTCGGGATGTTTTCCTTGAGCACCTCGAAGTCCGCGATACGTGCGACCTGTGCGAGCGACTGCGTCGCCATCATCAACGTCGCATTCAGCTTCCGGATCGTCACAGCCCAGATTTCCAGGCGCTTGTAGAAGCGTTCGTTCTGGAAGAAAAAGCCGGCCTCCTCGACCTCGATCACGGTGTAGCGCTTGCCGTCCAACCACTGCGCGATGCGGTAGAACGCGTAATCCATGAACAGCGCGGCCGCGACCGGGAAGTTGTTGAACAGATCACCCATCTCGATGGAGAGGTCGTCCGACAGCGTGAACGCGTCGTCGACGTGATCGAAGAACCGGCCGTTCTTTTCGCCCTTCGTCCACACGGCGAGCCGTTCACGCAGCTCGATCCCAAGCATCGTGCTCAGATAGGAGAGCGTCCAGAACTCACGTCCGTAGCCGTCACCCAGCGTGGTGACCGCATCGAAGATCTCCCGCTCCTGATTCTTGCTGCAGCGGAAGGTATCGTCTTCGATCGCCATCTGCACCCATTCAGCGACATACGGGTAATGCTGCTGGTCGCAGAGCAGGGACAACGGATTAACCGACGTCGCCGCCTCAAAGCGTCCCGTCGCATCAATGAAGCGTCCCCCGGCGAGCACGGTCGGAATGCGCGTTGAGCGGTCCTTGTCGAAGCGCACACGGCGGGCGCCGTGGCGGCCCGTCTGCGACATGAGGAAGTTGAGCATGATCGACTTGCCCATGCCGATCGGCCCCAGCACGAGCAGGTGCGAAGCGCCGCCCGGTCGGTGGAGATTCACACGCTGCAACGTCTTGTGGCGCGTGGGTAGCATGGTCAGCGGCCCCGTCTTCTGGCCCGATTGTTGTGTCAGCCATGCGTTGACAGCGCTACCTTCAGCCACGCTGCGAACGGGTGCGATGTCGGAGACGGCTGGCGTCTCGACAAATTGAAGGCGCTTTTGCTTGTCCCAGCGACCCGGGAGCGTGGTATTCCAAGCAGCCGCGAGGTTATCGCGCTCAAGAACCACCCCGAAACCGGCGTTGCCGATCCGGCCGACGACTTCTCGGGCTGCATCGTCGGACTCTTCGACCGTGTTGCCATAGACGATCACGGATATGTTGGCGAATCCGTACTGCTGCCCCTCTGCCGTGATCTTCGCGAGCGCGTCTTCGGCCTCCTCCGCGAGCATCATCCGGCCTTTCTCGTTTTTCTGTTCCTCCTTCGCCAGAAATCCCTTGATGATGGCCCACGGGCTGAACGCGGCGATCTTGTAAAAGCTGCGGATCTTTTCGATGTACTGCTTGGCCTTGCTGGTATCCAGAAAGCGGAACATCACGCAGATATCGAGCTCAGCATCGACTTCAGACAGCACGTCGAGCGCCGCTTCCTGGAACCCCATCCATTCCTTGACCGCCACGATCTTGGCATAACGGACTCCGTAGGCCGATTCGAACATGATGTGTTCAGCCCCATAAACAACCGTGCTTTCCGTCAGGTGCGTATCGAGCATCGTGACGGGATACCGCACGCGGCGTGGCGGCACCGATGGGTTAGCCGTCTGATGCAGATATGCGAGCGCATTCTGCAGCTCCAGCCGCTTCGCCTTCAGACGCGTCACCCCACCCTTGAACGCGTCGAGAATCGACTCGAAGCGCTTTATATCCGACGTCATGCGCTCGAGATCAAAGGCGAACGCGCTCCGGGCAAAGAACGTGTCTTTGGCCGTTTCGATGAGCGCAGGCAGCATCGATCTGCCGCCAACCGTCATGTGATACGCGACCTTCTCGAAGACCTTGTTGATACCGGTTTCCGGCGTGTACGCCAGTGAGAAAGAATGCGTGTTACGGAAGAACTTTCCGCTGCTCACATGGTTGCGGTTGATCTTGTCTACGTAGGCATCGATGTCCGCTGTGAATGCCCCGTCGATTGCCCCCCGCACGCGACGATGCGAGAGGCGCCACCACGCGGTAATCCGGTGATCAAAGTTCTTGCACGCGTTATCCAGATTCGTACGTACAGACGAAATATCGTCGGCGTTCGGCGAGTCAGCATCGACTCCTTCGAAGGTAAAGCAGGTCAGGAGTGACCCGTCCTTGTCGAGGATGAGTTCTGGCGTCACCATGGTTGCCCATGGCGCAATCTCCTGTACCGGCCGGCGCACAATTCGTTTCAGCATGGAAGATCCTGATCGAAACCGTACGGCCGCTTGAATCGCGCAGAAAATTTCGTCGATGGAAGCGGCTCATGCAGGTCGGGGTAGTGGTTGTAGACGAGCATCACGTCGCGCCACCACGGATCGCGGCTGCTTTTCCAGCGCAGGATCCAATGGATTACGATGCCCACGCCGAAAAACGCAAAGGTCATGCTCGAATAGCACAGCAGCATCGTGAGCGTGCCGTTAGCGATCGCAAGGCCACGGTCCGCGCCGCCCATCTGGCGCGGCAGCGACAGCCCGCGGCTTACCTTTGTTTGCTTACGCACAGGTGTACTGGATGTTGAGGTGGTTTTTGACGATAGGTATTGCACAGGCAGCGAGGCCCAGTCCTACGAACACGGAAGAAATCAGCTTGCCGATGGTGCTTTCCGAACTCGCGATCGCGACAGCGCCTACGATGATCAGGACGATGCCTATGCCGTACAGCCAAGGACCGCTGATATATGCGGAGATAAGGCAGATCACATCGGTTGCCGGGCCAAGGTCGCTCACACTAACGGCCGATGCGAACGGTGCGAAAAACGCGAGGCAGGCGGCGACAATCGTCGACTTGATCTCGCGACGGCTCAAAAAGCGATGATATGCAGCGGCGCCAACGGCACGCAGTCGCGACTGGACAGACTTGAGGCACTTCTTCATGGACAGCTCCTGTTTGCTTAAAAAACACGGTTGAGGACATAGTCCCCATCCTTGAACCCCTTGATCTCGACGATCTCGGAAACGTGGCGCAGCTCGCCGGTACGGCGCAGATGGATGACGTAATGAAAGCAATCGGCGATGGCCTTGCGCATGTCGACAAGATCCCACCGGCTGCCAGGCGGAATACCCAGCATCGCGAGGCTCTCCAGACGGCTGAGGCCGCCGCGTGCATCGTTTGAGTGAATCGAGCCCAGGCCGCCGTCGTGACCGGTGCTCAGTGCCTGAATGAAGTCGAACGCTTCGCCACCGCGCACTTCGCCAACGATGATCCGGTCAGGACGGAAGCGCAGACAGAGCGCAACAAGGGCTTGTGTCGTGACGCCCTTGTCCGGGTTCGACAGGAAGCGCACAAGATTAGGCACGCGCAGTTTCAGTTCCATCGTGTCTTCGATGGTAATGACACGCTGGTCTTCGGGCACCTGCGCGGCGAGCGCGTTGAGGAACGTGGTTTTGCCCGTTGAGGTGCCGCCTGCCACGAGCACGTTCTTGCGACGAATGATCAGTTCGCTGACCGCAGCCATCAGCCCTTCGTTTTCGATGCCGGGATAGAAGAGCTTCTCGTCGTTGTGCTCGTGTCGCGCGTTCACGCGCGAGAACGCACCCATTGCGACGTAATCGGTGAGGCTGAGTTGCTTGTCACTGTGCTTGCGGATCGACATCGCGTGACCATCGATCGCCGTTGGTCGCATGACGGCCGCGATACGCAAGCCCTTGTGGCCGGCATTAATGATGCCCTGTGCAGTGCCGGCCTTCGCCGACTTCTCGACAGATGCTGCGAGCGAAAGAATCGCGCCGTTAAGCGTTGCCTGATTCAGCGTGAGATTGAGGCGATGCATCTGCCCGCGTCGCTCGATCCAGACATTGTCGAAGTTGTTCACCATGATTTCGGCGACGTCGTGCGCTTCGAAGTATTCACGCAGCGGGCTAACGGACGCGAAGAACATCTGCACCGCACTTTCTTCAAGCGGGCGCACCTTGAGCAGGGGATTTTCGGTAGCTTCGGACATGCTGCTATTTTTCAGGCTGCGGTGACCTGTAGCAGACCGAAAGACCGATCAAATCAATGAGCTTTTGCCGATTCGTTGCGCGTGGCACTACCTGAAGATGTCGTGCGGCGCGGCGATACCGCGTTCGCTCACCCGAGCCGGCTCAGGTCACTAACCCGAAATGGTGCAGTAAAACGTATAGCTTTCCGGGTAACGATGCGGTCCGGTGTGTGGTGTAGGATTCGCCCACGACGCTTTCTCAACTATTGACACGATGGCCAGAACGATTCCGTTTGCGCGAACCGCAGCAGCAGCGCGTGCGCGTCGAAACAAGACCCTCCTGCTACCGATGCCCCGCACCGAAGCCGACCGGATCTGTCTGCAGGTTCACATCGCGCTGGACGCGATGCGGCGTGGAACTGGGACCGCCAGCGCGGCGCAGACACTTTGCCAGGCAATGATTCTCACCGGCCTACTGGCCGAAGCGGGCTACGGCGAAGCCACGTTCGAGCAGATGCGCAATGCCGAAGACGTCATCTCAGCGGCCTTCGATCGCGGCCAGGACTCCGGCGTGTGGTCGCTCGACGAGCAAGGATTCCAGCAATTCGCGGTGATCGTCTCGACCTATGACAGGCAGTTACATCGGGCGCCGCTCGCGGCTGTCGCTGATGCGAGCGACCGGCTTGAACGGTTCCGGGGGGGCGAGTCGTTCGAACAGGTGGCGCGCAAGCGCGCCTAGGCGTCAATGTCCCGGGGATGCATGGTGGCGACGCGGTCGCCTGCCTTTCCCTGCAGCGCGCTTAGCGGAGATTCGCCGGGTTGGGCCAAGCTCACTCTTGAGCCAGTCGACGGCGGCTGTCGGGTGACCCTCCAGATATTCAATGCAAGATTCAACGGCATATGCGTCGGCGAGTTGTTGCCCGATTTCGCCGGGGACACTGCCGCACACGATGAGCACGCCCCTGCCCGCGACGACGAGCTCGATCGTTCTGCCGGAATGGACGAGACGTACGCGAAACCACGGCCCGCCCGCCGCGCTGGCTGAAGACACCACATCGACCGACGAGTCCCGGTCCGACATGCTTTGCCAGAGCGAATGCATCACTGTCGCGTCGCTCTCGAGCAGTTCCGATGCGCGGTCAAAGCCGTCGCTTACCTTTTCGACGGTACGATGGCGCGGATCAATGAGATAGGACAAGAACATCTGCCGTCCCCCTTCGTCGAAACCCGTTCAATAGAGCGTAGCAAGCAGCTCGCCCGCCAAAAGGCACGTTGAGCGCCTGTTTGCCGGGGCCAAGGGACGACCTGCGATCGGCATTCCCGAGCACCGTTATACTCCGCACCACGACAACTACGAGAAGTCCTCGTCCATGAAGGGAAAAATCGCCGACGGCGAAGCGCGTGACCGGCTCATCATCTGGATTCGCCGACGTATGGAAGAGTTTCGCATCACGCCGCAAGCGCTCGCTGATTCAATCCAGCACGATCTCGATCACACGCCGCTCTACCGCGATGCGCGGGGCAACGAATGGAACGGCTTGGGGGACACGCCGCACTGGCTGCGCGCGGCACAAAGCGCTGGCGTCGATCCGGATTTCTTCCGCATCGCGCCGAATACTAAAGCGGGTGACGAAAGCCAGAGGATCGATCCTCGCCAGTTGGATCTGTTCACTTGATTGGGATTAGCCAGCATTTTGCGCGTATAGAACGTAAAAAGCTGGCGCCAACAGGGCCCCCTTGCATCAGGCGTTTTCGCTCGCCCGAAGGATCCGCCCCCGCACATTGATTCCGATTTTGAAATTAATGTGGATAGATCGCCGTCCTGGATCTCGCATTGTTTCCCTTTTCGCAAGAGGTACCTGAGCCGGATCAGGTCACTTTTCGCATTTGAGCGCGCTGTCAACGTCCCGATCCGCCGCCAAGGTACTGATTTTTCGGGATAGTTTCGGATGAAAACCACCTCTTTCGACCGCAGACCGCATGTGAAATCGTGAAATTTCGGGCTTGGACTCGCTGGCCGAAAAAAAACCCCAGCGCACGGCCGGGGTTTGGGTCAAGGAAATACTGCATCGTCGTCTAACAGATCACTTCGACCATCTCGCCGAATGGCGCCTTCCTCGCCCGCTTGAGGGGCGTCGTCGACGCCCACAGGACAGGGTAATCCGGTGCCTCGTCCGGAAACGGGCCATCCATGTCGGTCAGATAGACCAGGAACGCGGGACGGATGCCCTCTTTCTCCAGCCGTTCAAATGGCTCGACGAACGAGGTGCCGCCGCCGCCGCGCACCGGCAGCAGGTCGAGCTCGACCGCGTCGCCGCGCTCGAAGATCTGCACCTGAGTCACGCGCGTGTTGCAATCCATCACGATCAGGCGTCGAGGTTGCACGCCGGCATTCACCGCGATGATTTCCGCAGCGAACTGCGCCTGCGTTTCATCCCACACGGAGCCACTCGAATCGCGAACGAACACCGCATCGCCAACTGCCGGTTCGTTCAACGATGGCAGATACAGGCCCATGTGCAGATAGCGACGATTCGGCATCGCGAAGCTGTAGTCAGTCGGCGACGATTCCTGCGCAAAGCGATGCAGGATCGGCCGCCAGTCGACAACAGGCTCGACGGCATCCGTCGCCATCGCCTCCAGAGCACCAGGCAGTGCGCCGCGCATTTTGGCTGCTTTCGCAGCCTGCAATACGGCCACCTTCCAGTCAGCTTCCTTCAACGCCTTGTCGTCGCCGGTGTACTGGCGGACCTCGCCACAGGAGGGCGCGGCGTCGGGAGTCGCAGTGGGTTCGGGATTGGCGGACGGTGTGTTCGCGCCGTTCGCGTTTGAGGACTGCGGCGCGCTACTGCCCCCGGGTGTACTGTCAGGCTGCTGCTTCGGCTGTGAAGCCGATTGCTGCCAAGACTGCGCATCCGGTTTCGAACCGTCCTGCTTTCCCTTCCCTTGCTGCTTTTGCTGCTTCTCCTTCTGCCGCTTCTCCTGCGCGAGGATTCCATAGATCTCTTCGGCCGACTTGCCCTTGAACCGCGTGTCGACGAGCACACCCTTTGGTAGCAGCATACCTGCCTCAAGCACGATCGGATTGATCGCATAGTCACATGCGTCATTCCAGAGCTTCGGATCGCGATCGCCCTGACGCCAGCAGTGACCATTGGCCACATGCAGAACCTCATGGGCCAGCACGCCGCGCGTTTCAAGGTCGTTCAGACCGCCAAGATACGCCGGGTTGTAGCCCAGCGATTCCCCGTCAGTCCAGAACGTCTTGCATGACGCGTCTTCGACCACCTTCAGTCGAAGCGCGAGTACACCGAAGAACGGCTGATCAAGTACGAGTGCGGTACGCTGTTTCGAGATTCGCGGGTCCATGTCCACCTCAGGCAACGAGACGAAGAAGCGGCGTCTGCTCCGGCTGGATGATCGTTTCGACCGGCGCAAATGCCGGGTCGCGATCGACCATCGGATCGGGCGCCCCTCCCATGAACGCTGCCATCAGCCCCTCGATTTCCGAAGCCTTGGCAGCGACCTGCGAACGCAGCACGTTCGACTCCTTCAGATCCGCACCCTTGTGCACGGCGAGATGGCGCTTCGCCTGCTCGAGGATGTGATTGAGCTTCGGATCATTCGAGAAATTGAGCTTCGGCAGCAGATCGCACAGTTCGCGCACGTTGTTCGTGACGTCCAGGCGAACGTTCGTGGCGCCGTAGAGGCGGTCAGCAAGCTTCGAGACCGCCTCATACAGACGGCCGACCAGATCGTTGTTGGCCGTCGAGATCGAGGCCAGCACGTGCTGATCGATTTCAGTACGCAGACCGGTCAGCACGTCGGGCGGCAGATCCACCCCGAACTGGCTGGCGTCAGGGAACGGCAGCACCGCGAGCTTGACGCCGAACTTGCCCGACATCTGGGCCAGTGTCGGATAGTCCGCCTCGTTGTACAGGTCCTTTTGCTCTTCGCGTGCCTGTTCCTTCAGGTCCAGATAGTCCGTCAGGAAGACCGACACGGCCAGCTCGAACTCGTCTTTCATCTTGCGCAACTGATCGGCGACGTCCATGTAGATCATCGTCGGCAGAAGACGCACGCCCAGCTGGTCGTACTGCAGCGTGTGGGCGTAGTAGTAGGAGCGGATGCGATTGCCGATCGAGATCACTTCGTGATAGCTCGGCGCGTGTTCAGGCAACAGACGCTTGTTGAAACGACCGATGCCCTTGGTATGGTGCTTCGCCTCGACGGCTGCAGTCGCTTTCATGTCGAATCGACGTCCCTGCCAGGCGGAGACGGTGACAGACGAGAGCATGACTTTCGACTTCAGTTCGGTGATGTTCATGGATAACTCCAGAAAAGATAGGGAATGGATTCAGCAAAAAGAAAAAGGCCACGGGCCGCGCATGGCGGGTCGTGGCAACAGGAGACTCAGGTGATGCAGGAAGAACGCGCGCTTACTGGCCGCGGATGATCTGACCGAGCGGACCCGCCTGTGCGCGGACAAACGCTGGCGTGTTCTGCAACTCCGGCTTACGCCGGATCGCGTCACGACCGAGCAGCGCGGCGAATTCGCGGTAGCCCGCATCGAACATCCTGTCGTGATACGTCAGCACACGATCGAAGTTGTCTTCGGTCGAATAGGCGGCAAGTGCCGTACTGATCGCACAGAGCGCCGCAGGCGACTCCGGGATCGGGGCCGTATCGGGCGTGAGCAAGATGGAGTCAGGCGACGGCAACTGGCGGTAGATGCCAAGAAAGCCCATCAGTTCACCAGCGGCCCCCTCTCCGACCGACCCCGCGTACGAGATCAGTTCAAGATCCTTCGGCACGACGCCCATCGTCTTCGCGACGAACCCCCAGGTGCGAGGGCTTGCCGAGTTCTCGATGTCGCGCGACTTCTTCTGCACGTACAGGAGATCCGGCCGAAAGCGCAGGAAGGAGATCAGTTCCGTGGGCACGTTTTGGCGTACAGCCCAGTCGGTCCACGCTTCGATGGTCGGCTCCAGCTCGACCACTGTCGCAAAACGCGAGATGACGGGATCGAGAATGCCCGTCACGCCTGCGTTGTCACCGCGCCGGTTGGTGGCCGCAACGAATGTGACGCAGTCAGACAACACGTGTTCGCCAATGCGGCGTGCAAGCAGCAGTTGCATCTTCGCCGCCTGCACCGCCGGCGAGGCCTGCCCGAGATCGTCGAGGAACCAGATCAGAGGCTTGGTCGCGCTCAGCGCGCGTTCAAGGTCGCCAAACGGAAGGAAGCGGGCAATGTCGCCTTTCGGAAACGGCAGACCTTTGGAGTCTGTCGGATCTTCAACGACGGGATGACTGATGAGCAGGTCGTGACCGGTTGCCTTCGCAGCCTGGGCAACGATATCGCTCTTGCCGACGCCCGCGGGGCCGGTGATCAACACCGGGAGACCCTGCGGGATGAAGGCACAAAGCAGGGCAAGGAGTTGGCTGGGATTGACTTTCATGGGGTACCTGAAAAGGAAAAGCCCCACGAAACAACGCCCCATGGGACGTGGTCCCTATGGGGCGAGTTGAGTGTGCCGCTTGCGCGGCAGGTCGATGCGTCGGTTGACGCTGGAAAAAAGCGGTCCTGCGTTACGTCAGCGCGTCGGCCAATGCAGCCAGTTGCGCCTGCGTGAGCGACTCGCGCGACACCGAGGTTTCACGCGTGAAAATCAGCTCGCCGTACAGATCGGCGAGACAACGTGCTTCAGCACACAGCACCAGCACATCCGTTTCAAACATAGACGGATTGCGGTTGCGCCACACGTTGATCGCAGCTTCGATCTGCGGGATCGAAACGCAATCAGGATCGGAAGTGTCGTGTTGAGTCATGGGGTCCTCAGAATGTAGTACCCCGGTGTCGCCCGAAAAGGGAGGACGTCCCCCAGGGCAGACTTGTTGCCGGAATCCGGCGGTTCGATGCGTCAGTGACGCGGGTGATGATGAAAGTCTATGCTTTGAAAGTACCGCAAGTTGCCCGAATCATGCGCAAAACAACCCCGCTTTGACCGCGAGCGGAAAACTGACGGCATCGGGTAGGGTGAGGGGTCACCCCCTCAGCCCTCCCACACCACCGTACGTGCGGTTCCGCATACGGCGGTTCATCAAGAACGCTGGAGGCGTTGCTGGGTGTCCAGCATCGAAACAAGCCCTTGTCGGTCGAAGAAGCGTTTCGGGAAGGCTGTGCCCATGTGTGACGCGCCAGCGTTCCACCACGGCCCCTGGCCGTTGTGCGCCGAGCGCCATGCGCGATCTTCCGGCAACCCCTGCCGACGTAGCATGGTGGTACGGCCCTGGCGGTGTTTGGCCTGCCGCCAGAGCAGACAACGCAGGCGCCGTCTGATCCAACCATCCAGTTCTTCCAGCACGCGCTTGCTTTGCGTGAACCGGAAGTAGTTGATCCATCCGCGAAGCACCGGATTCAGTGTTTCGATGGTGTGGCTCAGACTTCTTCCGCGCCCCTTCCTCAGCAATGTCTTCACCCGCCCCGTAAGCCGTTTCAGGCTGTCAGGTGCAATGCGGAGCCTCGTCTGACGATGTACCGTCATGCTGTAGCCAAGGAATTTGCGTTTCCACGGTCGGTCACATGCGCTTTTCGCTTCGTTGACCTTCAGTTTCAGGCGTTTCGCAAGAAACGCAGTCATGCCGATCAACAGTCGCTCGCCCGCCGCCCTGCTTCGGACGTAGATGTTGCAGTCGTCCGCGTAGCGGCAGAACGCATGCCCACGTCGCTCAAGCTCGCGGTCCCAATCCGTCAGCAGGATGTTCGACAGCAGTGGCGACAGGGGACCGCCTTGCGGCGTCCCTTCCCGTCGTTGCTGCGCCATCCCTTCTCGCATCAGACCCGCCTCCAGATACCGCCGGATCAGCTTGAGCACCCGATCATCCTTCACCTGCCGGGCAATCCGCGACATCAGGATGTCGTGGTTCACCCGATCGAAGAATTTCTCCAGGTCGATGTCCACCACCCAGCGGCGGCCTTCCTGCACATACTGCTGTGCCCTCAGTACCGCCTGCTGCGCGCTGCGCTCCGGCCTGAAGCCGTAGCTCGACTCGGAGAACCCCGGCTCGAAGATCGGCTGGAGTACCTGGTGCAGCGCTTGCTGTATCAGCCGATCCAGCACCGTCGGAATGCCCAGTGTCCGTACCCCGCCCGCAGGCTTCGGTATATCCACCGCGCGTATCACCTCAGGCATGTACCGTCCTTCCAGCAGCGCCACCTTCACGCTTGGCCAGTGCATCTTCAGCCAGTCCGCGAATTGATCCACCGGCAGGCCATCGACCCCCGGTGCACCGCGGTTGCTGACTACACGTCGATACGCTGCCCATAGGTTGCTACGTTCAACCACCGCGTCCATCAGCGATGGTTCCTCCACTTTCGTTTGCCCGGTAGCCGCCGTGCCTGCCTCCGCACCATGTATGCCCACTCCGAGGTTCCGCCCCGGTTCCTGCGTCATGGCCCCGCTCTCACGGGCTTGTGCTTCGTCGGTTCGCATCGAGTCTCCACCGTCCTAATCGTGGTCCTTCATGTTCGGGCCTTCAGCCTCTCGGCCTACTATGCCCTCTGCTGACTTCTGCACAGCCATCCCGCCGCCTCTCGACGCCGGTAGCCTATGGCAGCCGTGCAGATCTCCCCGGGTATGACGCACCCACCTTCACGCTTATGCCCGTCGGATTTACGCCGCGTCGTTCCGTGCAAGTATTGGATTTGGCCTTTTTCGCTGCCTCGCCCCAACGCGTCGCCTCATATCCGCTTCCTGTTCGTCAGGCCAGCGCTTTGCCTCGGACTTCCTTCAGACTCGCAGTCGCCCGCGAAACCCTTGCCTCTGGCTAACACTTCCCCTTGCCGGGTGTGTAGAGGACTTTCACCTCCGAGTGAGTGCGCCCTGCCGGGCGCACGAAAAAAAAGCCGGCGCTGAGCGCCGGCTGTGTTTCAGGAAAATTACTTCAGAGTAGCGAGGTCTGCGCGAGGCGTGCGCCGTCAATCCGGGCAACCATCGCGGCTTCCCTCTCGCGGAACACGCGTGACTTTTCCGCAGCCACGCCATTGTGCTTTTCCATGACATACGAGAAGCACACAGGATTGGCCGGACCGTGCCACGCCTTCCACTCGACCATGATCCGCTCCCGCACTTCGACGGCACACGCGAAGTACTCGCGTCGCGCGTCACGCCACTGGCGCGCGAACAGGTCTCGCATGCGTTGCTCACTGCGGTCGTACATGCGCTCGCGACGCTCCTTCTCTTCGTCGACCGACAGCGCGCGAGGCGTTGCAATCTGGTCGGCGAACAGCGGATACGCCTGAGCGATCTTCTCTGCCGCACGATCCTGCCGCCGCAGGTGCAGCGCTTCCATGCGCGACGTCCAGCGATAGCCTTCGTACCGGGGGTAACGATCGAATCGCATGATCACCCCCGTTAAGCGGCAAGACGCTCGAGCATCGCACGCGCATAGTCCAGCGTGCCATCCTTTGCACGTAGCGTTCGCGCCTGACCCAGTTCCACATTCACAAGAGCGTACTGCTTGCTTGCTCCCTTGCGCCAGTCGCGTATCTCGCGAAAGCCCTCCTCGATCGCCGCTTCGACGTGCGCTGCGCCATCAATGACAACGCCATCGGCACGCTGATACTGGGCACGTTGCGCAACTTCCTTCGCGTGTTGCGCATCAGCAGCTTTGCGGGCAGCCTCCTTGCGTTCAGCATCCGCCGCTTCCCACGCCGCCTGCTCCGCCTCATCCATCCCGCACAAGGCGAAGATCGCACGACGACGGCCCTTCGAGTTCCCTCCACGCAGCTTGACGCCGTAGTGATCTTCCACCGCCCGCTTGCTGCTGCGGTTGCGGGTGTCGGGACTGTCGAGCACCTGAAGCAACAGCGACAGGTCACGCTGCTCGAAGGCGAGAGCCATGCGGTTTGCCCATTCGAAGGTCTCCCGGCCATGCGAAAGCAACGCCATGTCACGCTCCAGCTTATGCCGGCGCGCAGTCGTGCGCCCCTGGGTGCGCTCCATATCGGCTCTGTCCAGAGATTTGTCCCGCTTCGAGTCGGCCAGAATCTGGCGCAGACGTTCGGCGAAGGCATTCACCGGCGTGCCCAACGTGACAGGCTCGTCGAACATCGGAGGCAGCGATTCCGCGCACAGGATACCGGCAGCGAACAGGGCATCGTCGATCGTGACGAAATCACAGGCAGCCGGTACGCCTTCGACGGCCGCCACGATCGCGTCGACGTTCTGAGCGGTAATCGGCTGCTTCGCGCCTCGCATCACCGACGCCACCCATCGATGTTTCTCCGCCGGCATGCGCCCACGTAGCTCGACGACGTTGAGCAGCGGCTCCGCCCATTCAAGGTCGTAGCGAAAGGCCCGCTCCATCCTGCGATAGTCGTCGAGTACCGCATCGGGCACAGGTTCGTTGCGCAACAGCGCGTACGCTACGTGTACCTCATGCCTGGCGTTCACGCCGCCGCCCGGGGCGGGCGGGCCGCCAGCGCCAAAGCCAAAGCGCTCAACGGCAGCGCGATGGAACAACGGCGACAGGTCGAAGAATTGGCGGGCGTTGCGCGCTGCTGCACGTTCCGCATCAATCTGGCTACTGGAAAGGAAGCATTCCGGTGCGCGAGAAAGCTCGAACAGGCCGAACAGTTCGTCCCAGTGCGCCTGGCGGATCTGCCACGGCTTCGGCTGCGCACCATATTGGCCGAGCCAGTGCGCGCGGACCTCGTCAAAGAGGGATGCGATTACTTCGGCCGCCGAACCAGCGCGGCGGATCGCCAGCTTGCCGTTGTAGCGAGTCACGCTTGCGGCAGCGCTGTCGCTCTGCAGCCCGATAAGCGCCGTTGCAGTTGCCTGTACGCGCTCATCACGGAACAGGGACAGCACACCGGCCAACGTGGCGACAATGAAGGTTTCACCGGGAATCGTCAGTTTGTACATAGGGAGTTGGCTCCGTAAAAGGAAGCGGGACCAACACCCCATCTGGGGACGTTGGCCCCGAATGGGTTTGATGTTGATGAAACGCGGGTGTGGTCAGTCGATGTCGAGCATCCGCGATACAACAGCGGCTACCGCCCACGCTTGCGTGCGCGACAAAGTCTTGATGCGCAGAACGGGCTGGCTCTTCCAGTGGCCAGCCTCCTCGACCTCAAAGAACTGCATGAAGTCGATCTGGATCATCCAGCCTTCGGAGTATCCGCGCGCGACCGACAGCACCAGACGCCGACGCGGTCCGCCGTCATCTGGCCAGTCGCGGGTATCGACCAGCCCGAAGTAGTCTTCGTTCGGATCGTTGACGAGATTGGCAGCATCAATCCATTCGGGTTCGATTTCCGACTGGCGAAGGGCACATTCGATGTGGCCGACAACCTGCCGGATTGTTTTGCCGGCAGGATGAAACGGCGTGCTGGCTTGCAAGGCCGGGCGTTCAAGTAATTCGGACATAGGATTCAGAAAGCAAAAAAGGCCACACCCGGATGGGTGCAGCCTTTGATGAATGGTGGACCGGCGACTGCGCCGATCTGAGATAAATGACTAACGGGGAATGCGCGGGTACCGGCGTTCACGCAGTGCCTTTTCAGCATTGCGATCCATCAGCGCACCCAGACCGTATAGCGCCAATGCGGCGCCAACAATCAGAAAACTGACGTCCATGCTTACTCTCCTCTGAAAGAATGCATGCCTCGGACAAACGTTATCACAAAACTCAGTATCAGACTCGCCTCCAGCTTGACGCTTTCGGCCGTCCAGGCCTCGGTTGAATGCCACACGCCGACCGCCCCGAGAAACGCAGCGGCTGCTATGGTGTGACAGAAGCGGCCGAACTGCTGCCGCTGCTCTTTTGTGGGTTCAGTAAAGAGACGCAACAGACGAGCGAGCGCACTTTCCGGGCTGCGCGACTGCATCGTCTCACCCACCGAGAAACTACCGTCGATCCTGCTATCCAGTTGCACGTTCACGCCATTTATAACAGCCGACACGGCGGGCGGCGCTTCGGTGATGCTGAACTCCCGCAGCACTGCCTGCAGACGTTCCGACGGATAGACCTGATCGGCCTCACATGAATAGCTGGCGCGATCGGTGATGGTCATCCCGGACGGGTACTCGACGAAGATTTCGACGATTTCCATCCGGCCTCCTATCGGCGTTCGCGGTCCAGACCTGCGGCAAGGCGCAAGCCCGTAAGCAACGCGTCGTACCCATCGCGGGACGTCAGCTGCTCAAGTGCGACCGCATTGTCGCCACCGCCCGACAGATCGGAGCGGCCGCGACGCGTGCGGAACGACACGGCGACCTTCTGGCGGGTCGGTGTGTCAGCGACTTCCAGCATGACGGCGGGGGTATGGAGGGTGACACGGCAACCGCGATTGCGGCGAGCCGGTTCGGCGACGATTTCGTGCTCGCCGGAGCGAAGACGAAGATCGCGTGCGACACGACGCAGCATCTGCGTCGCATGGTGGGTGATAGCGGCGTCAGCAGCCGCACCCGCACTGCGGCGGTCGGCATAGAACACCTTCGGAACTTTCAACATTGCTGCCTCAGAAAAGAAAAAGCGAGGGTCCCTTTCGGGACGCCTCGCGATGAAGGAATGGGCCGGCAACGCCGGCTTTGGAAGAGCGGATCAGTGCGTGACACGCAGACCTGAGTTGGTGGTGACGAGAAGCACGTGATCGCCCGGCGCGAACTGTTGATCGTCCGGTTGAGCGACGACGACGTTGCGACCGGTGTTCGTGCGTACGATGATTTCGAGGCCCGAGTGATGCGACAGCACCTGCGAAACCTTCTGCGTAACAAAGCCCGACGCAGCACCCGTCAAGGCACCAGCGATGTAGCGGCCTGTGCCATTGCCGATCGTGCGTGAACCGAGGAAAGCACCGACACCTGCGCTGATGAGCGACGTCAGCCCGGAGTTATCCTGGCTGGCTTCGATCGTGATCGCGCGGGTGCAGAGAACCGTGCCTTCTTCGAGCGTGCCCGAACGCTGGACGTCATAACGTTGGTATGTATTCGGCGAACCGAAGTCGACACCGGCGCAAGCCGACAGCATGGACGCGAGAACGAGACTGAAGATGATCTTGAACATTTGATTGCCTCAACGAGATGAGGGGCAACCATCCCGTCAGGGTGGTTGCCCTGACGGGAAAGAGATTTTTGAATCAGTGAGCAGCAGCCAGGCGATGACGCAGGCTCACGCTTCGATCACGCGAGGCCAACCAGCGCACTGCGACAAGCAGTGCAGCCGACAGCGGTGCGAGAACGAAGACGAACCAGAAACCGACGCCCTGCAGGAAAGAGCCATATGCGTATCCGTGTCCCGATACGGACTCGAACATGTACGCGGCGAACGACAGTTGATGTGAATCGACGTGCGCCAGATAGGCATCGAGAGCCGCCGGACCGGACGCACGAAGCAGATTGAGTTGGCTCTGCGCTTCGAAAGCGCAACCTGAAAAGACCAATATGCAGCCGATCGCGGCGAGAACAGCGGCAACGATCAGGACGAACTTGAACGAAACGGCCATGGCCGTGCGATTGCGATTCGACATGGAACAGCTCCTTGAAAATGCGGGAGCCGGTTCCCGGTGGGATTGGCTCCCAACGAGAGAAAGATTGTTGCGTCAGGCGGAGGTGCCTGACGCATTGAACAATTGCTGGTTACGACGAAATGCGAGTGAGGTAATGCAAATCGACGCGACCGCTTTTGACGAGCTCGCGCTCGGCATCAAAGGGGATTTGAAAATCAAACTTTACAGTGGCCGTTCCGTCGCTCCACAGATACAGAATGGAGCCTTGGAACTGCCGGATGGGCAAGGTTGCAACAGCTTGCGCGAAAACGCGTTGGTTCTCACGAAAGCCCCACTTTTCCGAGATACGTTCAGGGTCGTTGGCGATTGCCAGGAACTTGACGAGCTCTGCGGACTGAGTGACTTGCTGCAGCATGGTGCGGCTCCTAAAAAAACGGGAGCCGGTCCCGTTGGGATGGCTCCCAACAGGGTTGACAGACGGGGGTGCCCGTCGTGGACGACCGGCAGTTGCCGGTCAAAGGTAAGGCACTCCAGCAAGCCGGAGTGTTCTTTCGATGCGCAAGAGCGCGGGTGATACGTTGATTTTAGGACCGCGACCACTCGCGGTTGGTCGGAAACATCGAGAAAACCGCCCCTCTTTCGCCGCGTAGTGCTGGTCGCACGCGCTTGACTTCCCTATATAGCTGCGAACATGAATCACCGGTCCCGCGCAGGTGTTTGCCTGCCCGACGAATGGCGGCGCCAGTCACAGTCCCTACAGACGCTGCCGTCTCGTGCCGTTACACCGGCTATCGGCCCCCTAAACCTTTGAGGTCTTTAAAGATGCAAAACCGAAACGACGGCCTGATGATGGCCATTCTGATTCCATGCATTCTTGTTGTTGCGGTGATCCTGTGGATCTCCCATGCGATTGGGGCCAGCTTCGCATCCGTCTGTTCGACGGCGGCGTCACTTGTCGTTGTTATTGTGGCGCTCGCCATCATTTGGCGATTTCTGGACGACTTCGGGTTGCAAATTCTTGCCGCCTTCCCCGCGCTTGGCTGGCCGACTATCTGGCCGGTCCTGACCAGCATTGCGAACGGCGGCAACGAATCAGAATCCTCGTTCCGGCCGTGGCATGAGCAGTCTTTCATTGACAGCGCGTGGATGACCTGGGGCCTTGAAGTGATCTTCGTCGCTTTGCTCTGCCTCGCCGTGTTCCATGAATATCGTCGCCGTCGCTACTGGTAACCGAACTGCAAATAAAAAAGCGCCGCTCCCTTCGGGAACGGCGCTGGCTTCGATATCAGATGGTTCAGCTAAGTGCTCACGACCGGCTCTTTCAGATAACCGGCGGCACGACTCCATTCAAGGTCACCCGGGCCTTCGTAGATCAACTCGACGTCCTGCGCGAGGCATTGCCCGCCGGCGAAATCGAAGCGCTCTCCGGCCTTTATCGCGGCCACGCGATCTGCGTTTTTCCCGTAGACCACAAAGCCCCAGCGCTCACCTTTTTCCATGCTGAAGCGTGGTCACAGCGCGTGTGAACCGGATAACTGCGTGTGGAAGATCTGCGTCACACATCGGTTGTTGATTGTCCGCCATCTGGTTGCTCCATTGAGATGCCGCACGGAGCAACCCGCACGGGTCACTTGCCCGCGCGGGAGGTTGCATGAGGACGCCACGCCAAAGACGCGGCGTCAGTGAAGGCCTACGCGAAAGCAGGCTCGTTGTCGGGCGCAGCTGGCCACGCCAGCCACAGCAGCGATGTTCCAAGCCCGACAACGTCCGCCACCATTTGCAGCAGCTGGTCAATGTCGCGAGTGGCCAGAAGCTGCGCACCGTCGTGCATTACCGTCGAGAAAACGAAGTACACAACGGCAAACAGCCCGGCGAGCAACGTGCGGTTGCGAGCTGTCGGCTTCACGAATACGCCCCAGAACAGCGTGAACAACGAGCAGAGCGCGAATGCTCCGGCCAGATGTTCAGCAAACGACGGCGCCCACGAGCCGAGGTAGTGGACCTCGTCGTAGCGGAACCACACCTGATACGGCTCCGCGAAGCCTTCGAAGCGATGAAACGCCGCTACGAAGAGCGCCAGCAGAGTGATAACGAACGCACCGGCGTGCGTGTGCGGATTGCTTGCGGTACGTGCAAGCAGAAAAGGGCTGAACAGTTTTTTCAGCATGAGAGTAACCTCCGAGGTTAGAAAGGATGTTGCATGGTTCGCAGCGACCTGCGCTGCTCATCGGTATAGCGAAATGAAGCCTCCAAAAAGAGAAAAAGCCACTTCCTGTAGGGAAGCGGCTTTAGATGGGACGGAACGAGCCGTCCAGAGCGTCAGATAGACTTGCCAACCTGAACGCAATGTCGATGCGCGAAAGCGCTGAAGAACTTTCAGTCTACGGTTGCCGTCGGGCAGATCTGGCCCAAAACCTTTCGAAATCCCTAGCGCTTTCACGGAAAAAAAGCGCCGGTCCTCGAAGGAAACGGCGTTGGTTACAGGTCGCCCAACTCGGAAGTCTTCGATACATTCTCAGCCGAATAACCAAGCAATCGAACCGAATAGGCTTTGGCGATCTTCCGCTCCATCTCGCCTACAAGGGCTGCAACGGTTTGCTCGATCGAGGCTTGAGACATCCCGACCGGGAAAATCGCATAGGTTCCCGCAAGTACGTTCTCGCCAGCGCTGGTGAAGTCCCCATTGGCGAGCCACCACCGGTCGCATTCTTTATCGAAACTGAGCCAGATACTGGCCTGTTTCGGCGCAACAGCGGTCTCAAATATCTTGCTGAAAGCATCGACCAATCGATCCTTGCGCCAGCCGTGCAGTGCGAAGCCGGCGACAATCGCATCTTTCATAATTCCCTCCACGAAACGATGAGATGGTGTCGGAGAAGCCGTGACAGAGTGGTCCTGTCAGCAGTATTTCCAGAACCAAAAAAACCGCTTCCCGAAGGAAGCGGCATGTCAATCAGCTACGGTAGATTTCCGGCTCTTTCGAGCCTTCTTTTCCTTGGGTTTGGGTGCCTCGTATCCGAAGCGCGCCCACGCAGCAGGGTCAATCGGAATCGGATTGGTACGACCCGTCGCCAGATTCACAAAGACGCCGGAATACTTCAACGACCTGGTGCGGAACAGCGTCCACAGAAGATTGAACGCCTGAACCGCGATCGCAGAGTTGATGACCAGCGACTGCTTGCGCAGCGCGTCGGCCATCGAGCACGACGGCGTATCGTCGTCAGCGTCTTTCGACGGGTCAACCAGGTCCGGAAACAGCTCACCTACGTGTGGCAACCGCGCCGGACTGGTCTTCCTTTTCGCCCGGGGCATGGTCTGTCCGAGCACCACCTGCCCCCGATCCGTGTCGTTCCCGCAGTCGAGGTAATACGCAGCCGTCTCCCCGATTGAGTCGAGGATTGCCTTTCGGGCTGCACGCGTATCGACGCACCCGATAACGAGATCGACATTGAAAAGCGCCGTGCGACCGCTCAGGCGTTGCGTGACCGCCCGCCAGTTGGTGCCCATCAGCATATTCAGCCGGTTGACGATCAGCGACGCCTTGTAGCTGCCGACGTCATTCGGATAAAACCCCTGTCGTCCGACGTTGGTCGGACTGACAGTATCGTCGTCGTACACCGTGCACTCGATCCCCCCGGGGTGTCCCAGTTCGATCATGGCGTGGTGCAGGCGCGCGAGCGAGGGCAAAACTGCACTGCCCGTCCCTCCCGCACCAACGACGATGACTCTCCAGGGGCGCTGTACCATGTGCGCCGGTATTTCATGGCTGATCGCGTCTGTCATACTGCCTCCGGTTCGCGTATGGCCTGATACCACGTCAGGGGGGCGTGCTCCGTCTCCTCGAAAATGCCCTTTGCACAAAGACGCAGGGCAATACTCGGGTTTGGACGGTCACAGTTGCCGATGACAAGCGCCATCTTCACGTCATGGCGATCATCATCGTTATCGGTCGACGAAAAGTACGCGGGATGCCTGCCGTGCGAATGGCAGTCCACCACCAGCACTTCGTCACCCGACAGCGCCGGCGGCTGATACTTCAACGAGCCGCCGGTATGGGTAACGATGCCCACTGGCGCTAGCCGGAAGGCCTGCGTCGACGGACTCCACACAATCCAGGCACCCGTTTCCTTTGGATGCGCCTTGCGGGCCATCTCGGCAAATGCACCAACGAGATCTGCGGGGATGGTTTCGCACAGCAGCCGGGTTGTCGGGGTGACCCGACCGTACGGTATGGCCGTGCGAACGCTGAACTCCGCGACCTTGCGCACCAGCGAAAGCCAGGAACGCCGGATCTCGATGAAAACGCCGTCTTCAGCGACCAGCAACCGCTCGCCCGCCGCCTGCATCTCTGCGACGGCTTCGTTGCGCGGGACCATGACGGTCGGAAACGACCGTTGCAGTGTCATATCAAGAATATTCATGCTCATTTTCAGCCTTTGGGGCCCCGCGCGATCAGTTCGCCGAGGGTCCGTTTCATGGGCACGAGACATTCCAGGGGGAATTGCTCGCCGTACTTACCGGCCAGCATTTCCTTCCAGAACGCAAATTCGCCTCGTGGGTGATTGACACGTTTTCCACCCGCGTTGGGATGGGTAAACGCAGATTCGAAAAAGCCGCTCTCCCACCCATCAAGCGACGCAACGTCGATGCGGGCGGGTACGCGCGCGGAACCGATACAGATGGAACCGTGGTCCCACGTGTTGAAGTACGGCGGTTCAAACAACGGCGTGTCCGGTCTCGGCCGGGCAGCGCCGTCGAGCGCATAAACGAAGAAGCCGTTGGTACGCGCCTGAAAGATCAGTCCCGGATGCGGGACCACCGCGGTGACGGTGCCAAGCTCGGCGCAGTCGAAAAAAACACGACGCATTGTCGGCCGACACCACCAGGTCACTGCCGTCCGGTCGATCGCGAGCACCGTCTCAGGCAGGAACTCCGCATTGGCCGCACAGCGTTCGGCCAGCGAGTCGAGCGCCGTGAACAGCGCCTCACGGTCAACCGGTCGCCCCGCGCCAATCACCGGCCGTTTGCCGGTATTCGAGACGGGATGCGCGGTAGCGTAGATCGGGCTTTGCGAGTCACGTGATTGGGAATAGAGCAGGATTGCGCCACTCATCACCAGGTCGGTCGAATGCCCCGTCGAGAGAAGCAGATTTTTCATTTGCTGTTTCCTTAGGCACTACGCGTGAGCAAAGCTGCCACGCGATCGACCTGTCGAAGAATGGAAAAGCCCAACGACCAGTCGGCGTACTGCTTGCGGATGTCATTGGGAGATTGAGCGAGAGCGATGAACCCGTGGAACAACGAGCCATCACCGCCGCTGTTGAAGTACTCGTAGTGTGTGTCCAGGATGTCGCCGGTGTAGACGTCATCACACGCCGCGATCGAGGTTGCCCCGTAAATCACTTCCGGTCTGAAAGACCAGTCGAACAGGGCGCGAGGACCAGCACGGGTAAGCAGGACTGTCAGACGTTCGAGCTCCGCGCACAACATGCGGACCCAGCCGGTCTGCGTCCACTGAAGACGTCGTAACGCTTCGATACCAAGCGCGGGATCATTGCGCCAGCACCGACGTTTGGCGTTCCAGCGGCCGATTTCCATGCTGGGCGGGCAGACGTCGTCCCGAACCACTGAGGGCAGGTAATGCTGAAACTCGTCCGGATCATCGCCAAAGCGATCTTGCAAGAGCTTGATCGCGTCTTCATCGTCACACCACGGATCACCGTCCCAGTTCCATTGTGCGAACAGGGACAGAAAATCGTCCGGCGTGCGCATGACCAGCGTCCGGAACGATGCCCGGTTGATGAGAATCAGCGCCGTGGCAAGAAGGCGCGGGTGCGCTTTCCTGAGTGGCGCCGCGCGCTCCTCGATCACATAGACATGGTCCTCCGGGGTTTCGATGCCCAGATACAGCGCAGAGGTGGGCTCGAAATCGGAAGCGTCCGTCTGATACATGATCTGTTCCTGGACCGCATTCGTGTCCAGCAGATACGGTCGAAACAACAGACGTTTCATCGCGCCACATTCGCGACGGATCCAGGCGAACAGCGCCTGTGCCATCGCGTCGCCAGCACTTGCAAAAGTCTTCACGTCGGCCGCCCTGACGGGTCCCGACGTAAAGTGCTCCCCTACAAGGGTGGTCACATCGCGATCTGCCGGCCACTTCAGCGACGGTCGCGCCACAACAGCGCGCGACAGCTCGGGAAGAGTCAGAAGATCATTGGCAGGTCGACGTCGGGCAACGGCACGCTGCGCCGGTTGCCAGCTGACGCCCTCGAGAGCGACGTCCGCATCAGCAGGCCGAGGATCGAAGAACATTGCTCGATTTCCTTGTCATGAAAAAAAACCGCCCTTTCGGGCGGTTCAGTGGTGGATTGCATCGCCTCGTCGGCGATGCATTTCATGAGCGCGCGCTTACGCATCGCCGCCCTTTGCACCCGCCGCACGCATGAACGTGTAGCGAGCGATTTCTCCTTCGTAGACCGGGCCCTCGATTGCGGCCGTGGTCAGCTCGGGATACTGGGCGGAGTACAGATCTCGCACCTCTTCGGGAGAAAAGGTCGGACCGGGATCGACGAAGTTCACGCCGTTGTAGATGAACTCGCGAACCAGACGTGCGATGGAAATGGACATGGCGAACCTCAACCGAGAAGAGAGAGAAGATCAGTACCGGCGGAGGAACCCCCGGCACTCGCAGGCGTTGCAGCGGCGGGCGCCGCCGACGTGGACGCTGACTGGCCGTCATCGTCGTTGTCGTCGTCACCCTCGTCTTCGCTGCTGGCGTTCGACTGACCGGCTTTCGCCGGGGCCGTCTTTGTGCCTTTCGCGAGAGCCTTCTGTGCCTTCGACGCCTGGCTCTTTTCCGCTTCCTGCAGGATCGCCGCCGTTGCCGCCACCTGTTCGGACAGGGAAGCGTGCGCCGACGAATAGGAAATCACCGCGGCCACGAAACCCTCATCGAGTTCCGCCGGCGTTGCGGTCAGCACGAGCGGCTGACGCAATGCGGCTTCTTTACCGTCACCTTGAGGCACGACCACGACCGCCATGCGATCGTTGTCCATCTTCAGGGTGAGTTGCAGCTTCCCGCTGGTTCGCACCAGCGCTTCGAGTTGCTGAAACATGGGATTACTCCAGAAAAGAGAAACGCCGCGCAGTGGCGGCGTATACATAAGAGAGGTACGGGGCGCAGATCGCGCCCCGCGATTTCAGAACTTCAGCACCTTCGGCAACTTGCCCGTGTAGTCGAAACCTTCGACCGTGAGCAGCGCCTCAATGACTTCCGGCTTCGATTTCGCGAAGACTTTCTTGAAGGTGTCGCCAAGCGCGGCACGAATGCCAAGCTCCTCGGCGAGTACCATCATTTCGGACTTCGTGATCAGATCCAGAAGCTCCTTGTCGAGCTTCCAGTGCTTCCTCAGATCCAGCTTGTGCGACTTGCACAACTGGGTCAGGTTGGTCACCTCCAGACCTTCGATCGCGGCGAACAGCATCGCAATCATCAGGTCCGCCTGTTTGCTTTCGTCCGTCGCTTGCACGGCGTCGACAGCCTTCGGCAGATTGGCCAACGGTGCTTCGCTTTCAGCGATCCGCTCGAAGAACTTGCGGAACGCGCCATCATCAATCTGACGGGCATGACCGCTCAGCACGATTGCAATCAGATACTGGCGAGCCAGTTCGTGATTCATGCCGATGTCCACACGCAGCGCCTTGCGCCACAGCTTCACGCGATACGCCTTCACCCGCTCGGACTCGGCGACGACCGTGACCGAGGGATTCGTCGACGCTGGAGCACTGGCGGCCTTGCTGCCGGCCCCGGTCGCGCTCTTCGCCGCTGGCGTGGACTTTGCACCATCAGTCTTCTGTGGCTGCGAAGCAGCCTTGTCAGCCTGGATGCGAGCCGCCACCTTTTTCATGTTGCAGACGGTGTCGAAGCACTGACCGCGATAGACCTTGCCGATCGAATCCGGCAGGCCACTTACTGCCGCGCCATAGTTCGTGCAGGCATGACAGGCTTGCGCCTGTTCAAGGCCAACGCCCTTCGGCCCGTCGACGGCCAGCTGCACGCGCGTGTTGTTGTCCCCGGCCCGTACGATACGAACGGTCTGGAACTCATCGCGCAGGCCTGTGGCTGTCGCTTCAAGCTGCTTCTCCGTTTTCTCGTTGAAGCAGGTGCGGTTCGTACAGTTGCCCGTTCCGATCGCTTCGCCAAACATCTGCGCCTGCGTCGACGAGTTGTGCGGGCAACCCGCGCAATCCGCCTTGTCGAAGATGGCCGAAGCCAGCGCACACGAAGCCGATTCCACCAGCTTGCGCACGTCGGCGGCCGACCGCTTTTCCGCAACGACCACGGGCAGCACCTTGTCCTGATTCTCTTTCGAGAGCGCAGCCAGCAGTTCGGCGTGAGCGATGTTGATCTTGCGCTCGCTCAACGCATCGAGCACCGCCGTCGAACAGTTCAGCAGCGCGAGACGACTGTCCAGCGTTGCGCGCGACCAGCCAAGGATCTTGGCCGTCACATCGCGATCGCCACCGTGTAACCCGAGCAGCTCTGCAGCGTCGCGAGCTTCTTCGGCGGGGGACAGGTTATCGCGCTGGATGTTTTCGGTGAGCGCGATACGGCGCGCTTCGACTTCGTCGACGTCCTTTACAACGATGGGCATCGGGAAATCTTCACCGTGAGCGTCCATGGCACCGCGATAGCGGCGGCCGCCTGCGATCACCTCGTAGTCGAAATCGTCCTCCGTTACCGGGCGGACGATGATCGGCGTATCGACGCCGTGCGCGCGAATCGACTCGGTCAGTTCCGCCATCGCCTTCGGATCGAAGTACGTACGGGGGTTGCGGCCAAGCTTGATGCGCTTGAGGGGAGCAGTAAGTTGTTGTTGCATTGCAGGTTCTCCAAGGAGGGAACCTGCCCCCTGTCGGGAGTGGTTCCCGATGGGGTCAAAGATGGATGCCGGGCGGGCCGGCGGTTCGATGCGTCAGAGACGCGGTTGATTCATTAAAGATACGCCTCCGAGATAAGGCGATCCCCCGAAAAGCTGCACAAATCTATGCCGCTAAGAAAAAAGGCCCACCGCGATGGTGGGCCTTGGTTCAAAGGTCGCGTTACGGTGCGACGCTATCGCGCTGACGCTGTTCGAGGACGAGACGTGCGATCATCTTCGCAAGCGGCATCGCTACCGAGACTTCGCGCTGGTCGGCCGGCGCTTCCAGCACATTCAATACGAACGCCAATGCATCGATGACAGGTGTTGTACCGGTTGCGTGATTAGCGATCCATTCAATGAGGGACGCCTGATCGCGCTTCCAATCCCGGTCGTCATGGACATAGCCGAAACGTTCGCAAAGCAGTCGATGGAAGTTTTTGAACTCGTGCTCCGCTCGCGCGCTGGCTTGAGTGCCGTTATCGGTCTGCGAGCATAGACAGGTGTTGCTTTCGGAAGGGTGAGGTTGCATCGGCAAATTCTCCAAGGTGGGAGTCTGCCCCCAACGGGAGCAGGCTCCCGTTGGGATCAACAAAGGGCGGCCTGCCGTTATCGGGAAGGCGCCGGTTTAGAAAAGCGTTAGCTGGTCGATCGTATCGAACACGGTGCGTTCTCGTGCACCGCTTGCGAGCGACTGCTCGAAAAGCTCAGCCAGCGAGGCACCGCGACCTAACGGTTCTGGCGTGGTCCGCGACGTTCCGCGTTCCAACACCTCCACGTCAGCAGTTTCGATCTCCGCTGCGACTGCGACTTCCTCCACGACATCGGGCGTTTCAGCCACATCAACGACAGGCTGCTGTTCCAACGCGACCGCTTCACGAAACAGATCCGCCTCGAGTCGGCGCCGTAGCTTGAACGTCCAGCCGCCAAGAATGTGCGCCGGCGTGTACCAGGTGCCCCACACCTCCATCGACAGCGCGTTGCCGTGCACAACCGTTGCGGGAACGTGCAGCAGCGACAACTGTTAGGTTGAATTCGCACGTGTCAACAGGATTGCGTGATCTGGCGATTTGCTGAACACTGAGCACTGCCCGAGCAGCCCATGCCTCTTTCAGAGGCGAGTAGCTTGGGATTGCCGCCTTTCCCTGCGGCAATCCTAAGGGGAGTCTAGCAATGGTGGTGCGCAGGTCATTCGATGCGGCGACGTTGACACGACTTCGCGCGATGCCTTTAAGCGTTGCGTTGGAGTTCCTTTCCGTGCACGCCAAGACCGACACCACGTACCTGCCGTTGAAGGACAAGCACAGCCGACGCTGGCATGTAAAGACATTGCGCGGTGAATTCGAGATCCTCATCACGGGGAGCAAGTGGTACGACACACGAGCACAGATCGGTGGAGGCGGATCGATCGATCTGGCCATGCATCTGCTGGGCCTATCGTTCGTCGATGCGGTCACACACCTTGCCGCCAATGAGGGCCAACATGGTCCGAATCATTCGTAAGGCGGCGTTGCCAACGCCCTCTGAAGTCATCGACCGTCTGCGTCCAGCAGCCACTCAGGCGCTAACAATGACTTTGCGCGAACCAAGGCCCGAAGGTTTTCCACTTCTGTTCACGGCGCAGGGACTGTTGATCGAGCCGGCGGTTGCCTTCCTTCATGACCACTCCGTGCGACAGGCGCACACGGCCGATACACTCAGAACCTACGCGGAGATACTCTACGACTGGTTCGAGACGCTTGAACAGAACAACATTCCGTGGGACGACGCTGACGTAGCCGACTTGGTGGCCTATCGCAACCGCATGTTGACGCAGCCGAGTACCCACACAGGCAAACCATATCGCATTTCGACGATCAACCATCGTGTACGCGGTGTGCTACGGTTCTATAAATGGGCTGTAGGAACGAGTTGGCTTCAGGCTTCAATTTTGGTTGACGCCCCTCTCACTTCCAGATTGACGAGGCCGACGCGATCAGTCAGAACTTACTCAGCTCAGGCGCCTGAGCGCAGCTTTTTCATACTGCGGCAGTTTGAGTCCCTGCCGCGGCCGCTTACGTCCGAGCAGGCGGTCGAACTTCTGGCCAGGTTGCCGCCACCTTACGACCTTATGGGGCGTTGGCAACTTTTCACGGGGCTACGCATCAGCGAACTGTTAAGCCTACGCGTCCATGACGTCACGAATTGCTCGTCATCGTCAGCGTCGCTGTACAGGATCGAAGTAACACGTAAGGGACGCAAGCCAAGCTATGTGCTTGCGCCCGCATGCTTGCTTGATGAGACGGAAGCCTACCTGTCCGGGCTTCGACAAGCCTGGTTGTTGCGCGCACGCCGCAGAGGACGCGCCGCTGAGACCTTAGCGCTTTTCGTCAACTCACGTGGCTCCCCTGTTGGCAAGAACGCTTACCAGCGTGTCATCAGCCGCACTGGACAAGTTTGCGGATTTAGGGCGACCACGCACCTGTTGCGAGCAACCTTCGCGTGCATACTGTTGGCGCGGCTCCAACGGCTGGCCAGTGAGGGCGCCGCAATCAACCCGCTGATGATCGTCAAGGTGCTCTTGGGGCACGAGCACATCGAGACGACAGACCGCTACCTGCGCGCCATCGCCGTAGAAGCGTTCGCGTTCAAGCAGGTTCTGGAGACACTGTTGTCCGGTGCGCGATGACCATGGCCTCCACTCGCCAATCGATACCCAGGAAGTTCGCAAACGATGCAGAAGTCATTGATGTCGGTGGGTCACCCATTTCTTACGACGCACCTCGTCTCGTGCGCCGAACTGTCGTTGACTTTGGTTCGCTCGGTCTTCCCGTCGACGTCGCTCGGGCCCTCGCCGAGGCCTTCTGGTGCCACTTCGGCGCTATGGCTCGACATGACTTCTCGACGCATTGGCACCACATAAAAGTTTTCGCTAGGTTTGTCCGCGAATCCGCCGCCGTCACTGGCCTGGCTGACATTCACAGCGGCATGTTGCTGCGTTATATCGAGTGGTTGAACGCCCAGCGCGGACCAGACGGGCAACCGTGGACCAAGGGCACCCGGGCAGGCACCTACCTCACGCTGCGCAAGATGCTGCAGTGGCTCGAGCGCTACAGGCCCGGCGTCATCGCATGCATTGAGTATCCCTTCAACCCTTTCCCGTGGCGAAACCGCGATGCTCAACCGTCGACCAAGATGCGTGCAACTGAACTACGAGTGTTGCTGCGGGCCTGCGAGACAGACATCGCGCGCATACGTGCCGACCGTGAGGCCGCCGCGGCGCAGCGCATTGCCAATGCCGGCGAACCAGGAACGCTCGGCTGGCTTCTCGATCACATTGACCGATGCGGCGTCTTGCCCCACACGCATGATCTGAGACGCCCCGGTCAATACGCACTTCGAAGCGCTCTGTACCGACTCGGCGGCCGCAGACAAGTTGAGCCATACCTCTATCCGCGTGCGGAGTCCCTGTTGCCGTATTACTTGGCCATCATGGTCCACGCGGCCGGCAACCCCGAGCCCATCGCCGAACTCGGCCGCAACTGCTTGCAGTCCCTGCCGTTGCTCGAAGATCGTCAGGCGCTCGTTTGGTTCAAACCGCGTGCTAACAGCACCCAACGGCTAACTTTCGATAATGCTGATCCCTTCGGTCCGCCTGCGCTTGTCAAGGAGATACTTTCTTGGAACGACCGACTGCGGCCCTTGGCGCCGATTTGCATGCGCGATCGTCTGTTTCTATACCAGGGCCACTACGGAGTGATGGCCCTCACCAGTGACGCCGTCAAGAAGATGATCAAGCCTTTCTGCGAGCGGCATCGCCTGCCGATCTTCACGCTTGTATCGATCCGTCCCGGCGTCCTCGCAAGTTTCTACCGCGTTTCAGGCGATCTGCGCCGCGTCAAAGCCATTGCCAACCACGCACACCTTTCGACTACCGTTCGCTACGTCCAGACACCGGAGGTCGAGGCACAGCACCGCATCCGCATCGCCGCCTTGCAGCAAGCGTTCATCGGCCATATCGTGCAAGTCCGCTCGAACAGCGCGTCTGAACGCGTCTCGTCGAAGCCAGCGTGCAATAAATCGAGCGTACCGACCGGCGAGGTGGTGTCGATGTTCGGCTTCAACTGCACGGATCCCTTCGCCGGAGTCGCTGCGGGAACCCGCCCCGGCGAACTTTGCACTAACTTCATGGGCTGCTTTACTTGTCCGAATGCCATCATCACGCCTGATCCATCGACGCTGGCCCGGCTGATTCAGGCACGCGATCACATCCGGGCTGCTTCTGCGGTGCTGCATCCGGCGCGCTGGCAGTCCATCTACGCACCGCAGTTGCAGATTCTCGAAGAGGACATCCTCCCTCGCTTTTCGGCTGCGGAACTGGCGGCAGCGCACTCCCTGGTGGCGCAGTTGCCCCCGCTGCCGGATCTTCGTTGAGGTTCCCCAATGCGTCCTACGGAAGACCTTCAGAACGGCAGCCCGATCCCGGCGATTCAAGCTGAGGCACTTGCACACGATGATCGGCCGTGGTTTCTTGATTCGCTTTGGCGCGCTCCGGTCTGGGTCTTCAAACCGACGAGTGCCCTCGAAGAACGCAGGCCAGTGCGCATCGACTGGCGCTTCAAGCTTCCGAGCGGCGCGCTCTTTGTGGAGCCTCAATTTGCGCAGCTACTACACTGCTGCAAGCAGGTCGTCGCAATCATCCGCAGTCGCTCGCTGGGAACTGGCCTGACACAGCGCGCAACGACAACCTTCGCCCTTTTCATGCGCTTGCGGACACTTGTGCGTTGGATGGAACAGACCGGCTACAAGCGCTTCGCCGATCTCGACGCAACAGCGCTGTGGCAGTTTCAACGCTCGATCGTGCAGCGGCCGGGGGTTCAGCGGAACGCGCTTGCTCCTTCCACGGTCCGGAGCTATCTCGACGCACTCTCGTACCTGCACCGTTTTCGTGATCAGCTTGACGACGGTTTGCAAATCGACCCCTTCCCAGGCCGTGATCTGCGCACCGTCATGGGCATGCGTGGGACCACCGGCCGTCACTGGCCGTATACCCCTGAGGTCGTGGCAGTGCCGCTAATCCAAGGCGCCATTGATCTGGTAGCCAGCGGCTCAGCGCTCATCCTGCAAGCCAGGGACGTCTATACGCAGGCCATGTCCGCATCCAATCGGCGCGGCTATGAGCTCGACACCTGCACGGTTGCGGCGACTCGCGCGTTGCGAGATGCGTGCATTGAGGTTCCTGGTCAGCAGGGCCCGATTCTGTCTGTCTACGACCTCAGGCGGTCAATCGACGCGCTTTACGCGGCGTGCTTTGTTGTGATTTCCTACCTGGTTGGGCCCCGGGCGAGCGAGATCCTGCACCTTGAGGCTGGGTGCGTGCAACGTCGGCGCGTCGGCAGTGCGGTCGACGAAGAGATCACTGTGATCGTCGGCTCCGTCTTCAAGGGCGAGGCCGGGTACAACGGGCGGCCGCACGAGTGGGTCGCACCACCCCCCGTTGTCGCCACCATCGCCGTTCTCGAAGCCTTGTCGGAAGGACATCGCGCGCAGACAGGAAGCCCAAAGCTGTGGCTCCGCCGCAGCAAGGCAGCGGGTGCCACCGAATGGCAATTGTCGTGCCCCGGATCACTGAAGATCATCTCGTCTACCCGAATAGTCTCGCTGCTGCAGCGCTTCGCGGCGCGACTCATGTTGCCAAAGCATGAGGGCAAAGCCTGGTTACTGACCACACATCAAGGCCGCAAGACCTTTGCACGATTCGCCGCATTGCGCGATGGATCAGCATTGCTCGCGCTCGCTCAACATCTCGGACACCGCGAGCGCGCTGTCACCGACAGCGGTTATGCAGGCACCGACTATCACCTCAACCGGGAGATCGAATCTGAGATCCTTGAGCAGTCGGTCGCGGCGTGGGAACACATGCTTGTCACGCCGGGTCTGGGTGGGCGCGCCGGAGTTGAGATCACGGCCAAGCGGCCACGTTTTCGGGGCACTCGAATCAAGCAGGACGTTAAAAGCTACGCCCGCTTGCTGGTGGACGCTGGTCTCGCTCTCGGAATATGTGACTGGGGCTACTGCGTCTATCGTGAGGATCACAGCGCCTGCCTGGGCAATGCCATCGGCCCCAACCCCGCGCGCAGAGAGCCATCGACCTGCGCGCGCTGCAAGAACTTCGCGGTTTCAGATCAGCATCGGTCCTACTGGGTCGAACAGGTTCACCGGCATGAAGAGCTCCTCAACGAAGTCGCATTGCCCCGACAGACGCTGCACGTCGTCCGCGAACGGATGGAAGAGGCACGCTCGCTCGTCCGTGCGATCGACGCTCCCAAGGAGGTCAAGGATGCCAAGCGCAAACGCTGAGCCTGCAGCCGCAACGGCCGCACAGCGCCTTCGACGGGCACTGCAAGAACTAGCGTCGCTCGAGGGTGCAGGGGTGCCAACCGCTACAGCGCTTTGCGAGCTTGCGGGGGTCTCGCGTAACGCGCTTTACCGATACCACGTCGACGTCCTGGGTGAGCTTCACTTACTTCAGCGTCGGCTGCATCAACGTCGGGCAAATCCACGCCAGACTTTACAACAGCTTCGCAGCGAGAACGAGAGGTTGCAATCGCAGGTGCGCAAACTCGCGGCGCTTGTGGATCACTATTTCGCCGCCTGGCAGGAGGCGAGTTCAATGCTGCGGCGGCGGGAACGAGAACTTTCTAACCTGCGCCGTGGAGTCAAGCCAAGAATAGTCCCGCGGCGTGAGTAGGGGTGCATTCAATAAGGGGATTTCTCGTACGGCAGGCGCTCGGGGCGTGCGCCGCGAGCGTCCCTGATCGACCCGTAGGCGACCTTCAGGCATCTCCAAAGCGGACGCTGGACGAAGGAATCGCGCGTACAGATCGGCTACTTCGGAAGCACTGAATTCTGTCGCTTGAGCGTGCGCACTTCTTTGGCTAGTTGATACGTTATACCGATAAACAGCGTAACAAAGAGAGGCGCACCAACCAGAAGAACTTTCCAGCCCGCGCCCTTGACCAACGATACGGTCAAAATAAACAGCATCATCGCGAGTAGCGATAGATATCCCTTTACGAAACGCTGAACGATCCTCTGTTTTTCGCTTTGCATATCGATAGATTGACCAACTCCCTTGTAATTGTCGAATGCCGGGGTAACCTGAATTGTTGACTATTCGTGCATCGATGTCGATCGACCGGTTGTGGCCGTTCTCACCCTTTCTCATGCCCCGGCTCATCCAACTCTTGGTCTTCTTGAGACAGAAGGGCGGATAGCTTGGACGGGGAGAGGCGCTTCATTTTCCTTTCGAGCTTGCGATCGTATTGCCGGTCGTTTGGCTCTGAGGCCTGAGCCTTGCGCGCGTACTGCTGCACGAAGCGATTGAGCTCGCCAGCCAGCCGAGTTTTTGTACGGTTCGTAGCCATTTATCGATCTTGCACCGTTCCAAGTCATGCGTAGCGTAAGCCTGCGACCCGATTGTCACCGATTCAGATACTGACGTCGAGTGACCGTTTAGGCCGTTTGTGGAAGCTGAGTCTCATTGACGCTGAGGGCTTGAGTTGGTCCGGGAGCTCACTTCGGCCGTGCAAAAATTGTTCGGACTTCGGTTTTCCAGTCGAGCAGCAACTGGGCGACGCAGTTGGAATGTTCAGGATTCGCATCCAGCCCCATTCGCTCGCTCGCGATGGTGTCAAGGTATGCCGCGATTATCGACGCATTCGCTCCCTCATCCTGCAGCATTGAGAAAGCGATGGGGAGGTACCCATAATATTCCTCGCGTGCCGTCGGGCTGTTCGCGACACCAATCGGGTCCCAAACATAGAACAGAACTTCGTCCACTCGTCGGTACAGTTCCAGTTCATCATCGGCCAACTTGTGTCCCATCAGCTTTCCCTTATCTCACCACTCGCTCATCAAGAGACGGACACGGAAATTGTCCACGATCTAGGCGTCGGCGACGACCGACCGTTCGTGGCCGCGCACTGCCTCATGCAAAACGCATCGTCGGCTTCCCGTCCGTTGGTTCTGATCGACGACAGGCGACCCACAACGGGCGATCAGCTTTCTACGAAGCGGACATTCAAAGACGAAGCACGTAGAAGACTACCGTCTGTCTGATCTTCGAAAATTGACTTGGTCGTCAAGGATTGTATATTGGCCACCAGACAATGGAGCTCGCACGATGACAACAGCTGCAAGTCCTATCGATCCAATCACCGGTGTCCTTGAAGCTTTTGCATCCCACGACGTTGTCGCGATTTGCGATGGCGGTCACGGATGTGAACAAGCTTATGCGTTTCGGATTTCGCTGATCCGGGACGCCCGATTTGCTCACATGGTGAACGACATCGTGGTTGAAAGTGGCAATTCTCTTTATCAGGAGATGATGGACCGGTTCGTTGCAGGGGAAGACGTCCCCGAAGATACACTCCGCCAAGCATGGCAAAACACGACACAACCCCACGACGTGTGGGATCGGCCTGTCTTTGAGGGGCTTTTTCGTGAAGTCCGCGAAGTGAATACCTCACTCCCGAAAGACCGTCAGATTCGAATCTTGTTGGGAGATCCGCCGATCGATTGGTCGAAGATCAGCAGCGCCGAGGATCTCGTTGAAGCTCGGAATGCCGCTGGCGACCGCGATAGCTGGCCAGTAAGAATTATCCAACGTGAAGTGCTGGCGAAACGGCGCCGCGCGTTGGTCATCTACGGTGGCATGCATTTGTTGCGTAAGAACCTCTACTGGCAAGCGAAAAACCAAGAGCTAGTGAACCACCAATTTAACCCACTACCCGATGGCATCGTTTCGTTGCTGCAAAGCCAGGGCATCGAAGTTTTTTCTGTCTGGGTTCCAGTATTTGTTGATCTGGCAACCCTACAGGCCGACGTTACCTCTTGGCCGACTCCCAGCCTCGCGCATATTCGCGGCACGCCGCTCGGGGAGGCGAGCTTTCGCTCATATTATCCGCACCCCATTTTCACCAGGCATGACGACGGCATCGAAGAGATCTATGTCGACCCTATCCGCTCTCCTGTGATGCAGGAGCAGTTTGACGCCATCCTTTATCTTGGACCACCCACCGCGTTGACCTGGAGTCAACTGTCCCCGACGTTGTCGTCTGATCCGGAATACATCAAGATGCGCTCGCAGAGGCTTGCCTGGGCCGGCATGGGCGGCGGTGGCTAACGCGTCGGCGTTTGTCGGTCGGATTTCAGACCAACTTTATCGAGCTGCTCGTCGGTGCGCCGCGACCGAGAAGGGGAATCTCAGTGCGGGGGAGGGGCTTTGCAGAGAGCTCCGTTAGCGCGATCAAACCACCCCTGTCCCTATGAAGATGAATGGAGCCTTGCTGCTTGCCTTTCGCTCCACCGGTTGACGAGCATAGTAGATGTCCCACTCTTCTTCACTAGTCTGTACGAAGGCGTGGCGTCTGTAAAAGCGGTTCGAATCACTGCCGCGCAAGGCGCCGAGACGGCCCGGCATGCCTTGCGCGCATCCGCGCTCGTGAAGACATCGCGTAGGACGGCCGCGCCGATACCCTTTCCCTGATGCTCCGGCAAAATATAAAAGTGATCGATTAACCAGTGGTCTGCTTGCGGGCGAATCAGAATGAAGCCAGAGCGAACACTATTGACCTCGATGAATCGACACAACGCTGGATCGAACGACGTTAGAAATCGCTCCCGCGCGCGCCGAGGGTCGAAACGACCGATGCGCTCCAGGCTCTCACGCATCGCGGCGATAACGGCGATACGAACGGCAACTAGTGTTTCGGCATTGGACTGCGCCGTAAGGCAATAGGTGATGTTCATGGAAGGGCGGCTTCCGGACAACGGTCATGCGGCGCCGCCAATAATAACGCCGCGAATCGATTGGTACCAATCCACGCGTCCATCCCGGAGATCCGCTCCTGGCCGCTTGCCGTCTAATGCGAAACGCCTCGGCGGCCCGCTGCTCCTTCGTGCCGATTGACGACGCGCGACCCATCAAATACGTTCGGACCGCCCGAAAGCCGACGCTTGTGTGCGTCCGTTACGGTCTCCACGCCGCATTTTGCAAGACGACTCGGTAGCCGTCGGGATCCTCGAACGTCCGGCCCGACACCTCCCAATAAGGATTAAGCGACGGCACGTGCACAAATCCATTGTCGACAATGCGATCACATGTTAGCTGCCACTCTTGTCGATCTGGAATGTAGAACACCAGCAAGTCCTCGTTCGTTGGGCTCGGCACCACTGGATGTTCGGCGCAGTGGGTGAACTCAAAGTGATAGTCCATACCGGGACGTCCAAGCATCACTCCGTCGAACCCTTGATGATTCTGAAAGTTTGCCAGCACGGCCAAGTTGAACGCTGCGCAGTACATGCGTTCAGCGCGGACAAGATTACTAACGGGCCGGGCGATTCTGATATGCATCCGCATATTGTGGAAACCATTGTCAACGGTGTTCAAATATCTCTATGGCGAGCTAAACCGAACGGAATGTTGTTCGCCGATTGGCAGGCGTTAAAACGTGACCGGATCTGGCTGACGGCGGTCCGCTGGCTAGTCCTTGATTCGTAACGTCATCGTGAGGTCGTCAACTGAGCGCCCGGAAAGACGAAACCTGTCATTGCGTCGTCCAACTTCTTCAAAGCCCAAGGATCGATAGAGGCCGATCGCAGCATTGTTGTCGCTGAAGACAGATAGATCTATCCATTCGATGTTGTTACGCGCAGCGAATTCTATGGCTCCCTGCATCAACCGCCGCCCCAAGCCTCTCCGATAAAAGCTCTCCTCGACGCCGATGCCGAGACTGGCTCGATGTTTCTCTGACGGTATGCTGGAGCCGGTCAGGTCAAGATGTGCGACGAAGCGTGAATCGGGACTTTCCGCCGCCCACACTTTCATCCACGTTGGCTGAGGCAAAGGGGTTGCCAAACCTTTTTCGAAGCGAGCGCGACGCTCCGTTGACGCGAAGTCAACGCCTTCCATCGGCGAGAAGAACGGGCGTCCACAGCGCCCCGATTCCGCAATCTGCCTGTTCAGATGTTCTGCCCAACGCGTGAAGTCGGCAGGCGTTAGAGAAACGATCTTTAGCATCCTCGGCGCCTTGAATGGTTGACATGAGCTGGATTGTCGCCGATTTTGGCCGCGAGCCCGATGGCCGCTGTTGGCCGACTCGTGTCTGATGCGGCTAGCTCGGGTCGACTCGGAAATGACAGGCGCTCACTAGTTACGTCGGAGATCGTTGCTGACGTTGACACACGATATCGATTTCCCTTGACTTCGGACCTGCCGTCCCCGCCGGCGTCTTGTGCAAATCCCAATCTCCATTTGCTTCACCTTCTCTGATAAGGGTTCCGTCAATTTTCCGATAGCGATGGAGCCGTTCTGTTGTCTCCCGCGTCTCACAATTAAATCCCCGATACGTGTCGGCAACCTGTATGCCAATAGCAGCTGCCATTCCGGGTGACGGGATGAATCGCTCCCACACCCATATCCAACCATATTCGGATCTGATCGAGCTGACATCGATCATCCAAGCATCGCCAGCCATCTCTTTCGGCAAATAAGGGTTGGGTTTCGCATTGTCCGCAGTAACCCAATGTGGAGAAGTTATCTGATGCGGGTCGGCGGGAATGGCTGATAGCGGATCTTGGCCACGAATTGGTCGGCTGACAGTCTGGCATCCAGCGACGAGAAGGGTCGAAAGCACGCAAACGATTGGAAGCTTCATTGTTTTGGAATTGTTGATTGCGACTGACTGATCCATCCAGTGGATGTCAAGGCTGTTTACGTTGATAACGGCACCCAAGAGCAGACTTTGAGTCCAGCCACTCTGCAATTGTCAGCAATCTAGGGATCAACGTCCGACGTCCGAAAGTGGCCGCACTGCGTCCCACGACCACGCGCTGCAATCGTTCCAGGCGTCTGCGTCATGCAATCGGCATAAGACGACCCACAAGGGACAGTCGAGACTGCGGAAAGCGGACGTTCGCGCCATCGCTTGGCTACGTGTAACGGGCGATATGGAGCTTGCGACTCTCTCAAGCCGCAAGTCGCGTCGGCATTGGAGTTCGCTATACAAGCCCTTGGGCGGTCATCGCTAACAGCAGGCGTTCAGCGCCGATGCCGAAACCGGCTCCCTCTTGATAGGCGCCGCCACCTACTACTTGCTGTTGTGCTCCGAGTTCGGTACAGCGCATTTCGAAGCCCTGACCGTTCAGATAATAGCTGAGGCCTCTGCTGGCCGAATTGTCGATTTCATAGCGAAGGCCGAGTGATTCGAAGAAGCCGATCGCAACCTCCTGGCTGCGCTTGACCGCGAATTCTGGGTTGGGGCATAAATACTCAAATCCAAGCTGGGAGAATTCGCGGTAGCGGCCGGCTTGAGGTCGTTCGTAGCGATAGCATCGCGCGATATAAAACAACATCCGCTCCCGTTGTCGGCCCAGCAGCTCACTGCATCGCTCCTGAAACAGTGCCGTTGCCTCAGGAATCAGGCAGCAAGCGCGTCCCTTCTTATCGGGAAAGGCCCACATCTGGTCGATGATCTCGCTGCCGCCGGCTTTTTGAATGAATGTATCTTGCGACCACAGCGCGGGGACAATCGCCTCCTCTGCTCCAACGTTAATGAAGATAGCTCCGGAATTGGGTTTCCAGAGCGCGAATTTGTGCGGCTTCCTTGCCAACGATGAAGCGAGTTCCGCGAATCATGGTCATGAGAGTCCTCTCAGGGCAAAAATAAAAAAAGGCGCCGTAGGCGCCTTGGTCGTTTGTACAGGAAGGGGAACTGCAATCCCAGATGTCCTGTTATGGACGTAACGAACCACGGCGCGTCTGGTGACGACCGTGATGATGACGAGATTGGTTCGGGACGTTACGGAGTTCCATGCTAGCCATATTGACAGATTAAATTTGATTTGTGAACCGATGGCTAAGGATCGTCGACGATCTGTGCTCAGTCTCGGTTGGTTCCTTTTATTTATCGCCGGATACACGATCATCGAAACAATCATGCTCCCGGCACTTGAAACTATGACAGCATCGTTAGCCATCGACGGAAGCCAAGGAACGTTCTTCGGGATGCTGAGTGCCGCAGGGGCACTGGGTGGCGCCGCTGGTTACTACACCGGTAGTTGGCTTATTTTGAACAGAACGTCGCTCGAAACATGGACGATATTCGGTAGCGTCGGTGCAATCGGATTTGCAGCGTCCGCGCTGATACTTCCGACAATCCCCCGGCAAGTGTCACTGGAATAGGCCTACGACAGCAGCACAGCGACCTTCACCGAAAGCTTGCAGCAAGCGCTCATTTGAGTGACAAGCTTGAAAGTCTCTTCATAGCCGGTTCCGGCATGCCAAGCTACGGGACCCCAGCGGGGGCGTGGCCCAGTTCAGCGGACAAGTACAGGATCGAGTTCCTTCGGCGTCAATCCAAACTTCGCCATGCGACTGCGATGATCGGGGGATCCCAAATAGATGCGAAGCTGCTCGTTTACCGAGACCAGCAGATCTCGGTTGTTCCTGTTAAACGAAAATGCCCCGATCGGTAGTTGCTCCGCTTCGTTGGCTTCGTGTCGGTGATCTACCGCTGCTAAAGGCGCCCCGATTCGATCGGCCAGTATGCGGTTTCCCAAGGCGGTACTCGCATAAGCGTCGACCGCCCCTGACCGAACGGCTTCGATTGCGTCGGCCTGTTGATCGAAAATGACTATCTGCTCATCGCGCACTCCTGCCGCCTTTGCCGACTCGTGTTGCACCTGCCCGGCAATGATGCCGAGGCGCGCGTCGCGGCTTTTCGCGAATAGCGCGTAGCTATCAAGTGCTCTTGAGTTTCCTGTTCGCACAAGGAAACCATCCCTGATCGCCCATACCGGCATGCTGAACGCGACCAGACGCGCGCGTTCCGGGGTGACGAACAGCGGGACATTCATGTCCCAGCGGCCAGCCGCTACCCCGGGCAACAATTCGCTGAAAGTGGTTATGCGATGCTCGATCCTGGTAACGCCGATCGCACGAAGGATCGCGTCCGCCAAATCAAGGTCTGCTCCTGTAGCCGCCCCGTTCGCATCTGTCCATCCGAATGGCGGCTCTTCGATATATGCGATGGTTACCTTCATCTTTCTCCTCGCCGAGCGGAAACGGCAATGGGCAGCCTTGCCGATTGTTGACGATTGTACTCAAACAAACGTGGGTCGCCTTTTGGCCGACCAGCGTCCGACGACCGAGTGCAGCGATCGTCGCGGGCACGGGATTTCATGCAAAAGGCATAATCCACCCATTGCCGACAGACAGTCTTCAAAATAGCAGTCAGTCATCTGGGAGCGTTTTCCAGTCGGACAGCGATACGCCTCTTGAGACGCACTTCCGTCAGGGGAGCGCCACCAATCTCGATGACCTTGGCTGAGCCGTCGGTCCGAAATCCGCGCTGAACGTAGAAGGACTGCGCCGACTTGTTATCTTTCAACACCCATAGCGTGACTTCGGAATAGCCCTCGGCATAGAGTCCTTCTGAAGCTTCGCTCATTAACGCCGTCCCGATGCCACGGTTCCAGAAGGCCGGTGCCACGTAAATCGCTTCGATCTCTGCGCAACACGATTCAACGTCGTCATCACGGGATGGGCCGTATGCGATCCAGCCGACTACCGCGTCATCCACTACAGCGACGAGCACGCATGGCGTTCCAGCCGTCAACGTTTTCAGCCACCTCTCGGCCCGGGTGACCACATCGAGAGCAGCGAGGTATTCGCGTGGCACGATGTCCTTGTAGGCTTCTCGCCACGTGTCCACGTGAACCGTGGCTACCCCTTTGGCGTCAGCGGTCGTTGCGGGGCGAATCTCGTGTTCGAACGATGACGAAACGTTCATTGGACGAGCGGTTCCATTTCAAAATTGAAAGTTGATCCCGAATGTTTCGCCCTGGTTGACGGCCGACCGACGGTGCAGGCAGCGACCAAGCCCGATTGATCCTTCGGACTTCCCCAACGGACTCTGAATCGTTGGTCTCACTGGCCAATTTGTTCGGCCGGTAACGGTGTTTCAATCACCGTGCCGCCGTCGCGATAAGCTTGATACGCGGTCGATCCCGTTCGCCACGAAAACACTCTGTCGAGGGAAGTGCCCAAATACATGGCGGCCGCAAAGTCATCAATGGCAATCGAAGGTGGGATCGTACAGGCTTGCTGCGCGGCATGTAATGTTTCGCGTCTCTTTGGATCACTGCTGTAATGAACAGCACAGCCGCCGGGCAGTAATCCCAGGCAATCGAGCGGACGATGAGCCGAGCCCCAGAACGAATCTGTAAGGCCAGCCTCGAACCAACACATTGCGCCTGCACTCATGCCCGCCAGCAATACGCCGCTTTCCCACGCCTCTCGCAAAGTCGTATCAAGCCCCCACTCGCGCCAGACGGCAAGTGCAGATCGGGTATTCCCGCCACCTACATAAATGGCATCCTGCTCAAGCAGTCTTGGGCGGAAGTCGGAGACAAGAATCGACCTCGAGTCGGGTTGCCGAAAGAATGCAAGATGAGATGTTTTACAACCCATACTGCCGTAGGCGGCGTCGAACTTGTCGAGGTGAGCGGGTAGGTCTCCGCTGGGCGTGGCGAGATAACACATACGCGGCCGCGCCTTTCCTGTGAGGCGAGTGATATGCGTGTCGATTGGCGATGGCGAGTCTTCCATCATGAAGCCGCCACCGCCTATGGCAAGGATGCGTTGCATGGATGCCCCCTCGTTGATCGTCGATTGTCGCGCGAACCGTTTGACGCTTGGTTTCGAGATTGTCGACGATTTGAGGGCCCACGTCGAACGTCCGCAACGTGGCCGGGCAGCGTCCTTGGACTATCAATCACGCCTCACCGCGACTGCTGCGTTGCAAAGCTGGAACCAACCACAGAGACAGAATATTCTACGCAGATAGGCCTGAAACCCGATCGGTTAGCGCGAAAGGACCAGTGTTGACGCCCACACAATCAACATAACAACTGGACGTACGTCATGTGGACGCAGCAAGGATCTATATCGATGCAGGTTGCGTGCATCGTCTGCTGAAAATTGTGACCTGCAGCGAGGATTGAATCCGCTGCGGCGATCACCATGCCGCCAGCGCCGCAGGCCGGTTCATGCATCCGGAGAAAACCACGGCGCTCAACCTCCGCACCGACGTCCCCCATCAACATCATCGACATCATGCGGGACACGCTGTAGGGCGTGAAGAACTGCCCTGCCCGTTCATTGCCGAGGCCTAACATCATGTACGTTTCGCCGAGGACATCGGTCAGGCCGCCACTAACTGGCAGACCGTCTGCGGATTCCTTGCGGACCACCGCCACGCGTCGCTCGAACGATTCAACGAGAAAACCGAGCATCTGCGGGAAGCGCTCCACTTCCTCCCGCTTGTATTTCCCGACGATCTCGAGGTAGCGCTTTTCGCGCGCATCGAACTGCGCGCGATCGACGCTGTTACTGATCGCCAGCGCGCTTATTTCGACAAACTCGGAAAACACCGTATGCAGATGGTGGCCATAGGAAAACGACTGGATGAGCTTGACGAGTTCCTTCTGTGCAGAGTCCGCGGTCAGATCATGCTTGCGTTGCGCAGCTTTTCGGCTCACCGCAGATCCTCCCCGGCGCCGAAATGGGCCTGAAGAACCGCGTACAGCCGGTCGAAATCAGGTACCTCTCCCAGCGCCAGTGAACGCTCTACGTCAAAGCCAGCCAGCTGGAATATCGCGGCGCGATCCACGACGGGTCGCACCGATCCGGCGGCGAACTCATCACGGGCCTTCCAGATGATTCGGGTGGCCAGCGTCTGATACGTACGGCGCAGTTCGCCGATCACCTGGTCGGTTGAAGCAACGCGTACCGCAGGATCGGGAGTCTCGCCGAACAAACGCTTTTCGGTTGCGGCAACAGCGCTGTAGTGACGCCATGCAGCCGTCTGTGCATCAATAAAAGTTTGGATGAAGTGATTAAACATGCCGGATTCCAAATGTGATCCGGGGCGCGTCCCCCAGCGGGGCGGGCCCCGATGGGAAGGTAGAAGGTGCTGTTCAGATGCCGTAATACCGACGCACCCGCCGGCGGCGCTCGGCAAACGGGCGGCCGCCAGTAACCGAGAGAGGTGCTCCTGCTACGAGGTGACGAAGCGCTGCCGCACGGAAATACGCGGAGTGGCGCTTCTTCGCCCTGACGATCCGCAGCAACTGCTCATGAGGCAAGCCATAGGTCTGCCAGACCATCAGGCCGAATCGAAGAATGCGTTGTCTGTTCATGGTGTGCTTCCAGTCAAGATGACGGGAGCACGCCCGTCGGGTGTGGGACCCGTCGGGGTAAATAAAAACGCCTGCATGTGCAGGCGTTCGGTCGATGCGTCATGGACGCGATTGATGAAACCATCTTAGCGCCCCCAGACACCTGCTCAACGGGAAATGGGCGCGTGATTCGTACGGCTTTTGCCGGGATCGTGATCTGATATCCGGGCAACCTTATCCACAGATTTTCTGGATAACCCTGTGGACTAGTTCGTTGCAGCCTGCGCGTCTAGAGGCGTTGATCGGGTTTGCCCGCGACAGCGGCACCAAAGAGTCACCCGAGCCGGCTCAGGTACCTAACCCAGAAAGCTCCAGAAATCCATACAGCTTTTGGCCATTCGACCGCGCAGATCAAAAGCTTGCCGCAACCGGCCAGCTTTCGGATGACACCACACTCGACGCGCGATCGACAATGACATGCGCGCCTGTCCGCGCGTTAAGGAACCAGATCTTATGTCGCAAGCCGCGGATCATCCGAACACCACATCGCCACTGTATCGACGTCGCGTCATCTATCGGACCGATGTGACGAGCTTCGGCGAAGGAATCGTAACGGCGCACGATGAGCAGGCAGGGATCGTCATTGTGATGGACGTCGACGACGGCTCTTTCTGGCGCGGCTCGGACGACGATATCGAAGTCATTGTTTAAACCGGATCAGCAACCTATGTTTAGTCCTGTTGAAAACGGCGCCATTCTCGGCACGATCATCTGCGCAGCCCTCTTCGTCTGGAATCTCGCGACCCTCGCTACCCAGCACTCGCACTGGCCAAATTGGACCGCCCTCGCGATGACACTGGGTGTAATCGGCGCCGTTATCGCGGCAAGCCTGATTGTCTCCCTTCGTGTCGAACTCCGCGCGCGCCGGGAGCGCCGCAAGCGGGCGGCAATGGAGCAGCGATATCCCAATGCCATGTCACCCGACTTCCGCGGGAAGTGGTTCCTCACCGATAAGGCGACCGGACGCGAGTTTCGAATTAACCACGACCACCGCTGATCCCCTCGTTTTTTTCGCCGCCGCCATCATGTCGCCAGATTTCGCCCATATGGCCATCGGCGAGCCTGAACCGACGACATCACTTCAAGCCTGTGGCCGCCAGCGCGGCCATTTTCTATGGAGACCAGACATGTACGACGTATCCTTCGACGGCGAGACCGTACCGCTCAGCGACGTGCAGGAAAACCCGGCGCGCTATGTGAAGCGCCTTGAGCGCGCGAAGGTCACGCCAGGCTATGCAGTCTGCCTGTGCTCAACGGGCACAACACCGCTACAGCTCGTGATCCGCCGATATGGCTCGTTGCTTCACCTCGCTGGCTGGCCAGAAGACGGTCATCGTCATAAAAGCGATTGCGACTTCTTCAAAGACCCGAACGTCGCAAAGCCCGCCGGGGGTGGCGACTCAACGGCCGCGATTCTCGCGACTCCCGCAGGCCTGAACGTCAAGCTGGACGCGTCCCTAACGCTGCGCGAGACAGTCACCGGATCACGCGGTTCGGCCGCACACACTTCCACCCGCCAGAGCCGGCGCTCCGCGACCCTGCTGGCGTTCCTCCAGACATTGTGGGCCGAAGCTGGCCTCAATCAATGGTTGGGTACCGCCACGTGGCGCCATTGGGGACATTGCAACAGCCAGTTACTCGCCGAAGTCGGCACCGCGCTGATCAATGGCGCCGACGCACAGGATGTCCTGCACATCATGCGTCGGTTCGATGAAGCGGATCGTGCCGCGATCAACGCCGAGTTCGACACGTTCGTAGCGCGGCTTTCGACTGAGAAGGGCACAACTACCCGGCGAGCGCTCATCATCGGGGAGGTCGGCGAAATCGCACCGACGCAGTACGGCCACGCCATCAGTCTGCGTCAGAGCGCGCGCAAGTACTACGCCAGCAGCAACCTCATCGAGCACGCGCAGCGCACGTATGCCCATGCGTGGCGTGCGTTCGGCGATCGAAGCGCGCGCGTCGTCGCCCTCCTCCTCGTTGAGCGGACGTCCAAGGGTCATCTGAGAGTCGTCGATCTTGCAGCGATGCTTTGCTCCCAGACGTTCGTGCCCTGCGACTCGATTCACGAGGTTGCGATGGCTAACCGGCTCGTTGCCGCGCGCCGCAATTTTGTCAAACCCATGCGCCTGTCCGAAGCAGACGACATGCTTCCCGATTTCATCCTGCGCGACACCGGCACGGCCACTCACATCGAGGTCTACGGGATGAACGGCGTCGCTTCATATGAGGCACGTAAGAGAGAAAAGCAGGCTCTGCGAGTCGCACGCCGAATTCCTGCCGTTGAATGGAATGTCGATCGAGAGGCCTTGGAGCACGTCCTGATCCCTTCCGCCATCAGTCAATGACTTGAAAGTACCCAAGCCCGAATAACTTACCTGCAATAAGCTGAACAGGAGACCGCGACTCATGTCACCGCAACTCGCCGAGATTCTGCAAGATACCCTGAACTTCACGAGATATGCCGCATCGCCTTTTGTTCTCAATGCGAGACCTGACTCCATCAGTCTTTGGCTTGAGGCACTCAGGGAGCAGCTGGCGTGTCTCATCGCGAAGGTAGACCGCGCGATTGAAGCCGTCTCACATCTTCCCGATGGCGACACATGGACCGACGAAGAGCGCGTATTGAGCCACGAATGGGTCAGGCGCCACTATCCGAACGAGACGGCATCGACCCAGGCAGCACTTCGCCTGGCCTGGCGCGATGGTCAGCGTCTCAGGACCGCGCATCCCGATTCACCACGCATCTCCTCAGGGACACAGTTTGAGCGACTCACGCTCGAGGCATTGCGCAAGCTGGTCCTGTCGGACGACAAAAACGCCGAGTGGACCCGATCCGTGCACGAGTTTCTGCAGGCGCTGCCGGCCGGTCGCGGGTTCAGGTACCTCGATGTAAACCGCACCATGATCCGCGACGTGTTCCTGAAGTACCACGTGTTCCCCGTACAGTCGCCGCGCGACATCCCCAACTCGGCGTGAGAGGCAGTCGAGGAATTGTTTAACCATGCGGAAGAGGCAGACGAGTACAAATACCTCTATCGCGATGCCGCACGCGACCTTTCGAGAATCCGGCAGGCGCTGAACATCCCCAACGACGAGACCGGGATCGTTGGCGGGCTCGCCCTCATCCTCGAAACGATCGCGAACCTCAAGCGCCCCCAGCCGACGGTGGCCTGACAACGTCGCGCGCGCCATCTTGACTTTCCATACCGCACGCCATGATGCCTCTATGCCCTCTTCGAGCGGCACCAACCAACGAGGCATCCATGCAAGGCAAATCGTTTTTTTTGGAGCGTGCAATCTCACGTGCGCTCGACTGGGCTGGTCGCTATCCGGCGCTCGGCTGTGCAGCGCACGATCCACAGTCCATTTCCAACGGCCGACAGGTCGTGGCCGCCGCCCTCACACCCGACGGAATCCGCTGCGTCTTTTTCAGCGCTGTCGGCTCAGTGCTCGACTTCACCGCGACATGGGCCGAGCTCGACCGCGCCAAAACGTGGTGGTACTTCGTCCAGCGCTGGTATTTCTGGGTGTACCTGATCCGCAGACACTCGATCGCCTGAACGTCACTGGCTTGCGGCTTGACCACGCGATCGTACCGATGCAAAGCACTTCGCTCGACGCAGTCACCTTTAGGGTTTGGCTCGGAAGTATTGAAGCGCGGGCGCGGCTGCGCGGATCGCTGGCCGTCCAGCTCGAACTCGAAGCGTAGGAGGATCGCCATGGGTGCGCTTACCGCAATCGAATGGACGGACATGACCTGGTCGCCGTGGGAAGGCTGCCAGAAAGTCGGCCCGTGTTGTGACCACTGTTACGCGGAGTCGATGAACCACTGGCTGCGCCGCGGGGAGAACTGGGGGCCCGGCGCACAGCGACGCATATACAGCGACGCGCATTGGGCAAAGCCGGCGCGATGGAATGAATCGGCCGCGCGCATTGATAAACTGATAGACGCGCCCGTCAACACCCGCTTCCTGTCGATGGAGCCGTTGCTCGGTCCCGTCAATCTGTACGACTGGATTGGCCCGTGGGGAACGCCGAATGAATTGCAGGCTCCTCCGATGATCGACGGAATCTTCGTCGGCGGTGAGAGCGGCCGGGGCGCTCGCCCGATGCATCCATCATGGGCAAGGTCGTTGCGCGACCAGTGCACCGCCGCCGGGGTCGCCTATCACTTCAAGCAGTGGGGAGAATGGGCACCGGGCAACCTGTTTCCCGGTAGCGATTTAATCGAACGCGATAGAGGTAAAATCCAAAGCGGATTTTTTGACTACAACGAAAATTGGAATCCCCTCGGTCCAGATCCGTTTTGCCAGACTATGGACAGAATCGGTAAAAAGGCCGCCGGGCGCGAGCTTGACGGCCGTATTCATGACGACTTTCCTCGGCTTACCGTGCCTCTGTTGTCCGACGCTGAATAAAGAACCTTTCTAGATGTAAATCAGCCTTTTCGCGTTTCCATTGTCCAACGATAATCCAGGATAGATAACGGAACGCGGGATTCTCCAAATGTACGAACAACTCTATCCGTGCGACCACTGCGGCGGCCGGGCTACCGTCGGCCTTTCCCAACGTGTCGTCGCGGAGATCGGCGAGACCGGCTTCGACTACGGCCAATTTGGGCGGCATGCCGGGCCGCCCAAGATCGGCGATACCCTCAGACGCCCGCCGTACGCTCCTCAAACAGAGCGCCTCGCCTGCATCTATTGCGCGGACTGCGGCATGTCGACGCCGTGGTTTCCTTATGCCGAAAACGAGGCGGACGCCCTGAAAGAGGCGGCGCCCGTCTGGAATCGACGCTTGACCCGGCCCGAGGTTACCGAAGGCGATCTGCGCGACCTCATCGAAAAAGAGCTTGGTGCGTGTGACGCTCAGATGGTCATCGACATGCTCTCCCGCAACGACGAGGACTGGGAAACTCGTGGGCCGTTGTTCAGGATACTCGCCCAGCGTCTCGTCGACGCCTCGGTTTCGACCATCGACAGTTGGCCGATCGAACCGGTACTGCGCGACGCCGCTCGTTACCGGAAGCTGGTTCAACTCGTGAAGTGGCTCGACGTTGACGGCAATCGCTATATCCAGTTTCCGACAATTCCAACACCGCAGGAGCACTCCGACCTGATGTTCGAGGACCGGATTGCGGTGGCAATCGACGGCATGCCGGATCGGGACCGCTGGTGACCATGCTGTCGATTGTGCTCGATGTTCCCGGTCAGACAGCGCTGCCCAAACCGGTCAGTCATCGAAATTCACATCTCGAGAACTGGAATGCCGGTTAGCGGCCGTTGGCGACCTCACCTAGTCGGCCAGGAACAGCCATTCGACGAGAGCATCCGAAACGTCAACAATCGACTACCCACGCTTGCGTTGCGCGTAACGCGGCGACTGCAGATGAAGTGCGCCTGGGACACAGCGTTATTTGTGGGCCGCCTCGTCGAGCACCAGAGCGCTTGCAACGTCGGGCGCTCCTCAAGGAAATGCCCCGCGACAACTCGGGCACACCTTTCCATCGCGCTGGTGTCGAAGCGGTCCGCGTCGGCAAGAGCGTGGCCTCCAAGCCGACGGCGAAAACGCCGTCTCGATCTGCGAAAGGGCCCTCTGTCTGACTTCGGGTGCAGGCGGCGTTGCTGTAAGCTTCCGCCTGTCACTCTCATAAAGGCCTGCCGTGCCAGCACTTCTCTATAACGTACCAAAAAAACAAAAGCGGAATCACTTGGCAACGATTGAGAAGCTGCTTTCTGACGCCGACCGCGTTGTTATCTGCTCGGGCTGGATCAAGCTCGATGGTGTCGGCTTGCTGAAAGACTCGATCGCCGGGGCAGTAGCGCGCGGCGTGGCAGTCACCGTTTATTCGAATCGCCCAAGAAAAGACGAGAAGAAGACCGAAGTGCAACAAGCTGCAGTAGATCTGCTTGTAGAGCTGGGCGTCAACGTGATCGCCACGACGAAGAAATTCCTACATTCAAAACTGTGGTACTTCGAGTCGAAAGGCAAATACCATGCGCTTATCGGGTCTGCAAACATGACCGAGGGTGGGCTGCGCGTAAATGAAGAGCTGTCTGCGCCGATCGACGGCGAAGTCGGGGACGAGAAGCACTCTGAAATCGCTGAGTACCTGCGTCACGTAGATGGCCTTTGTGGGAGCCGCGCTGTCGGCCCGGAAGAGTCCACAGCGGAAGCAGTGACTCTGTAGAGGACACGATCGGCCATCCTGGGGGACGATTGAAAGTTTATCTCGACGATCTGAGAGAGACACCGCCAGGCTGGATTAGGGTGTACTGGCCCGACGAGGCCATCCGTCTTCTCGAAGCGGGGGGTGTAGAAGAGATCAGTCTTGACCACGATCTAGGTAATGACGAGCGCGGGACCGGCTACGACGTGATTGTCTGGATGGAGAAGGCTGTTGCGCTCCGGGGGTTCAAGCCGCCGAGAATTGTCGTCCATTCTGCGAACTCCGCAGCACGGGCGCGAATGACGGCAGGGATTGAAGCGATTAAATCGTTGGCAGGACGACAGGGTATATAAAATCTGTCTCAACTCAGGTGGAGAGGATGCCGTGTTGACCCGGCACTGGGCGACTTGAAAAAGCGTTGATCGTCAAAGGAATCGCTGCCGAACTCCCGATCTGCACCGGCGAATGCGGAGAATGTTAACGAAAGCGCGGCAGTGGGGGCGACCAACGCGCGTGGAGACACGATGGCTCGAGACCCAAGCCAGAACCGAATGACCGCTCTAGAGAGAAAGCCGACTGTCCCTTGTGGGTCGATGAACGAAACCGCTCGCGCGGTAGGGGGCTCCGACCAGGCGTACGGGGTTCAGAGAGGTCCGCAGCGCAGTTCCGTATGTTGGAGGTCGAGGCAATCCGCCTCGTTCTTCAAACGGAGCTGCATCATGACCTCCAATCAACCGGGCGCCAGCCCATTGCGTCAGCGTATGACTGACGACATGCGCATGCGCCAGCTTTCTCCCAAGACTCAGGCGGGCTATCTGCGCATTGTGCGTGAATTCGCCAGATATCTTAAACGCTCACCCGACACGGCGACTGTCGAAGACCTGCGAAACTACCAGCTGTATCTGGTCGACCGCGGAACGTCTCCCGTCTCCCTTAATGCCGCGATCACCGGGCTGAAGTTCTTCTTCGAGATCACGCTCCAGAAGCCGGAATTGATGGCCCGGATGCAGCCCGTGCGGGTGCCGCGCATATTGCCGGTCGTCCTTAGCCCTGACGAGGTCCGGCGACTGATTGCGGCAACAGGTAACCTGAAGCGTAAGCGGCTCGCGAGGGCCGTTCGATGGAACTCGCGCGCGCGAGGGATGATAGTGATACTGGACCGAAGGGTAATGATCAGAGGGAGATCGGTGGAGGTGACAGGACGGGCAGTCTGTCTGCCACATTCCATGGCAGGAGTTCACCGATGCGATTGATCTTGTGATCGGCGATGTGGGTCAGGAGATATTCAAGGTAGCTGAGGGGGTTGATCCCATTGAGCTTGCATGACCCGATCAGGCCGTACATTGCCGCAGCCCTTTCCCCTCCACTGTCGGAGCCTGCGAAGAGGAAGTTCTTCCTCCCCAGGCTTACGCAGCGCAAGGCGTTTTCGGCCAGCGCGTTGCTTATTTCGACGCGACCGTCGTCACAGTACAGAACGAGCGCGTCCCATTGATTGAGTGAATAGTTGATCGCTTTGGTCAGTTCCGACTTTGCTGACAGTGTCGCGCGCTTGTGTGTCATCCATGCATTGATGGCCGCTAACACCGGTATGCTCTTGTGCTGTCGTACCTGCCGCCTCTCGCCTGGCGGTGCGCCGCGAATATGGGCCTCGATTCCGTAAAGTTCGCCAATCAGCTCGAGCACATGCCTTGTCGCTTCGGTGGGTGTACGCACATGAACATCGTACAGATATCGCCTGGCGTGATCCCAACATGCCGCTTCACGGATCCTGCCGCCTTCATACAGCTCGTTGAAGCCCCCGTATGCGTCGGCCTGCAGGATGCCCTCAAATCCGGCGAGATGGCTCTGCGGGTGAATGCCTTTGCGGTCGGGCGAGTATGCAAACCAGACCGCCGCCGGCTCCGTTGATCCCGAGCGACTGTCATCGCGAACATAGACCCACAGTCGGCCCGTGCGGGTCTTCCTGTTGCCGGGCGCCAGCACAGGAATTGGCGTGTCGTCCGCATGCAGCTTGAAACTCGCCATCACGTAGCGACGCAGCGCCTCGGTCAGCGGACGACAGAGCTCCTCGCACTGACCGACCCAGCGCCCCATGCTGGCGCGATCGAGCGTGACGCCGTCACGCGCAGCAATCTCCGATAGCCGGTACAGCGGTTGATGATCTGCAAACTTCGAAACGAGGATATCTGCCAGTAGGCTCGGATGCGCAATGCTGCGCTCGATCGGTAGCACCGGCATTGGCGGCTGGGAGAAGTGATGACAGCAGGGGCAGACTGCCTTGCGCCGGATTGTGCGAATCACCTTGAACGCGGCGGCGACACGGGCGAGTTGCTCAGACACGTCTTCGCCAAGTGGTTGCATGGCGTTGCCGCAGTTCGGGCAGTTCGAACCAGTGTCAAGCACGTGCTCTTCGCGCAGCAGATGCGGCGGCAACGCCTCCTTCGGGGCCGTCGTACCGACTGGCGCGCTCGTACCCGACGCGCGGGCACGGCGAACATCGGCGGCACCACGCCCACCCGTCAGATCCTCCAGTTTGGTTTCGAGCCGCTCGATCTGGCGGTCCAATTGCTCGGATTTGCGGCCGAACTGCATCCGCCTGAGCTTGTCGATCTGAGCCTTAAGCTGCTCGATCTCGATATCACGTTCGGCAAGCTGGGCGCGGGCCTCGATCAGCAAGGCTTTGAGCGCATCGACGTCATCCGGCAGTGGGACATCATCGGTCATGCGCCGGAGTTTACGCGTGCGCCAGGCCGTTTACAACACCGATAGCGCCGCCGTTCGACGCGGCTGACGCCAGTCGATGCCTTCGAGCAACATCGACAGTTGTGCATGGGTCAGATGGACCTTGCCACCGTCAGCCTGCGGCCAGATAAAACGCCCTCGTTCGAGCCGCTTCGCAAGGAGCCAAAGCCCGTCCTCTGTGGCCCACAAGATCTTGATCAGGTCGCCGCGCCGCCCGCGAAAAATGAAGACGTTGCCGCCCAGCGGATTCTCCTCGAGCGCGGTCTGCACCTTCGCCGCCAGCCCCTGAAAACCGGCGCGCATGTCGGTGACGCCGGCAGCGATCCAGATGCGAGTGCCAGCCGGCAGGCCGATCATCGGGTAAGCTCCCGAATCAGCAGGCGCAGCATATCCGGTGACACGTTGCCGCGAACTCTCAGGCGCGCACGGTCGAACTCGATCTCACAAAGATCCTCTGGAGACCGTACTGTCGTGACTGCCGTCGGTGGCGTATGGCTGGCTGCTTCAGCGACGACATCCACAGACAACAGCGAAGGTGCCTGCTGTGTCGGTTTCGGCGCCGCGCCCTCCGGGAGCGTTGGCAAACCATACTCTCCTGCCAGATAGAGCCGCCGCCATTTGAACAGCAGGTTCGCGTTGATATCGTTGCTGCGCGCGATCAACGCTACCGACGCACCCGGCTCGAACGATTGTTCGACGAGTTGCCGCTTGAATTCGGTCGGAAAGTTCGGCCGTTTATATGCGCTGCCTGCGGAGCGCTCATCCCACGTCTTGTCCACTTTGGTTCCCACCATAAATTTGGTGGATACCAAACTATCCAAAACCTCAATCGCTATGCCAGAACGGCCCTCGTGAGCCGCTTACCCTGAAGCATCAGACAGCGTTGTCGCTAGCCTACGGCACGGGGTTGCGTGCCAGCGAAGTGGTCGCGCTGAAGGTGGGCGACATCGATAGCCAGCGCATGACACTGCGCGTCGAACAGGGCAAGGGTCGCAAGGATCGCTATGCGATGCTCTCGCCGGTGCTGCTCGAACGCCTGCGGGTCTGGTGGCGCGTGGCCCGTGCCCAGGGCAAGATGCCCGGCGGCGGCTGGTTGTTTCCAGGGCTCGATCCTGTCGACCCACTGACTCCGCGTCAACTCAATCGCGCGATCCGCGCCGCTGCCGAAGCCGCACAGATCGACAAACGCATATCGATGCATACGCTGCGCCACAGCTTCGCGACGCACCTGCTCGAGCAGAAGGTGGATATTCGCGTGATCCAGGTGCTGCTTGGCCACAAGAAGCTCGAAGCAACAGCGCTCTACGCACAGGTCGCCACCGACTTGCTGCATGAAGTCGTCAGTCCCCTGGAGCGCCTGCGCCTCGAATAACGCACGCGCGGACCGATCCAATGCTGGAGGTCGCGGACATCTTCCGCGCCTGCGGGCCCACGTGGCGAAGCACGGTAGCACTGAGCCTCGGGCAGCTGAAGGTGATGTCGGCCATTGAACAGTGCCGCAGCGCGGCGCTGGGCGGTCATGTGCTGCGCTGTTCAGGCTGCTCACGAACCGAGATCGCCTATAACTCCTGCCGCAATCGCCATTGCCCGAAGTGTCAGGCAAGTGCCGCGCGCCGCTGGCTCGAAGCCCGCGAGGCCGATCTGCTGCCGGTCGAGTATTACCACGTCGTCTTTACGCTTCCCGCAGCGATCAGTGCGATCGCCTGGTACAACAGGCGCGTCATCTACGGGCTACTGTTCGACATCGCCGCGGAGACGCTGCGCACCATCGCGGCGGACCCCAGGCATCTGGGCGCCGACATTGGCGCCACGCTCGTGCTGCATACCTGGGGCTCAGCGCTCACGCATCATCCGCATGTGCACGGCATTGTCCCTGGCGGTGGCCTGTCAGCAAACGGCGGTCGCTGGATCGCCTGTCGGCCCGGTTTCTTCCTGCCAGTGCGTGTGCTCTCACGGCTGTTTCGCAGGCTCTTCCTCGAAGCGCTCACTGATGCTCATCAGCGCGGTCGGCTTCAGTTCTTCGGCGAGTATGCGCAGCTTGCTGACCGAGCGGTCTTCGCGCAGTGGCTCGCGCCGCTGCGTGCGTCCGAATGGTTCGTGTATGCCAAGCGTCCGTTCGCGGGCCCTGACGCAGTGCTCGCCTACCTCTCACGTTATACCCATCGCGTCGCCATCTCCAACCAGCGCCTGCTCGCCTTCGATGGGCGGAGCGTGAGCTTCCGCTGGAAAGACTACCGGGAGAAGGGCCGTACCCGCTATAAAGCGATGACGCTCGAATCCAGCGAGTTCATGCGCCGCTTCCTGCTCCATGTGTTGCCCGCCGGCTTCCATCGAATCCGCCACTATGGCTTGCTCGCCAACCCGGTGCGCCGTACAAACCTGGCCAGGATTCGTACGCTGCTCGGCGTTGCGCCCAAGCTCTGCCCATCACCGAACGATGCGATCACCGGCGATCGACCGACCTTCTTCTGTCGCCATTGCGGCGCGCCGATGCACGTCATCGACATTCTGACGCGGACCGTACCGATTCGCGCACCACCAAAGGCAGCACAGCGATGAGCGCCTCCCGTCGATCTGCAGTTCAACCGTCGGCTTTGCGTCATCGCGGCCGAAGAGTGGACGGTTGTGCCTTCGGTGTCATGCACGGTTGCACAGCCGTATTCCGGACTCGGAACCGCACGCCCCAACGCCTCAATTGCCCCATCCACGCCTCTGGGGGTGTTCGCATCGCCCGCCGTCCACCCGCAACACAGACCGCTCGGATTGATCAATCGCCATAGCGAAGACGCTGGCCCCATCGGACCACTCCGCGGTTTCCTTCCTCGAGGTTTATTCAACGCCTGCCCGCACGCGTTGTCCTTGACTCATGAGCTCGTACTCGAGGGCAGGCGTCGAACAAACCTAAACGGCCTGAGTCCATCCGCGCTTCGAACTCATCGCCGCAAAGCGGTCATTGGTATTTCGGTTCCCGAAAGCGGCCGATCGTCAACGCGCACTCCCGACCCACTGCGGCCGGTCGATCCAACGCGACATATAAGGCGACTTTCAAGGTACAACGGACGTCCGTTTAGTCGCATTCGAAGACGGGAGTTCGGCCTGAGCCGACAGTCGACGATAAGGTGCCGATTCGGCGACCGCGCGAAGTCCAGCGGTCGTTCTTGCCGCATTTCAAGGGAGCGTGCCAACACGTAAGAACGACTATGGCTTAACCGCGGAAATTACCACCCCAGATCCCGATTTTTGGCCCACGTTTCTAACCTCCTTGAATCCAGCATCGTTGAACGCTTTGAGCATCACAGGAACGTCCTCCTCATAGGCCCACACGTTCAACCCACTCATTGGGTGCCCAGTCCCGAGGCGTCCACCTGACCGCAAGACACTAAAGGCGCCCTTGGCTGCCGCGCTCCAGTCCTTCACGTCCCAAAAGCGAAGCCTGTTTGAGATGATGTGTTTAACCGTGCCGGGTTGAAAGAAGTCCGCGATCTGTTCAAACGAGCCGTTGACGTGATTTGGAATGCCCCGTCCCGGGCCGCCACTCTGCGGATTGGTGGGGTTTAAGTTGGTGAACTGATCACTGCCCGGCTCCAACCCGCCAGCAATGTTGATCTGGTCATTTTTCGCCCGAATCTTTGGTAACTTGGGAGTCTTGTTGGGTGGCACTTTTCCACCACGTTTAACACCGACAATCCGCGATACAAGGGCGCTAAAGATCATGCTGCCGACCAGTGAAATCGCCAGCATTGTCAGCTCGTCTGCAACTGCCTTGCCTAACTCGCGCCGCGCCTCCAGCATCGTGGCTACGAGTTGTGGCGCGCTTGCCGGACATATTACGGTTGGTGCGACGACGGCTCCCCCGCTCCCCGAAAATACGCGATCGACGGTTGCCGTGGGTTGCTGGCGGCAGCGGACTTGGCTTCATCGATGGTATTGAAAATCTCATTGGAAGCCTCGGCCACAACTCCAATTGCAAAGTCGACCATTTGCTCGGGCACGAAGACAGGTACGTCAACGCCTTCACAAAAGACGTGGTAGCCGCCCAAGTAAATGCCGAATCCAACTGCGGTGACGACTCGGTCGATATATTGGGCATCGTTCCTTGGCGATGAAACGAGGATGTTGATCTGACCAGGCCTTGCAGGGTCGTCCGGCTCGAACTCGAACCAAGTGAGGTCAGTGTCTCCGGGAGGTGGGGCGATGACCTTCTGCATCTCAAACTTGCCGGTGTAGTAGGTCGAGCTATACCACCCTTGTTGTTTCAGAGGCGTTATAGGCCGGTACCAGCTTTCCTTGGTCGAAGAGTCGATCCACGATATGTTGATAAACTTTGACAAAAGCGACCATCGACCCACGCCCTTTTCACTGCTGCGCGTGTCCTGCCATGTAACTTTTCCGTCAGGCAAAAATTCATACTCCCAAACCCAATCTTTGATTCTGACAGTCCACTTGCCGATGATTTCCTGCGCGTCGTCTGCCATATCGTTCAGGCTCCCAAGTCCAAAGGCGGAGCATTCCGGGACGGGAATGACAGCAAGAACGCCGGTCGCCGACTACCGTAGCGAGCATTCCGAGTTCTAGGTATTCACCGACTGTGCCATGTCAAGCCAAGTCCTTCTACATGAGCAATTCCCAACCCAGTGCAGTCTAGCCCAGCACTAAACTGCGTCGGGCTTATCGAACTGAGCCGCCGAGACAAAACGCAGGTCACCCTGCAAACGTATAGCAACTTCTGCATACTAGGTCAGCAATTTCGTGGCACCGCCATTGTTTACCCTCGGCTTTACGTCCCTACCCATTAAGGCAGTCCGGACCATTCAGAATCGTCGCCAGCGTTCCTCTTTCGTGAATAATGGATGCGGGCTGATCGTGCGGTATTCAGTTGGCTAAACGCCGCAGCACAGGTCGGAATGCGACGTCGGTGACCGCCAGTTGAACGGCCGCTTGCTAGAAAGCCGACGTTGGAATGACCCCGCAAAGAGGTTCGCGAATGACCGGAGTTGGGACGGAGCAGTCGCGCACGTGACGAGCGGCGGCAACTGGGCCGCGGGCTGCCTCAAGGGCTGATACCACTATCTCGGCGACAGCGGGTCAATTGCAAAAGACATTGCACCTGCTCGCCTTGTTCCATCCAGTTGCTCGACGCATTTGCCCTAACCCCTATCGGCAAACCCTTGCGATGCCATGCACTGTAGTTGACCAAACGTGCCCGCATTCTTCTTCAGATAACTGGACGCACTGTTCAGATTCCGCTGGACGTATTGAACTCGTATCCCTCCCACTACGAGCCTACTGTCCGGTGCCTCGATCAGTTCCAACACCCTCCTGCCCTTGCCCTGCCAGACCAGCCACTTTGCGTGGATGTTTTCGGCTTCCACCGAGTCCCTTTGCATCGAGTCGATCATCTTGCTGCCGACCAAGGAACGCCCCGCCGCCCAACCGATTCACAAATATCGCCGCCGGATGAATCATCCTCAGATTCATCGGAATTCAATCGACATTGACACTTGGTGCCCAGATCGCGGCACCGCGGTGACATAGAACCATTTGCGTTCGATGATTTATTGAAAGTATATTGTAATGTAAGCGTCTATCCTTGGCATAGCTGTTATGTTTCCGGATTAAGCGTCCCATGCACACTGCTCCTCAATACGGTGTGGCAGATCGGGCAACATCTGGGTACCCCATTTCATCATCGCGATATACGAAAGACCGGTCAAAGCGTGGCTTGACGGATTTGACGCAACAGATACGACGGGTGCAATCATGGAATTGAATTTTCGAGTTCTCGAAAAGGTGGCGTTTTCTGCCGTCGTGTTGTCTGCGTTGTCCTGCCTTGGATTTATCATTCGCGTGAAATTTCCAGGCATTCTGGATTTGCTGCCGCGAGGTCAGGTCATAACTATTAGCGAATTCGCGCTTGCCTGCCTGTTTCCGAGCGACTGCGAGCAGCTGCTTGATCTTTTGAAGACAGCTGATGAGCGCAGTGCTGCGGCGCTCGTCTTGGAGCGACCGGAATAGGGCCGTCTTCAGCCCGCCCCGCCTCGATCTGCACTCGAACGGACCCACGTGCCGGATGCAAAGTTGCCGTGCATTGCGACGAAGTACCCGAGCACACCTGGTCTCGAACGTGGACTCACGAATGCGTCAGTGTTTCGGCGGATCTGGTTACGCCGGCTCATCAAGTGGGACCGGAATCTGCCGTTGTCCGGTCGCTTGCGGGCGCCGCTGTCGCTGCTTCCAAGTCCGACGGCGGGGACCTTGGGTCGCGCTCGTGTATCGACAGGGTCGGGGGTGCCCATTACGCGGCGAGCGCGTCCAATCCAAGTCATCGTCCAGTGACTCGATCAGCATTTCGAGACTGACGCCGGAGGCCGGTCCTCGTGACCGGAGACACAACGCTTTCAATGCCGTTGCGTGTGCCGATGAAGGTGGGCGACCCGAACTTGCCGCCCCCAAAATGCATCGCATGCGATCGTTCAATATGCGTATCGACCGCGTCGTGCGAATCGCGACGTGTAGTGCCGTCCGTTCTCAGGTATTTTGGGACGCGGCCGACCGTAGCACGGTATCGCACGGCGCATTTTCGATCGCCAGTATTCCTTTACTGAGCGCCGCGGAACAGACTCCTCATCCGGGTCTCGTACGGTTGACGGCCACGATTTCGTATCCGGGGTCGGCGTGCTCGTTTGCGACTTTGTTCGCTTCCTCATACGAGAGAAAGGACGTGGCTTCCTTAATCTCTGGCGCCATGCCGATATCGCCATCCTCTGCGGTGCAGAGGAATTTCTCTCCAGTCTTCACGACGTAGACAGTCGTCATGTCTCCCTCCATGGCTTGCAGGGGAACTTTCAGTCTAGCAGGTCGAAACGATTGTTGCCTCCGATGATAAGGTGAACGGGTTGCCGACACGCCCGGGATCGGGTTGCGAGTTTACCTATGCCGCCCGTTTCGCGCTGAGGTCGACATCGAAGTGCTTAGCACCAATCTTGACATTCGAACAAAACGGAGTCGGCGGCAACAGCCCGATGGAAATGATTGCGCCCGCTCTTATATGCACACCTTATCAATAACTGGATCTGGCTCGGACACACCATGGCGTGCAAAACCAGACGGTGGCGGGCATGGTTCGTGGCGCTCGTTTGCCACGCATATTGCACTATCCATCCGATGCGAAGGTCGAACGGTCGCATAGCCGGTAGCTCATGCGATCAGTAATCTGCCTGCTGCGTCGATGGTCAAGCCGGGCGACCAGCTCGATGGGCATCCGACTCCGTCGAAGATCGGGCTATATGAGGCATTTGTGAGAAAGCTCGTTGATACGGTGAAGCGCAATCCAAAACTGTGGCCGAGCACAGCGACCTTCACCACGACGGATGAAGGTGGCTTGCTACTGAACGAGGCGCGGCGGCGTGATGGAACCGTAATTCGGCCCCACACCGCCGGAGTTCAACGCCTGGCACTTATCCGGCTGGTTGCTCATCTGCACGAGTATGTACGGCTTCGATCCATTGTCCGCCTTGAGGACGCGCACACAGGCAAACGCGACCACGGGCTGATAGCCCGTCCCGACACTGTTGACGACCGGCACCGTTTCGTACTCGCACGAATGGTCTCCGTTGGCGCTGCAGTTATCGATCGATGTGAAGAGCGTGTTCTTCTCACCAGGCTGGATGTACGTGCCTGGTTGTGAGCCTATGCCGAGCGAATCGGTATTCTGACCCGCGATCAGTCCTCTCACGAACGGCACATCGTTTTGCTGACTGGTCAGTGTCGTCCACTGCCCCGCTTCGCAGCCGTTTGCCTGATACGACGACGAAATCTGGAAGGCATACGGCGTATTGGGCGTCTGATTCACCGTCTGTCCGCTGATGGGTGCAGCGCTCGTTGCCAGCTTCGGTGAATTCGTCGACGCGTTCCAGTAGTTGTCGTAGAGGCATTTCGAAATCGCGACGGGAAAGAGACCGCCGGGTCCGACGTACCCCGGTCTCGACACGGCCGCTGTCGCGGTGGCGGCGGCCGACAGCGACGACACGCCAAGAACACTTGCCAGATAGACGGGTATGCTGCCGTTCGCGTTCGCCGTGCTCTTTGTCATCGTCACACGGATGGCGGGGAGATCGTTCGCGCCAGGCGTAAATGGCACTGCCTCCAGCGTGCCCGGCGTCCCCGTCACGTTCCAGTAGCCCGAGGCGACCTGCGCGACCTTGATCGCGGCGCCCTGGACCTTGTTCGAAATCGTGGCCGTCGCGAAGCTCGACGCCTTCTGTGTCGCCGTGATCCAGTCCGGCGCCGTCGCCGTGGTGTTGCTGCATTGCGTACGCTGGAACAGACACGGCGCGCCCGCAAGCGCTGCAGCGTCGGCGGCATTCTGCAATTCGTTTCGCGCGACCAGCAGGTTGCCGATATCGATTGCCAGCGCCGCAAACCCCAACAGCGCAGCCAGACTCACTGCCGTGATCACGGCAACGGAGCCTCGCTGCCTTGCCTTGTTTTTCCCGTGCATGATGGCCGCCTCACTCGTTGTTCATGATCGTCGTGGCCGTCATGACGATCGGCCCCGTGAACGCGGACAGCATGGCACCCAGGCCTAACCCTGCGTACTGGTACGAAACAGTGACTGTGAGCGGTGTGCCGAACGTACCGCCAATGCCGGAAGGAACACTGACCGTCGGTGTGTTGCTCGAGCCAAAGGTAATCAGATAGTTTCGGCTATAGGCGAGCACCACGTTAGTGATGTCCTGTGCGCCCGGTTTCGGAGTGCGCAGCACGACCCCAGCACGCGCGCCTTCGCGACTGGCGTTAGTGATCATCGCCTTGTCGTACAGCGCTACGCCGAACTCGACGATGCCGAATAAGACCAGAAGCAGAAGCGGCAGCACGATAGCGAATTCCACTGCCGCTACGCCGCGTTGCGCTCTGCTACTCCTCCGGCGACGTCGGCTCGCTGCCGGCACGTCTTCACACAGGCCAACGCGTCGAATCGCGTCGATCAGGCTGGCCCGCAGGCTCGAATGTTCGATGTCGACAGACACCCGGCTGTCAGAGTCTCGCTTCATGATTTCTCCCCCGTAGTCGCTTCATGTGTTGCCGGACAAAACCAGCTTCCGTCATGCGCGCCGTATATCTGTTCGAAGTTAGTCGACGCGAAGCGCACGCAATTTCGCAAATGCCATGCCAATGTCGGGCACACCGCGCAGGCTGTGAGGAAATGCGGCAGTCGGAACCAATTGGAGACGCGGGTGTACCGCGGATGTTTCAACTCAGACACGCATGATCGAAGCGTGAGGTACCCGGTGAGGCTTTTGTATCTTTGGAGGCGCTCAATCCGCTAAGGGAACGGTGCACGCCCAAACCGTATCAGGCTTGAGACAGCGCGGCGAATCGTTGTGAAACGCGCAGACGCGTTCGCTTAAGCAAGCCTTAAGGATTCCCGGCTATAACCACTTCAAGATCAGCCTTGCCGTGCACAATCATTCTTCAGAACAGTGGGTTTCGGCGAAGGCGCGTTCTACTGCGTCGCATTCTCAGAGACGACGACAATGTCGCTATGGGTAACGGACACGAAACATGTCCATGTTCCTCGTGCAGCGCAAGGAGCCGGGAATGCAAGTCATTCGCAGCGGTTTCAGTTATCAAAGACCAGTCAGCGTGGTTTTCGTTTTGTTGTTGTCTTCGGTGGATGCGCGCGCTGAATCGGTTTGTCCCGCTTATGTGGCGCTGCCGACAGGCAGTGCTTTCAATCTCGCGCGCCTGATTGCGGACACGGGTTCACCCGAACTTGCACTGAGGAAGATCCAGGCCGCACTTGCACAAGTGACAGCAGCAGGCGGATGTCCCAAGGCTGAAGAGCCGAATGCGTGTGAGGAAACGCTGGCCGTCGCACGAAAAGCGATGGCCGCGCTTCAGGCATGTACATCGCATACGCCATCCGAAGAAACCGCCGAACAGAACGGACAGGCGCCGTCGAAATAGCATGAAGCATTTCGCGCGGCAAACGCGTATGAGGCGGATCTACTTCACACGCGCGACGTAGTTCATTGAAGTGCCCGCTTACTGGCAATTTCCCTTTTTGGCCTGGCCTGGCGGGCAATATCCGTTTCCTGGCCCGCCTTGAGGCTTGCCTTGCGGTGCGACGACTGCGTGAGGTTCATCGGGCAAATACACTGCACAGCCAGACAATCCGGCTGCTGCTGTTGTCAGCATAATCATGAATATTTTCATGGCATGAATTGGGAAAGACGTTGCGGCCTCTCCCACGCTCCCAGTTTAAAAGTTGAAATTGATTCCCGACTGGCTGCCGCTCGATACATTGGCGCCCGCAAATTGCGTGGCGCCGCTCGCACTATCGGCTTCGACTGTATAGCTTCCGGCCGCGGCAGCCTGCGACAGCGTGACTGGCACGGCCCCCTTGTATGTGCCCGTCAACGTTGCAGCGGCCGGCACGGCGAGCGTGTATGTGCCTGTGTCGAGATTGGCGTTCGTCGATGTCACCTCATACGATCCCGCGCCGTCGTTTTGCAGCGCGCGCATCGTGGCCTGGGCAGATGCCGTTACCGTGCCCGCAATCGTATTGACGGCGGACGACGGCAACGTGATCGGTGCCGCCGATGTCGCGATCGTCGTCGTGGCGCTTGCCGTGACGGGCACTGCGTGAATAACGCCGTTCGCGTGTCCGTTGGGTTGCCGGTTATCCACGATCACGACATCGTAATTGCCGTTCGATGAACTCTGAACCAGCGGGCTCAGAATGAATTGGCCATTACTGTCAGCGACCGTGCCACGGATCACCTGGCCATTCTGTTCCGCGTAGACGGTCGCCCCGGCTTCGGCCGTCGCGACATATCCCGCGATGCTGCCACTTACTACGGTTGGCGTGGCCGTTACGACCGGCTTCAGGCTATAGGTGCCGTTACCGCGCTGTACAACCGACTTGCATGCATTGAAGTCGAGTACGAGATCCACAAGCGTATTGGCCTGAACCGTGAACGGCTGAATGATCTTGTATCCGCTCTGTGTGGCACTCGGCGTTGCAAGCGGCTGCTCAGCCGTCGTACCACTCACGACAACCGAATTGGCAACCGTGTTTCCCTGATTCTGCGCGAGTACGAGTCTGATCTGCTGGTATTGGCCCGCAGCAAGCGGTGCCCGACCGAGATCGCTCAGAACGCCATTCGTCAGTGAAAGAAGATCGATCTTCTGAGGTGAAGGCAGTGCGATATCGGTCCATCCGCCGTCTGTATCGCTTGCAGAAGAACTTGCGTTGACGCGTACCTTGTTGACGGTCACGTAGACATGATCGAAACCGCAAGACGGCGCGTCCGTCATTGCCACGTGCAGTGTGCCAGTTGCACCGCTACTATTGCCGCCACCGCCTCCTCCGCATGCGGCCAGCGCAAATGGAATCGCCGCTACGCAAAGCAGCGTTATTCTCGTTCTCATAACTCGTCCCTGATGATCGTTTTTGTGTGGACAGAAGCTTACGAAAACAGGCAGTAACTTTGCGCGGCAAAATTGAAATTGTCTGTAACAGCCACCATGGACCCCTCGGCGCGCGTCCGAATTCGAGGTGCGGATAGAAATCACCATCATTAATCCGATCGTACGCCGCTGAATCAGTGAGTGGTGTCGGTCACTTCCCCTAGCATGCCTTGACGTACTCGTTTCTCGCGCGCGCGCAGTATTCGGAATGTCGACTGAGCGTAACATGACGGGCAATGAACGGAAGGCGGACAAAGCTGCCCGCAATTCTGTCGACGAGCAATTTAGCGCACTATGACCATCTGGATAGTCGTGAGACTGGTTCCCCTCTGACACTTGAGCTCCGCGCAACCGCCGGAGAACCGTACCACGGCCCGTGTACTCGCCGCCATTTGGATGGCGTCAATTGCGCTGACGGCGTGGTTCGCCTATCGATGGCTCCCAGGCGCGGCACCCAACGGCCTTTGCATATCGAATAGCGACTAGAGACAACACCCGCTCGAAGGCCCCAGTCGGCGACAACGTAGCCATCTGATGCTTCGTCGTCGATCATCAAGCAATGACGGGACGTAGCCGTCTTCTGTCCCAATGCGGTCAGCGGCAGTCTGACCACCGTCGTTCAGCCGTCGATTCTCAGGCGCATCCAGGCGGATCATGCCGATCCTGATGACCGCCGTCCTGAGCACACTTACCATGTCATTGCTGCTTTTACTGTGACAAGTGGTGTGACCGGACACGAGAACGAAGGGTCGATGGATCATCGTGATCCTGGGCAGCCTGATGAAGGCTACTGCGCTGAGCCTCATCGTGCTGCCATGTCGCCGTCGCGATACGGGCGCCTCGATCGGATGCGCTCGTTGAACTCAGCCCCGCGGTCGCGAGATCAGGCAGTGCGAATTTGGGTACATGCGGTGGATCTCCATGTCGCGTGTACAGTGGATTTCGGAACGGTGGCCACTATGGCTCGACGGATAGGAGTGTGTATCATTTTCGATTGTTACAAAAAATTCTCGCAAGGTCTTTCGCCACAATCTAAATTCCATTCGATGCATCTGACAAATGATGGTCCTGGCAAGAGTCCAATCATCGTGAGGCGAAGCTAGCTTCTGGTGCGTGAGGGCTGTACAGTCCTGACCCAAGCGTTAGCGGTGAGCAGCGCTCGCTATCTACGACGGTCGAAGTGGTCGCCAATATGGCGAGCGAACGATGACGGAAACAACACGCGCCGGCGATGATGCCATCGTTAGAATTTTCTGCAAAGGCGCGATCATGCCACTTCGTTCGCAACTGCCAGCAGGCTGCTTTGTGCTGTAGGTACAGGCCGCAATGGAAAGGAGTCTTCCATGCGTTACGACAAGCCTCGTGTACTGTTGAACGGCATTCCGCTCGCTGTTGCACTCGCCGCAATCAATCCGGCCAGTCTAGCTGCGCCCGTCCTTGTCTCCGATCCTAGTCCGTTTGCCTCGTGCAACATAGGCGGCCCCGGCACGAACTATTTGAACGCCGAGGTCGAACCATGGATCGCCACGAACCCGAATAATCCATCGAACCTTATCGGCGTTTGGCAGCAGGACCGATGGGACAACGGCGGGGCCCGCGGCCTGGTCGCTCGCTCGTCTTCCGATGGCGGTCTGACGTGGCGCACCGCAGCGCCACTGCCTTTTAGCGCGTGCGCGGGCGGGACTGACTACGAGCGTGCATCCGACCCATGGGTGTCGATCGGCCCCGATGGCACTGCGTACGCCGTGTCGATCTCCTTCAATCAATCCAACAATAGCAATGCGGTGCTCGCTTCCGTTTCAAAGGACGGTGGCCTGACGTGGGCAAAGCCGAGCATCATCATCGCCAACAACGAACCGACGTTGCAATTCTTCAACGACAAGGAATCGGTGACGGCCAATCCGAGCAACGCAGGCGTCGCCTATGCAGTGTGGGACCGGCTGGAATTGCCGAACGCCAATCCCTACGCCAACCGACACACGGCCGCGTTCCGTGGACCATCGATGTTCTCGAAGACATCAGACGGCGGCAAGACATGGAGTCAGCCATCCCAAATCGTAACGCTGCCCTCCAGGCAGCAGACCATCGGCAACCAGATCCTGGTCAACTCGCAGAACGGAACGCTCTATGACTTCTTCGATCTGATCTCTCCGCCATTCTCCAAAGCGGCCGGCCAGGTGGCATTCATAAAATCGACCGATGACGGCGCAACGTGGACGAAGCCGAAAGTCATCTCAGGTTTGCAGACCGTATCGGTGTTTGATCCGAACACCGGCGAAGCTGTGCGTTCAGGAGACATCATTCCCGAGCCCGCGATCGATCCGAAGACAGGGCAACTCTATGTCGTCTGGCAGGATTCACGCTTCAATGGCGGCCACTTCGATGAGATCGCGCTTTCCACATCAAACGACGGTGGCTTGACCTGGAGCGCACCGATCCGCATCAATACGCCCACGGGACGGCCGGCATTCAATCCGAGCATTAATGTCAATACGTCGGGAACCGTCGCAGTGACGTACTACGATTTCCGCAATCTGGCGAGCGGCAACATCGCGACTCTACCCACGGATATCTGGCAAACGACATCGACGGACAAGGGATTGACGTTCTCCAATGAGGTACATCTAGCCGGCTCATTCGACCTCAAGACCGCGCCGAACGCCGAGGGCTTCTTTGTCGGAGACTATCAGGGATTGGCCACGTTCGGCTCGACGTTCGTACCATTCTTCGTGCAAACGAACTCCGGAAATCTGGGTAATCGCACTGACGTGTTTGCTCAGCCTTAGCCGTAAAACAGCGTGCGGGACTGTCGTGAACTGCAGACGCAACCGAGCATGTAGGAACGGTCCGATTTCACATATATCACTATGCGGACGATACCCCCTCATGTAACAGTTCGGAACGACTGAAGAGGGAATTGGCCGCGGCTATAAGTGCACTGTCCGTGAGTTAGAAGCAGTGGCGAATGCCTCCGAGAATCACAACGGCATCACGACTATAGCGAGTCATAACACGATTCCATGTCAGGCGAGCTGACCAGTGTTGTGTAAGCGGGTACGACGCGGACATCGATACAAGCCCAAAAAGGATGCCATCGCCCGCTCCACCTTGCTCCGGCTTGACGAGACGTATCATTGCGGCAGTTATGGCAATCTTCCACCTCAAAGCCTTCAGTCTAACCTTGCGATGCGAAGGCATTGGCTGAGAATATTAATTCACGACCAGTCGTAATCCCGGAATGGCGCTGGCTCAAAACGAAGTAACACAAGAGCATACCGTGCCTGTTGAGACACCTTGCTGCCTGATACGCAGTATACAAATTTTGACCGACTCGAGATGCGATTGAATGTGCGCTCCGGCAAAGTTCGAATCGCCGGCGGGCCATAGCAGTGTCTGCCAGCCGGCCAGTCATGTCGTGTGGAGTCCAGCGGCTTCGGCCTGCCAAGCGCTCTCCTGTGGCGAGCGCCACGGGATATGGCTAGCACATTAGTCGGCGAACACCACCGATCTGTTCCCTGAGGGGATGTCGATGGACTATTCCCATGAGCCTATATCGGCATCGTCGCCTTCGCCGCCTTGCCTGGCGTCCTTGCCATAGGTTAACACGTCGATCTCACCATGCACACCCGGATTGAGATACTGATATGCATTGCCCCAAGGATCGTTCGGTAAGCGCTCGAGATAGCCGTCTTCCTTCCAGTTATGCGGCACCGGCTCGGTGTGCGGCTTTTCAATCAGCGCATGCAGGCCTTGCGCCTCGCTCGGGTAACGGCCATTGTCGCGACGGTAGCTATTCAGAGCGTCCATCAGCTCGCCAATATCCTGTTTTGCCGCGATGCGTCCGGCCTCATCGGGTCTCGTCATGATCTTTGAGATGATCAGCGCGCTCGAAAGAGACAGGATCGCGACCCCGAACATGATGCGAATCCGTGTGCCCCCTCGTTGAGCAAGGCTGTGCAGCACTGCCGGCCCCCTGCGTCGTTCGTTTCCTGCTTGCATAACTTGACAACCCGTTCAGGAGGATTTCGCATTCATAACGCGGTGTCGGGTGCATAGACAACGGTCGGAAGCCCGGACATTCATTCTAATGTCTTGATGTGAAGTAACGGCTGCGTCGTGCGGAGCGGGTTCTGCCTTCGGAACGATTGATGAGCGAAAGTGCATTCCTTGCAGCGCTAATGCCGGACGCGGTCGACCGAGATCGCCTCCAGCCCGTTGCGCTGTCGTGCGTTAAACGCAAGCGGTCAATCAGACACGCTTCGATGATCTGGAGTGCACTGCCGGCCCGGCGAGTGCCCTGAGTAGATCGCAGTGCTCCGCTGTCCGACCTTTGCAATCCGCGACCTGCCGGAGCACGCGCCGCATCCGCTGAAGGTCACGGATCTTGCCGTCTATGTCATCGAGATGGGCGCGAGTCATACGATCGGCATCCGCGCAAGGCCGCTCGGCGTGGTGCGCAAGTGCGACCAGATCACGGATCTCATCGATAGTGAAGCCGAGCTCGCGGCCACGCCGAATGAATGCCAGGCGCGCCATAGAGGCATCGTCGTATTGACGATACCCGTTGCTGTCGCGACGAGTGGCGGATAACAGATCGACCTTCTCGTAGTAGCGGATCGTTTCAATGTTGACGCCCGAGAGTTGGCTCAACGCTCCGATCGAATAGATGGTGGTCATGGCTTGACCCTGTAGTGACTACAGGATTCAGGATACGCTATTCGGGATTCGTCGGGAGACCACCATGCCGGGCCAATGCTGTCATCAGTGTGACAACGGGCACGACCAGCAACGCGAAGGCTATCGCAGATTGCTCTGGGTCGCGCTGGTTATCAATTGCATCATGTTCGGCGTCGAAGTCTTGTCGGGCCTCGGTGGCAGATCAGTGTCGCTGCTGGCGGATTCACTTGACTTTCTCGGCGACGCGGCCAATTACGGTATCAGCCTCGCCGTGCTGGAATTGAGCCTCGGCGCTCGCGCGCACGCGTCCCGACTCAAGGCGGTATCGATGCTGGTATTCGGGGTCTGGGTTCTGGGTCTGGCGGCCTGGCATCTCTTCACAGACCCGGTGCCGAGCGTGCCTACCATGGGGATTGTCGGAACGTGCGCACTTCTCGCCAATGCTGCCGTAGCAGGACTACTGTTCCGCTACCGTGAAGGAGATAGCAACATGCGCAGTGTCTGGCTGTGCACCCGTAATGATGTGTTTGGGAACGTCGCGGTTCTGTTGGCTACGCTCGGAGTTTTCGGGACCGGATCTGCCTGGCCCGACCTCGCCGTTGCAGCGATCATGTCGGCGCTTGCGTTGACGTCCGCACTACATATCCTTCGCCAATCCAGTACAGAATTGCGCATTCACGCAAGGGAACAGCGAAATGCTGCCAGGCTTTGACGTCACGCTCAGCCGCCACGATCTCGCGAGCCCTCCCCTACTTGCGCAAGAAGCCAAGACCGCTCGCGTATGGATCGAATCTACGGATTCCTGTATCGGATAGCGCCGCGCGAACTATTGAAGTGTTCTCTCTGACCGCTATCCATCCGTAAAGCGACCTCCAAGCGAGGCGTTCGTCATTGACACGGGTGGCTCTTTCTGGCCGGGTCGAGGCAGTGCCAAGCGCAATTCGCTCGCTGCAAACCGGTCGTTGAGCGGGGCGCATCGGAGGTTCGCCAACAAAACTGGACGAACACCCCGGCCGTCCGTTCATGGCCGACCAGGGATCGTCCGTGCCAGACTGGCCGATGAGCGACGGAAAAAGCGCAAAAAAAAGCCGGCTGCAAAGAGCCGGCTTCAAAAAGTCCTGACACATTCCGAGGGCCGATGTCAGAACCTGAGAGACAATTCATTGTGCGGCAACGCCAGCTCTCTCAGTGGGGCGTATGACACACAATATCGCGGTCCATTCCACGGGAAGGACGAATCTTAGCCTCACTTTTCGCCCGCGCCAAGAATCCGGTACAGTCCCTGCCGGGAAATGCCCAGAGCCTTCGCCGCGTGACTCTTGTTGCCAGCCGCTGCCTTCAAAGCGTCCCGCGCTTCGTCGACCGTCGGCAGCTTCCGTTGCATCCGGTCCTGCATCGCGAATGTCGAAAGGTATGCACCCGACTTCGTCAGACGCGAGTGACCCGCGGCTTCTACAACGCGGCGCATTGCCTCTTCGTGAAGTTGCGGGTCTGGGCGCTCACCAGCTCGCTTGATTGGAGCCTCCACGCCTGTCGTCTCCTTATAGAGCGTCTGCAGATACTCATGCCGAAGACCGTGACTCGTGATGCCCATGCCTCTTTTGGTGACGCCGTGCTTTCCAAGTACGTAGTAGTACCAGTCACGCCATTGGCTTATCGTCCGATCGGCCGGAACCGTCGATCCCGTCAACCCGTTACTGAGCCTCGCCGCTTCTTCCAGTATTCCAATCTTCGTCTCGACGGGCACCTCACGCGGCCTGCCTCCCTTCGTGCCACGCGTCACCGCCAGCATCCTTGGGTTACGCGCTGCTTCCGCCGGTCGAAGCATAAAACTCTCTTCGATGCGCAAACCAAACGCCGCCTGCAGTTTCAGTTGCACGGCTGTATACGGACACGTTTGCGCGATCTCCTCGATCTTCGCCACCGCGTCGACACCGTGCGCCGCCCACGATTTATCTTCTGTTGCTACATAACTTCGCTTCAGGCCGAGCGCTTCCCGGTCCGCATAGTCGTCAAGCGAGCCGATCAGGTTCGTCTTGCCCATCCACTGCGCGAGCGCGCGAAGATACGTCAGCTTGTTCTCGATCGTGCCCCCGCTCTGTCCCGCAGCGATCCACGTATCGACCAGATGTTGCACGTGCTTGTGCTTGAGCGACCACGGCGACTGAAGCGCGAACCCGCCCTCGCGCAGTTCCTTGAAAGCTTTGCACAGTTTCGCCGCGCGATACTCCTGTGTCTTGATGGACAAAGCGCGGTTGCTTATCCGTGTAGTGCTGTGGACGCGTGAGACGTTCTCATCGAAAAGTTTGAGCAGCGCATCCCTGAATTCAGGTCCAAACCTGTATCCATTGACTATTGCGCGCACATTCAATATTGCGGCCATCCGATACCTCCGCCGCGGCCCCGCGCCGCGATGCCTCGTTGTTTCGTTGTCGCCCGTCGATCGCGGCAACCCTACCTGATACCGTCACTCGACCTCCCGGGCCTGCGGTTCGCCGCTACTGTGCGGCTGCGCCGTATCCCCGTCGCTTGGGTCCTGCCTTCCGATCCTTTAGCGATTCCATCCGATCGGCCAGTTTGCATGGGAAGAACATGCAATCCGACTGTCCAACCTGCTGCCTGCCAGTCCGAATCGCGCTTCGCGCAATCCACCACTGACGTATTCCACGCGGGGCATCTCTGCCTTCGCGCTGCGCGGTGCACTACCCACGCGATGCAGCTTCGTGGCTACCCTGCCAGCACGACGCTTTCGCGCCTCCGAGCCGTGTTCCGCTTCGCGGATCTCCGACCGGTGCTAAATGCCGGGTAATACCTGTACGCGTTTTGTGTACGGCCGCGCGCGCCGTGTCCTCTTCCGTCAGGGAATCGCGGTTGATCCGGTTTCTGCCGGTCCGCAAGGCTTCCCCCGCCCCCAAGCCCGCTCATCTCCGCCGCCGTGTTTGGGGCTTCGTGAGCGCACCCAGCCGTAGCTGTAAGGGCGTGTACAGACGCTGCTGAGGCATGGAAAGTGTCCGGTGTCCGGCCTCTCCACATGTCCTCAACGCGCCACAACGCGGCAAACCGCCGCCAATCGTATGGATATCGCACTGTCCAGTGGTCCTCAACGTGGATCGACTGGCACTTGATTTACTTCAGAAAAAGGCCGCATCACTGTGCGGCCCGGTCAGTGGGGTACTGCTGGCCCGTTGCGGGCAAAGGGTCTAGACGTGCGTGTGCCTTGCACTCGCATTCGATGCGTCAGGGACGCGGTAGGTACGCCGAGAATAAGCCCACGTGCGCAAGCGGCGCACGTCAAAAGATGGGCAGAACCGGTCGGCTTTCGTTGACTTGACTTCGCTTCGCGCTCGCTAGACTGAAACCAGGTAGAACTGACAGAAAAGTGTCAGTTTGCTCCGACAGATCCGACGCAACATTCGAACTGACACTTATCTGTCAGATATCTGATAGTTCGTCGGCCCCGCGTGACTGAGGCGATTCAAACTGATAGTTTTCTATCAGTTTTCTGACACTTCGGTGCGCGGCTCACCTAACGCATGGAGTCATCTTGAAAACTTCGGTCTTCGCAATCGACGTCGGTTACGGCAACACCAAATATGCGCACCGTGCGGCAAGCGGCACCATCGCCACCGGCATGTTTCCTTCGCTTGCGCCGCTCGCTGCCAGTCACGCTCTGTCCGGCTATGGCGATAGCGTGCTCGCCGCACGCAAGGTCGCAACGATCGTCATCGAGCAGATCGAATACGAGGTGGGCCCCGACGTCTCGCTCACGGCCGCGTATGGCAAAACAGGACGCGCGCTGTCCAACGATTTTGTTTTGTCCGATAACTACGCCGCCCTGCTCTTCGGCGCGATCCACTTCGCGGGCGTCACCCAGATCGAGCGACTGGTGCTGGGCCTGCCCGTCCACAACATGAAGAAGTACTCGGGGGCGTTGCGCGACCGCTTTACTGGCACGTTCGACTACGGCCCGGGTCGCATCTCGATCGACAAGGTTGTGGTGATTCCGCAGCCGCTTGGCTCGCTCGTCGCCGCGTCCGCGAACCGGCAGAGCGAGTTCGGTCGCGATAGCGCGCATCTGGTGATCGACGTGGGCTATTTCACGACCGACTGGGTTTATGCCAACGGGTTCACGATGGACGACAAGCGCAGTCACGGCCTTCCGGGTGGCGCTTCACAGATCTATCAACACATCGCCGGACTTATCAAGAAAGACGAGGACGAGCAGGTCGAAGATATCGAACTGATCGACAAGGCGCTTCGTGAGCGCAAGCCATTCTTCTTCTACGGCAACGATATCGACCTCGATCCCTACCTCGAACGCTCACAGCCTGTTATCGCCGGTGTGGTCAAGGAAATGCAAAACAGCGTCGGCCTGCTCACGAACGTGCGCTCGATCATCCTGTCGGGCGGCGGCGGCGCACTGTATGCGGCCGCCATCCGCAAGGCGTTCCCGCGCGTGACGCTCGAAGTCATCGACTCGCCCTGCACGGCCAATGCAAAGGGCTTCCTGATCGTCGGCGAGGCGGGCCTGACCCGCGAGCGCGCGGCCGCGAAAGCATGAACGACAAGTTCGACATGAAGCTGGTCATCGACGCGGTGACCACGCCTCTCCTGTACGAGAAGCTCAGTCAGGCTGGCTCGGCCAGGGTCCGCGCGGCGCTGCTTCGATCACTCGCCGAAGCAGCGCTTCGGGGGGCTGCTGTCGTAGCAACGGCGCAGCAGGCCGACGCGGGCACGATTTACCCCGCCGCGCGAGACAACCGCCTTGCCGCTTCGCCGACTTCCCGGAGTCAACCCGAAACGCCGACGCGTATTGATGAGCCGGAAGCTCCGAGGATCAACAACATTGCCCTGGTCAACGAGAGCGACGAGCGCTCTGCGCACGACGTCGACCAGCTCGTCGATGCTTTCGGCAGCTACTTCTGAATGCGCGGCGGGCGACTTGACTTCGCTACAGAGATGCGAAGATGGTTCATGACTTCGATGTTCATCGCGCGACGCGCGGTGCATCGATGCGTCAATCACCACCGAGGGGATGAATATGCTGGAGTTTTTCGAAATCGTGCGCCATGGTCTGCCACTGACCGAGCCGCGCTCGTGGCTCTTTATTTCGACCGTCATCGCGGCCGGCGTTGCGGGCTGGAAGAGCCTGAATGTCGTGGAACACTTCGCAAAGAACAAGGAGGAGTAATTGAACGCTTCCGATCGACTGACCAGGTACTATACGAAGTTCATGGCGCTACCGGTCTTCACGCGCCGGGCTATCATCTTTGGCGCTTCGCTCGCGCTCTGGTGGTTCGGTGCAATGCTCTCAAGCATGCATGTCAATAACAACCTGTGCGTCGTGCTCCTCTTCGCTGGCGCCGCCGGCGCTATATGGTCCAGCGGGCTGTGGCGTATGTGGAAAGTTTTCGCGGTCGTCATTGCAGTTTGCCTGGCGATCATGCGATGAACGGAACGCGCGGACGAAAAAAAACGGCTCCCCCAATATCTGGGGGAGCCGTTTCGCTTTAGCGGATCAGTGCGGCCGAGGGGTCGCGGTAACAAGAAGACGATGCGCGCAAAAATCCCACGCATCCACAAACGATTTGTCGCGGCAAGCGTATGCCGTGTTGCCGCTGGCGGTCCGATCGATCACGTCGAACGCAACCGCCTCTGACTTGCCTACCCGTTGACGGCCACCTTCGGCGCCGTTGGTTGCGACGATAGCAAAGCCACCCACGAGAACCTGAAACGAAGCCATTTTCTACTCCATAGAAATTGGCCCGACGAGACATCCCCCGATGGGGAATATCCCCACCGGGCAAGTTAACGAATGTGCGGTTGTCGCCGCGATAGAAAGTCGATGCCGCTTACGCAGCAGCGAGTTGCGGTACAGCAGATGGCAAGACACGGGTTGCGTTCACTGCCGGAACGTCGTTGCCGAAACGCGCGCACCACTGGTCTGCAAAGTCGGTTCCCCGCACGCGAGGCCGGTGAACAAAGACGGTGAAACCTTCCGCCTTGAGCCGCTTGGCCAGTTCGAGACCGCCCGCGACGCCGACAGATTGACCCGTCTTCGGGTCTATCTCGTCGAAGTCAACGAAGATGTGCACCACGCGGATGCCCAAGCCCTCTGGAACAACAAACTGGCGCAGCAGGCCGATATTCAGGCAGTACCACATCGGCACACCGGACTCCATATACGCACCACAAGCCGACTCCAGACCTTCCGCCACACCGATCTCACCATCTACCGGCTCCATCAGGCGTACTGCGCCGCCCTGCAGCGGATTCAGCGTCATGTCGTTCAGTTTGGGGTTAAGGACTTCGCCGTCGCCAGAGATGATCGTTGCTTTTGAGGGCGCCGATCGCTCAAGGTATGTGCGGTGTAGCGTTCCGAGACGGCCATCAGGCAATTCGAACCGGGCGAGGATGCCCGGCCAGCTGCCGATGACCTTCTTTTCATGCCGGTACTCGAGCATGCCGAGCCGAAGTGCGCGCGACGGCGCTACACGAAGTCCGGGCACGCGTGCACCCAGATAACGCATCACGAGATCGCCGCTCGACACGGGCTTTGCAGAAGCCCACATCGAGTCAAGCCGGTTTGCTATGAACTTCTTGTCCGCCTTGCGCTTCGGCTTTGGTACCTTGGCCGCCCCAGCGCTTTTGATCGCACGCGGTGCAGGGCCACCATCCAGTTGACGCATCAGGCGGTACAGTCCGAGCTTGCTCACGCGCGTGATCAGCTGGAGGCCGTCACCCGCCATGGGTTTTCCGGAGTTGCATTGACGGCAAACCCAATCTCCGCGCCCACGCTTGTTGTCGTAGGTGAAGCGATCGTCTCCGCCGCATACAGGGCATGCGCATGCGTCGCCAGTAAGACGGTCTGCAGGCACGCCATAGCTCACAAGAAGCGAAATCCATTGCTCCGGGGAACGCTCGAAGCTGGCGAGCTTCTGCTGAAGCCACGCGTACTGCTCGGGCGACAGCTCTCTTCCTCTTACAGTCATGAGTCACTCTCCTTGAAGTGAGTGGGTTTGGTCGGTGCCTGAGACAGGCGTGAAAACGCGTGCTGAAAAAAGCAGTCCGCGCGGGCGGGCGGCTTTTTTCAGCAGACGGAGTGTTGGATATGGAACGCTGGCGCTGAGGGCCGGTTTGAAGAACCGCCGCACGACACACCTTTAGGTGTGCCGTTGCGATGGTGAGGTGATACGGGAGAAGAAGTTAGCTAATGGTGAGAACGTTCGGGATCAGATCGCAGACCATTCCGCCCGGCTCAGGTATGGGCGGAAGGGGATGTCGTCATCCATGTCATCGAAGCCACCGCCGGCAGGTGCTCGCATGCCACCACCACCGCCGTGCGAGGGTTGAGGGGGATGGGCCCGAGTCCCGACATTGTCGGCACTGCGTGATGTATTCGCAGACGACGCCGATGCCGGACGTTGAGCACGACCGCTACCACGCTGCTCGAAGCCGTTGTCGCCTTCATCATCGTTGCGACGGCCGCCTAGCATCTGCATCTGGTCCGCCACGATCTCCGTCGAGTAGCGGTCCGTACCGTCCTGCGCCTGATACTTGCGCGTCCGGATGCGACCTTCGATGTAGACCGACGAACCCTTCTTCAGATACTCGGAGACGATCTCGGCGAGACGACCGAAGAACGACACGCGGTGCCATTCCGTCATTTCCTTGTATTCGCCCGACTGCTTGTCCTTGTAACGGTCGGTTGTTGCGAGTCGAATATTCGCCACAGCGTCGCCGCTGGGCAGATAACGCACTTCGGGATCAGCGCCGAGATTACCGACGAGAATCACCTTGTTGACAGATGCCATTTGAGTTTCCTCTATTTAGATATTGACCAGAGCCACTTGTCCCACATGAGCGGCTTGCCGTCCTTCATGATCGGTGTGCCGTCCGTCTGTCGGATGGCGGGCACCTTGACTTTGCCAGTGCGCCGCACAGATACAACGTCACCGACCACACAGCGACATTCAGCGATCGCTTCCTTCAGGCCTTCGCCCTGCAGGGTTCGCTCACCTGAACTGGTGTCGATATGCATCGCGAACGAGATGTAGTGCCGTCCCGGCCGCTTGCGGTCCGGAAACTTCTCTTCGCCCCATGAAACGATGCGACCGACCACGTTAGATGCGTCGATGTTGTGGGTGCGGCGCGGTCGATGAGGCGCACTGGCTTCTGGTTCGAATGCCTCTTCAGTCGCAACCGGTGAGGCTGGCTTCACATCGTTGCCAGCCCGCTTTCCTTGCTGCAACGGCGCGACAGACTGAGGCTTACCGTCCTGACGGATGGCAAGGGCTACCGCCTCCTTCAGCGCACAACGATGAACAGCACGTTGCGACCAGTGTGGAACGAGATCGGGGACGATCTTCAATCCGAACTCAGTTTCTTCGGCATGGTCGTCGAAGGCCGGAGTGAACTGAACGATGTGGTCGCCTTCGTCGACGAACAGATGGGGGATGTCGCCGATCGTCACGATCGTTTCGTTCGACGCGCCCTGCCCTACAACGTGGGACGTGGGAGATCGGGTGTCCGCGGGTGCGGCGTTTGGAGAGCATGGGGCCTCTTCGGCAGTGTTTGCGTTGCCGACAGTGGAAGCCTGCGATGCCTTGGCGGCCGGCTTGCCAGAGAAGACCTCCGCCATGACGCGGGCGAAAAGCGTTGCTGCGTTGCGCATGATCCGCTCCTACAGCAGCGTGCCGAAACACACCCGTTGAACCTCGCGCAGATCCCGCTCCAGAAGCGGCGTGCTCAATATCACGTCCTGCAGAATCTCCGGATCGACTCCGTTAACCCTGCACACGTAGATATAGGGAAGTGCGCCATCCCAGTAGCCCATGATCCAGCCGAGGGTCGCGCGGTAGTCGTCAACGTCGATTTTGCGATTGCGCAGGCGTTCAGACAGCAGGTCGGCGCAATCCATCAGCGACTCGGGCATGCTGTCGCCGCGACGGCTGTCGCTGGCGAGCGAGATCAGCGCGTCGACCATCTTCGCGCGCACCGACTCGCTCCACAGATGAGGATCGGGCAGCGGGTCGGGCTTGGGAGGGGTGATGTGAACCGGCGATGATTCGCCGAACATGTCCAGCTGCCAGGCAGCCACATGCGTTTCCATGGGATTGCTCCGGTGGTACCGGCAATCTCATGGCCCGTGTCCGGGAATGGGATTCCCGGTAGGGTTAAGGGTGCCGTCACCGTGGGCGAAAAGCCCAGGGCGACGGTAGGTAGTAACGGCGCTCGATTAACGGGTGCCGGTCTTGAAAGGAAGAATGACAGCCGATTTTGCGTACTGCTTCATCGGTGCCGGTTTTGCATTGCTGTCGTTGGCGGCAACGCCTGCAGCGGATGCCACTTCCGCTTTCGCGTCAGCGGCAGCTCGTGCAGCGGGTTTTTCAGTCTCGATACGAGCAGCTTCGGCTTCTGCTTCTGCTGCAAGGATGGCCTTGCCTTTCTTCTTCATTTCCTTGACTACCCAGTGAGCGGCCAGCAAAAAGAGGAAGGTCGAAACGACGAACGAGATGGTCGCGAAATAGGCGATGAAACACAGTGCCAGCACTTTGCGCGGGGACTTGATAGCGTCTGTGAACAGGACGGTCAGCATTTTTCTCTCCAGAAAAATTTTCAACAGGGAATGTCCGGACCCTTGTCCGGTGGTTTCGATGCTCGATGAGCAAGGAAACTCGGCGCTGAGCGCTTTCGTGCGTGTCCACGCGAGGCGCGCACGAAAGCACAGGCTGAACAGGACAACGGGAAAGGAAACAGAAGACGCGCGCGATCACTCGCGGCAGTTCGATGCGTCGTAAGACGCCATTGGATAGAGCAAGCTTAGCGCGCGAGCGCTCGCTGCAAGCCACGAATGCTGGCCAATGTCATACAGCTTTGATGGCTCGAAGCCGAACACCCCGAGGCGCGAGAGTCACCTGAGCCGGCTCGGCCGTCTAACCCGGAAAGCTCGACTAAACCATGTAGCTTTCCACGGCTGCGTGAAAGTGTCCCGAAAGACATTCACCTCTCGCCCGCTGCACTTGACTTCGACAAAAGCCTGGCAGACTGAACTCGTCTACCTAAAAGGAGCGACGTTCATGTACTGGTTTCTCGTTGCCGCCGCGGTGATTTTTATTGCGGCGAAGCGCCACAAACGGCGCCCGAGCGATTCGACAGGATCGCGTGTACCCGTCCCACGCAGCCAGCGAAGTGGTGAGGAAGGTGAAGCTGTTGTTCAGGCCGAACTGCGTGCGGCACTTCAATGGCTGTGCGGCGATGACTTTTACCTGCACCCGGGCACGCTGCTGCTCAATCACGCGCCCGGTTCGGCCTTCCCGACGGCCGAAGTCGATCACCTTGCCGTCACGCCGTTCGGCATCTTCGTAGTCGAGACGAAGAACTGGGCTGGTCGGATCGAACCCGGGCCGGATTTACAGAGTGTCGTACGCATCGGCGTGGACGGCCGGCGCGAAATGCGGCGCTCGCCGACGCAGCAGAACCGCTCGAAGGTCGCTTTCCTTCGCTCGGTGCTGCCGGGATGCTGGCCGGTCGAAGGCATTGCAGCGTTCCCTCACGCGCACTGCAACCTGTCCTCGGCGCTGCCTCTCAATCTGATGCGCGCCACCGATCTGCGTCAGTGGCTTCGTGACCGTAAATCGTGGCACGACGCCAGAGGCAGTCTGCCGGTCGATGTCGTGCAGGCTCGGCGGGCGATCCTCGCCGTCGCCGAAACAGGGTCGCTTGCCATAGAAATGCACAGGGCGACACTGAGGGAAAACCCTAAAAAATTACCGAGTCTTCCCTAAAGTTTCAGTAGGTGTTGCCGATTGAAACGTTTTCCTCGGCGGATTTCCTTAGCCGAAACCCGTGAAAGCTATATGAATTTGAGCTTCTTAGCGGGATGGCGGCGACGAAACGACGCGTATTCTGGGCGGGTGTAGCCCGGGGAAAACAGGTTGCACACGCCGCCGAGCATCTGGCGCTTCGACCAAAGCGCCCGAACAAGATCCAAAGATAGTCGGAGTTTGTGTAATGAAAAACGAAAAAAAGTCATCCGCACTGCGTCCCAAAGCCGACCTGGCCCGTCGTGAGGACGATCTGATTGCCCTGTCTGACCGGGACGCCGTCCGCGCTGCTTTAGCCGATGGCCTCTCCGGGCATCTGCGAATCGGCATGCTCTTTTCCCAAATGATGGAAAAGGCTATCGCGCGCTACACGGCAGAGCACGGAGATTCGCGGCAGAACCGCCAGCACGTAGCGAACGCCATCTATCGCTATATCGAGAAGGAATTCGGCCGCACCCGCGCTGTGGTGCTCCTGTACATCCGCTGCTACCAGCGCTTCGGCGATGGCGCGGAATTCTCGAAACTCACGTTTCGCGACATGGTGTTGCGCTTGAGTGATGTAAAACCTGCCGGCGCAGCTTGATGCCATTGAACAACGAAAGAACAATCTAGAGAGCACCATGATCAAACGAAACTCCCCCCCTGTCGCCGAGGCCGACGACGAGTTCGACCCGACCCAGCCCGAGGGCAACGACAGCGACAATTCGCTTGAACGCGAACTGCCCCTCGCCTTTGCTCATGTGCCGTCGGACGCTGAGATCAGTCAGAAGGTTTCGGAGTTTTTCGGCGGCACCGAAATTTCCGACGCACTCCGCGCTTCGATCGCTGAGGAAGCGGAAGAAGTCGCGCACTCGACCAGAAAGATCCTTCTGGAACATATGCGCATCGGCGGCTCCTTCTATCACATCCGGACGCGGGTCGAGGCTCAATACGTGAGCACCTTCGGCGACACGACACAAATCCGCAAACGAGCCGCGCAGGTCGTCTATGACTTCCTCGAATCGACCTTTCGCAAAAAGCGCGATTCGGTGCGCCTCTACATGCGTTGCTACGAGCGGTTTAGCACGAACAGCGGCGCTGTCGAAATGCTCTCGATCAGCGATATGCAGTTGCTGGTCAACAAGAGCGACGAAGTCGTGGCGAAAGTCCTCGATGCCAAGCGCGAAAAGCCCGAGATGGGCAAGCGCGAGCTCAAGCAGATCATCGACGAATACGAGCAACGCCTCCTGGAAAAGGATAGCGCCCTCGAAATCGCCACCAGCCAACTCTCCGACATCTACGGTCGGCTGGACGATGCGAAAAACGAGAATCAGCGTCTCGCCGAGGAAGCGAAGCGCCTCAATCTGGACGTCCAGGCCGACCGCGAAAAGCTCAAGAAGACGCTGGTCGACCTCGCATCGGCCGAGCAGACGGCAAGCGGTCTGCAAAGCACCATTGCCGATCTGGAGCGTGAGGTCACAGCCAGGAGCCGCGAGCTTGCCGACGCCCAGGCAAAGGTCACGATCAAGGAAGTCGAAGTCGAGGTCACGCCCGAGCATTTACGCAACCTGGAAAGCGTCACAAAAGGCCGATTCGAGGAACTCAGCAGGCTGACAGCTGAATGTGATGCAGCGAAAAAGCGCCTCGAAGAACTGACCGAACTCAAGAAAAAGCAGGAAGCGGAAATCGAGCAGAAAGAAGCCGTTGAGCAGCGTGTTGCCGGTCTGGTCGAGCGCTTCGGTTCGTTCGTCCAGGAATATCACAGCGTGCAACTGCTGGTCACGGCGGACGGTTCAATTGGTCGATTCAAGGGCCTGCTGACAGGCCTGGCTGACCTCACGGGGAAGTTTCACGGGGAATTGCAAGCAGCAGTCCGGGCAGCCTGACGCCGCAGGCTTGTTTGAGAGAACACAAGGAAAAAAGCAGTGAACAATAAAGAAAGCTATCGCGCCATTGACCGGTTCTACGTGCCGGAGTGGCTCACGGGCCAGATCCAGGTGGCAAACTTCAGTCTCGTCGACCACATGAAATGGCTGCTCAAGCAGGACAGCCGCTTCAACGAGGTCTTCAACGTCGAGCGCAAGGAGATCGAGCAGCTCCAGCTCAACCAGTCGTCGCTTCGCAATCTGCTACGCGCGCCGTTCCTGATGGTCGAGCCGACACTGCGGACCGTTGAGGACTGGCGATGCTTCGTCGATAACACAGCGACAACCGTCGCGGTCGACGTGCTCCGACGCAAGACGCCGCAACTCGACTCGCTGATGGCCTATGCCGTGAACCAGCAGAATTCGACCTTTGTGTCGCTGATCACGCAGGTTCTCAACGTCAGCGTGATGAGTGCGCCGCTACTCGGGATTTCGACCGAGGTTGCAAAGTATCTGATGTCGGTCCCGCACCACAAGCTTCACGTTGCAGTCGGCCGGATGAAGGAACTGCCGCTGTTCCGCTGGCGTTTCAATAGCCCGACCTTCTGGTGGGAATTCGCCGGCAGCACGCTGACGGACGAGACAATCGCCCATCAGATCATGTTGACGTCACCCTCGCGTGTTGGCGAGTTGCCCTACGCCGCTCAATGGGGTGACCTTCGGCTTGGCCGACTGAAAAATGAGGCCTATGCCAGCGCCATGATGGCTTATGGCCTGCGCGCTTCCACGGCGTCAAACCTGTTCGGCATGAACCAGCACTCCATGCGCATTCGGTACAGCGAGATCCACGGAAAGAGTTCGCCCTGCGGCAACACTGCGACGTCGCTCTCATGGTTTGTCGAGACGCCAGTGCATCGACTGCACGCCACGGTCTACGCATGGCTGTATCGGTCGGCGACCGCAATGGGTGCGAATCCGGCCGAGGCACTGATTGCCACCAACGACGTCTATGACCGCCTCTTCGGCGGCAACCGGGTCATCATGCCGGATCGCGGCTGGAACCTTATCCGCTCGATGGCTGCCGATGCTCGGCTGACCGTTGCGCCTTGCCGCACGTGCAGCACGCACTACGTCGTGTCGAACAACGACACGAAGATCGAAATGCACAGCCGCTTCACGTGCCCGGCTTGCAACCAGCAACTCGGTGCGAAAAAGCGTGCTGCGAGGAGGCCGAGCAATGACGCCTGACACCAGCACCATTCCGCAGGAATTGCCAGCTGGACTCGTCATCTTCGGCAGCGATGGTCGAGCCCAGTTTGGTTGGCAGAATCCTGAAACCGGCGCGTTTTACGCTGAGGCCGATGGCAGCATCATTGCCAACGCGATCGGTGCAATCGCCTGGCATGCGGGACGCATCCACTGACGAGGCGCACAACGATGGAAGACTTTGCGTATCTGGCGCGAGAGAGCAATGCGGCGTGGCTTGCGGGCCGCGGCGACGGACGGTTTGAGCGCTACGAGAAGTTCTACCAGAGCGAGCGCGCCGTAGATGCCGCCGGCTTCGATCTGGAGAAGGCCAACGAGGGATATGGTGAGTATGTGGGCAGCCAGCCTTCGCCTCTCCTGTCGTTTCTGAACGCGCCGTGGGTCGGGCGAGTCGCAATCGCGCTATTTGCCCTGTATATGGGCACGAGAGTCGTTCCACAGCTCGCGAAGGTGGGGCCCGCCGTTACTGGCATCGCCCTGGTAGCTGCTTTCATCGGCCTTCGAGTTTTCCACCGACGCAACCGCAAACGTCGATAACCCCGATACGCCCGCCCTCTGGACGGGCTTTTTCCTTTTGGCATCAAACGTTTTCTCTCAAGCCTTACCCAAAATTTCCGATAGCAATAGAATGACGCCCGCTATTCGGCATCAACGCGACAGCCCGACGAGAGAGGGAGCGCGATCGGCGGTGACTTGACTTTGATACCCGCTCGATAAACTGGAATCAAGGTTGTGCAAGGGGCACAGCCAATAACAACACCGAGGTTTAGGACATGAAGAAGATTTCCGCACTGACCGCCGTTTCTTTTGCAGCTGCCATCACTCTTGCGGCTTGCGGTGGTGGTGGCGGCAATGGGGGCGCAGCGCCAGCATCGGGTGCAAGCACGACAACGGCGACGACAAATCCCGCAAACCTGACCGCTCCGCAATACGCTGCCGACAGCTTCCAGCTGACCGCATTCAATCTGCTCAACCAGCAACGTCAGCAGTGCGGGTTTCCGGCATTGCAGGAAAATGCCGCGCTCGACCAGGCTGCCGCCGCTCATGCGCAATATCAGGCTACGAATAATGTGGTCAGCGATACCGAAACGACGGGAGCCGCCGGTTTTACAGGCACGACCTACGTCGATCGGGCCGCTCACTTCGGCTACACGCAGAATGTCGGATTCGTCGGTGTTTCCGGTGGCTTCTATACGAATGCAACGTGGACGGAAGCGCAGTACGGTCAACAAAGCGTGTATGGCCTGATTTCCGGCGTGTATCACATTGACATCGCTGTCGCGCCGACAACGGCAGTAGGTATTGGCAAGGTTGCCACAACCTTCAACGGCTTTCCGCAAGAGTGGTACTCCATGACCTTGGCGGATTACAAGCCGGTGATCACGAATGCACCGCTGACGTTCCCCTGCCAAGGAACGACCGGTGTCGCATACTCGGCGGGCGGAGAAATTCCAACGCCGCCAGCAACTTCGGGCAACTGGGGCACGCCGGTTGCGGTCGCCGGGAATCAGACTGATACGATCGTGATGCAGACCGCTACGATGACCGACTCCTCCTCTCACGTTATCACGCTACAGGTGCTGGATTCGGCTAAAGACCCTAACAAGATCCTGCCGTCCTGGATGGGCGTCGCGTATCCGACAACGCCTTTGTCCCCGAACTCGCAGTACACGGTCTCGCTTACGGGCACAATTAACGGTGTAGCCTTCTCACGCACCTTCTCCTTTACAACTGGAAACATCGTTGGATAGTCGAAAACGCCAAAAACAAAGCGCCCCTTATGGGGCGTTTTTTTGGGGCGAGGAAAGAGGTCAGTCAGTGATTGCAGGCTCCACTCGATGCGGACGACGCTTGACCAATAATCAGGCCAACGGCTGTCGTACCGTTTACATAGCACGCGGCTCTGTAGTCGTTTCTATCAAAGCATGGCAATGAGTAAGTGGGGCCGTCGTACCCGCGTGTGAAAAGGGCTGTCCAACTCGGGATGCCGTTCGCCGCAGCGTATGTCGCCGCCGAGTTCAGGACCGTCGGGTCGGTAACCTGGCCCCAGTCGGACGTAGCGACATATGCCGCTGAGACCTGTGCCGTACATGCGTTCAGAGCTGTCGCCTGCGTCGCGTTCGGTTGACACTGTTGCCCAACCCAGTTCGCTCCATCCCATGAAGGTGGAACTGTCTCGTGAAAGCCGCCGGGGCAAGTGGGCGGAGCTTGATAACTGCATTGCGGAGCAGAGTATTGTGACCCTATCCAACTAGCCGGCGCGATCATCGTCCACCCAGCCGCCGTCGGGCAAGTCGGAGGCGTTTGCCATGCCGTCGTGATGTGCCCAACACACGTCGAATCCTGATTGTTGACTGAGCACCGCACTGGCCCGGCGATCGCGGAACTTCCACCCAACAGCATGCAGGCAACCACGCCGATCCTGATTGCTATTCTGATTAGAATTAGAGTCATTACCCAGCCTTCTAGTAAGAGCAAAACGTCGATGCGACAGCACTGCCCGGGATGATCGACCCGCTGCCGTCGGTGATATAGACGGTCCACGGTCCCGTGCCCACCGTCGGGTAATTGATCGCGGCCGTAGGGTCCGTGTATAGGCTTTGGCCGGAGACAGTTATCCCCGGAGTACCCCCCCCTGGGCAGTTCGGGTTGGGCACGAAAGTGCCGTTCCCATTTGGTATCCCTGTATAGCCGTACCACAGCTTCTGCCCGCCAACCGGCATCCACTGCAGTACACCTGAGACGTCTTGGCACGACAGCATCAGGCCCGAGTTGTCACTCGCCCCCGTCATCGCGTTGGCGCTCGGACAAGCCGTGCGCGGCCATCCGATGTTGCCCGTCGAAACAGTCGTCCCAGCTGCTACCGCGCCGCTCGCAGCGATTGCGCCCGTGGCGCCTACATTCGCTGCGCTGATCGTCCCTTCCGCGTCGAGGTTATGAACGTTATGCAGGCTGACGTGATTGACGTTCTGATCGCCTGTCCACGTGAGTGAGCCGTCGCGACGGATGTAGATAGCGTCGCCGTCACCGCCATCCCCGTTGGTCGCGAGAACGACACCGGCGGGTGAACCGCCGACCGGATTCGCCGCCGTCCACTTTCCGAGCAGGCCGACGATGTTTGCCGGGCTCGGAAGCTTCGAATAGCCGAAGTCGCTGCCGCCCGCCTGAGCGATCTGGGATGCCGCGTCGCTATCCGGCTGCCCGTAGTGGGTGACGGGTTGCGACGTGTACATGCGGTATGACACGTGACAATTGCCGGCGTCCGCGGTGCATCCGGCGGGCACCATCGTCATGTCAATCTGATACGTGCCGCCCCAAAACGGGCCATCGCGAAAGGCAGTCTTGAGATAGCCTTGCGTGTGCAGGTCGTCGATCGACGGTGCAGTAAGCGTCGCTGAGCCGCTCGACGCGTACTGCGCCAGCAAGGTCGAGAAGTTGTCCGTCGACCACTTCGAAAGCGCGACGTTAATCCTGGCCTCGCTCTGCCCCTCGGCCGCCAGCAGGCCGGCGCGCTGCTTCGCGACATCCTGCTTGATCCCGACCACAGTCATGATCGCGGCCGCCAGCAGCACAATGGCCATCTCGATGATGCTCACGTTCGGCTACCCGTTCAGTTCTTGGTCACGTACATGGCGACGGTCGCCGTTCCAGTACCGCACGCTGCGCCCGCCGTCGAACCGTCGAAGGTGGTCGACGGTCCGGAGACCGTCGTTCCGTTGACGGTGACCATCGGATACGCCGCCACGACAGCGGGCATGGCGAGCGTGCAGATCGTGTTCGGCACCGGATAGTTGATGATCACCGAGTCATCGGTTGCGCTCATCGAGCCAAGGCTCACCGTCACGTTGCCGCCAAAGAGGCCTCGCACCGTCGAATGATCCGATGCCACGCGCGATCCCGCTGCATCGAACGCGTGGTTCTGCGCAAGTGAAGTGAGCGACTCGGTCGAATAGTCGACGTCGTTCGCGGTGGCATCCAGCACACCGGAATGGAAGAATTGCGCTTCTGCCTTGAAGCGGCCAGCCTGCACGCGGTCATAGACGTACTTGCCGCCTGCGATCGCAGCGATCGCGAGCACCGCAGCTGCGGCCATGATGCCCGCGCCTTCGATCATCGACAGTTCGCCCGACTGGCGGCGGCGTCGCGCCATCCGAAGCAGCATCGGCCGCGCCACCTTCGCGTCCTTGTTCGGAGTGACTGCCGGCGTATTCTTTTCGCTTTGCATGTGTTTTCCTTATTCTGAAATGGATGAACCGTTCACGGACGGCGTAGGTATGTCGAAGCTCGCCGCACCCGTGGCCACATAAGAGCCGACCCCGACTCCGACAAACACGGCGACCGCGATGCCCATCAGGATGTAGTGCGTGATCCGGGCGTTGCGACGCACGGCCTCGACGACGCGAGACAACGAGGTGCGCCCGAGAGATTTGATCGCGTCGATGAACTGGTCACGGCCAGCCGCGTCGGTGATCTTGTCGACGATGATTTCCGAAAATATCCCCGTATCCAGTGCGCGCATCGGCTGGTGAGGCGTCGCAGTCAGGCGACGGCTCATGCGCTCAAGGTGCCATCGCAGCCACGGGTCTGCGTTCTCCATCAGTTGATCGATCGCCGCGCGCAACGTGAGATTCGAATCGAACAGGCCTGCGAGCGAAACGATCAGCAGCGCGCCACGCAGATCGCGGCGGTTGCGCCACATGAGCGGCGCGTTGTCGACGCGGTTGCGCAGCTCGCCCGTCCAGCGGCGGATCGTCGCGAAGTACGCAAACACGGCAAGCCCGACGACCGAGCCCGAGAGCCACCAGTAGTCGTAGCAGAACGTATCGATCGCATACAGCATCCGGCCATAGGGCATCCAGTCGTTGAGCGGTTTGACTTCCAGAATCTGCGGGAAGACAGCGCCGCCGAAGATCATGCACAGACCGTACAGATAGACGAGCAGGAACGCCGGGTACGCCATCTGCATGGAGGTCGAGTCGGAGAGAATCCGCTTCGCGTTGGCCGCCATGCCCGCGAGGTCGAGACCGCGCTCGGCGGCGTCCTCCTTCGTGGACTTGCCCGCCAGATCCAGCAGCGCGAACTCGTCGAGTGGAATGAACGGCTTCATCGCCCGTGCGAAAGGCTCCCCCGCGACCATACGACGACCAATCTCGTGGTAGACGATCCACACGATCTGGCTACGCTCGCGGTGGCGCTTCTCGAGCGTACGGAGACGCTCAAGCAACGTCTCGCGATTGCGCAGACCCTTCGTTGCGACGTCGAGCTTCGTCTCTTCATAAAAGGTCTCGCGCGCTTTCCGGAAGCGGGCTTTCGCGAACGCGAGACGGTAATCGCGTGGCAGCGCCATCAGCATGGAATAGATCAGACGACGGATCATGACGGCATCGCTCCAGCGTGGTCCGGGAACACGCGGTAGCTCTCGAACGTACGCATGCTCTCGTCGATGAAGCGCGGATCGATAATCCCCTGCGACGCCTTGTACAGCGCGTGCTCATAGATCGTCTTGCCTGTCATGTCTGGATCGTCGAAACCTGTCCTGCGCTCATTGCGCCAGACCTTCTCCGCTCCGCGCCAGTCGCGGACGAGAACGCGGTCGAGAAACTCAGGCGTCGGGCGATAGATCTCCATCGCGAGCGTCTGCCCCTTCGCGCCCGCAGCGACCTTTCCAGCACGGGTGAAAAGACCCTTGCGTCGGCAGTGTTCGCAACCATCGAAGTTGCGACATGCCATGGCGCGGGTGTCGAGCCCAAACTTCGATCGCAACAGTTCAAGTTGCGCTTTCTCCATCACCTCGGCGGCCGGAACCTTGCAACGCGGACACAACAGCGGAATCAGCTTCTGGTTGCTGACCGCGTTCAGGAATTTCTCGGATGCAACCTCGTCGACGGGCAACTGCAGCCGACCGCCGACCAGGCGCATGACCGCGCCGATCAGACTGTCAGCATGCAGCGACGAGCGGATCGGGTGTCCCGTCAGGGCAAGCTCGACCACAAGCGCGGCAACCACATGGTCCCGGATCTCGTTCACGGTCACGTCGCAAGGGTCCATACGCATCAACGTACGGATCACCTCGGCGTACTTCCGGCTTGCCTCTTCGTCTGTCTCATCCGGACGGCGCGTAATCGAGATATCCGAGAGCCATGGCATCGGGTATTCCGACGGCTCGCTCACGGCGAACTGCTTGCGCAGATCGCGCCGATCAATGCGGAACGACATCGCGCGTAGCAGCGTGCTCTTTGCAGAGCCGGTCTCTCCGGTGGCGAACGATGCGCCTCCGCTCACGCGCCCGAGTGCCTCGATGATCGCCAGCTGGCTCTCTTCCAGGCCCATCTGCTCCGGCAGCAGCACCTTCGGGTTTTTGAAGTTACCGTCGAGCATCCGCAGGGCCACGTCGTAACCGCCAACGAGCGGCGAACTTTGCCAACGCAGGTTAAGCGGGTCTGCGGCTACAACGAGCGGAATCATCGCGGACTGCGGTGCAGTCGGCTGGAATGTCTCGCCCGAGTTCGTGTTGCGCTGGACGAGATCCTGATACGCAGCGGCAAGCGACTTGCGCACCATCTCCTTGCTCAGCCGGCGGAATGTGTAGAGATCGCCGTCGACGCGAAAACGGACCTCCACTTCCGACGAGAAATCGCGATCTTCCCAATGCACGTCGCTCGCGCCGTAGCTATGGGCCGCTTCGATCACATCCCGGAACGTGCCGATCGCGCGCGACGACTCCGGCACGATCGCGGCAGATCGATTGCGCTCCATCGCGTAAATCGCAGCGATGACGTCGGCGCTCGCCAGCAGCTCCTCATGCACCTTGATGTCGGCGCGTTCGAGATCCATCACATAGGTCGCGTAGAGCGCGGACTCGTGAAAGCTGCGGGTGGTCACGACGATCGACATGCCCGCCTGAATCTCGACGGCAATGAACTCACGGCGCGCAGTGTCATTGATCCGCAGCGCCGCGTCGGGTCCGCGGCCGCTCAGGATGCGCTTGAACGTCAGTGCATCGGCGGCCGCCAAGTCGGGCAGGCCGCGGGCCGTGAAATCCGGCGCGCGTTTGGCGATATCGGCCTGTGCGCGAACCTCGTGCACGTCATCGGCCGCGGCGCGGGCAGCATCGGAAACCGGCGACTGGACTGTTTCCACGTCGTCTCGATCGCCCAACGCGGTGTTGTGCTCCGCATGAAGCGGACGCTCAACTGCTTGCGGCTTTGCCAGCGGCTCTACAAGCGGCAGATGTTCGACGATCGCCTGCTCCGGTTGCACGTCCGCAGCCAGGTCACGGGGACGGGAGTCGGCTTCATTGGCCGTCACCGCCGGCGTGTGACGGTCCGCATCTCCGGCCGGAACGTCGTCAAATGCTTCGACGTCGGATACGTCACCCATGCGAAGCCGCATGCCGAGCGTCATCGGTTGCCCCGGCGTCATTTCCACCGGTTCCGCTTTCAGGGGCTTGCTCTTCGACCTCAGTTTGGGCTCACGGTCGGACTCAGGCTTGCCGTCCGAGCCAGCGATCGGCATCGACGAAGGAGACTCTTCGGTGAAGCTCGATCGCAGCGCGCGGAAGCGACCGAGCAGGCCGCGCGACGACGGTTCGTCCTTCTCGATTCCAGAAAACATGCTCATGCTTCAACCTCCGGTCGGGGTGAGAGGGGCGGGCAGCGGCGGCGGCAACCCGCCCGACAGGTCGTTCAGCGTTCGCGCCGGTGCGTTGTTGTCCTGCGGATCAGCGGTTGCCACCCCACCGGCGATAGGTTCCGTCCACGTGCGGGGCTTCTTTCCCTCGCCATCGGTGACCGTCACGAGAAAGCCGCTGATCTTCGATACACGCCAGCCGTTGAGCAGCTTTTCGCCAACATGCGCGGGGTAAAAGGCACCGCGGAATTCGTAAAGGACCGACGATCCCGTCGCATCGTTGAATGCGCCAACAAACTTCACGGCCTCTGTGCGTGCGCGGACAGGCTGGGGGGCTGGCGGCTTGATTACGACTACCGGTGCGGGTGCCGCTTGCGGTGCGGGTGTGTTCAGCCCGATGCTCTTCGCTGCGTCTCCGTCGCCGGATAGTTGGCGGGAGACCTGGGCGCGGATCTTCTCGTCGATTTCGTCGATCGACAGTCGGGAAGGCGGCGCAGCGGGAGCCGGGACAGATGCTGCCGGAGTGACGGCCGAGGCAGCCACAACGGCCGAAGCAACGGCGGTCGACCGGGGTGACATGCCCACGTCGAAGTCCGCCGTCGGCACGTGGGCGCTGACGGGCTGGACATGCGATGCGCCCGCCGGTTTGGCCTGTGCGTGGGCAACGCCCGTCAACGCGACGGCACATGTCAGTGCCATCAGCCGGTTAATCGAGAACATAGTATTTCCCCTTCGCAATGAATTGGATGCCAGCCTGTACGTCAGCATCGCTGTTGTTCTTCTTGGCCTGATCCTTGAGCTTCAGCTTGACGTCGATGCTGTCCAGGCCCATGTTCGACGGGAGGCGCGAAAGGAGCGGCGCTTGCCAGCGGTAGCCATGGATCTCCCACGTTCCCATGCGGATCATGTGAGCCGGCTTCTGTCCGGGCGTCCCCGGCGCGATCGTGACGAGTGGTCTCGACGGATCGATCCTCACCTGATAGCCGTAGCTGTCGATCTCGAAGGTCTTTTTCGACAGCTTCTGTGGCGGGGTCTGGACCATCTCGATGAAGGTCTGCTCATTCGGCCACGCCTTCGAATCGCGGACGGTCACCGCATTAACCTTCGGCACCGCCGGTCCCCGGCCGCCCGCGTGAAGCCCATCCGCATCGAATCGAAGCGGATGCATCGATGCGGGCGCATTGCGCGCAAAGTCTTCGAAGCTGCCGCCATAGCGTCGAAATGTGAGCGTGCAGGTGCCGCGGGCCGGACACGTCGCGTCTTCGAACAACCAGCCCCTTCGCACGGTCTCCTCGAGGCCCAACGTCGACAGGATCGCGGGGCCCAGTTCGTTGGCGCGAGGCGTTGCACCGGAAAAAGCCTTCTGCACAGCCTGCGCGTATATCTCTTCAACGGTGGGTACGTGTTGCGCGGTCCCCGTCGAATCGAAGGCACCGAAGACCTTCATCGCGCCCAATGTGACGGCACCAACGAAGACAACGACGGGAACAAGCGTCGGAACACTGACCGGCAGCTTTGCGACGCGGCCGACATTGCGCTGGTCGAGGAGCGCGGCCGCGCCGAACGACTCGTCGACATCGCCAAGCGCCCCACCTGTACCGAGCGTGGTCAGCTTCAGGTTCAGCCGCTCGCACTCCTTCTCGATCTCCGCGCGGCGGGTGAACGCCTGCGGCACGCTCAGCACTTCGTCGCTGCGCACAGCGCCACGCACGACGAACACCGCGTAGACGCGCTGGTCATCCTGGATCAGGACCAGGACAGCAGGCTTCGATTTGACGCGTTCATGCAAGGCGATGCGCGTTGCACCGGAGAACAGCTTCGCCCCTTTCATGTCGACGAGGACGGGCGAGCAGAATCCGCCTATCGATTCCTTCCCGACCTTGTACTCGGCATAGTGTGTTGCGCTGAAATCGTCGGCATAGCGGCGACGTTCCGCCCTCGCCTGCTTCGCCGGATAAGCTCGCCAGTCGAGTCCGAAAACGAGGCGCGCATGCTTCTCGCGCGGCAGCGGATCAGTGATATGCATGCTGCGACTCACATCGAGGGAACGACAGTGGCCGTCAGCATGATCACCTGGAACGTCCGGCTCTTGTTCCAGAGACCGGTAATACCCGCGAGGCCGCCATTCGTCGTGCTGTCCGAGTGATCCGTCATCTCGCCGTACAGCACCACCGTCTGGCCGTCGGAGAGCGCCACCGTCTGGTCATCCTTTTGCCCGATCGTGTGGGCAAGCTGGATTGTCTGCGTCGTCTGTCCGGAGCCAACCGATTTCTCGGTGAAGGGGCCGTTCAGCTTCGAACTGTCGCTCCAGTAAGCGAGAACGATCTGGTTATGGTCGTTGACAGACGGAAGGATATTCACAAAATCACCTGTCGTAACCGTACCTGGATTGAGGCCAGGTACGCCGCCCGAGGTCGCCGTGAGGCTGCCCGCGGAGGAACTCGTCGAACGCAGGTAGTCGTCGCTCTGGAATGACGCAATGGACACCGGCAGGCCATTGAGTGTGAGCTTTGTCTGCGTGTTGTCCTGTACTGTTCTGCCGTACTGGTTCAGCGCGTTGATGACGGCGTTCGTGCCGGAGAACGGCGCGTTCGGACGCAACACCGACAGGCCAACGGAACCGCCACCCGTGGACAATGAAGTCGGCGATGTGAAGCTGATCGCGTATTTGGCGAGGCCGCCCTCGATCGCGTTAAAGACCACGTCTGCGTTGGCGCCTGCCTGACTGCCGCGATTGAGCGCGATCTGCAGCGTGCGGATACGAATCGCGACCTGGCGCGTGGACACGGCGTTCTCGCCAGCCAGCATCTTGCCCATCCGGTCAGCCGCTTCACGTGTGTCGTAGACCATCACGAGGCGGCTTTGCGGGTTGACGTTCACGCGTCCCATCGGCGAGCGCAGCTTGTCCAGCGCGTCCCTGATCGACTGGATCTGATCGAACTCGCCGTCGCGGCCGGTCGACGTTTGCGCTGAGAAAGACCCTGTGTCGCCCGTTGATCCGCCCGTCCCGTTGGACTGGTTGCCCGTCGTCGTATCCATGCCCTTCGACATGACCGACTTGATCTTGACCTTGCCCGGAATGGCCGCGATCTGGAAGATGCGCGTGACGAAGCGGCTAACGTTGATGGTGGAACCGTCGAATGACCAGTCGAGGCCGAGATCGTCGGTCATCGCCCGCATGTAGGAGCCGGCCGTGCCGGTGAACGGCTGGGTGTAGACCGGCTTTTCGTACGATTTCGCGCCAGACGCTACCGGTGCCGCCGCGGTTTTGCCATCACCCGATGCCGATTCGCGCGGCACGAGCGAGCTACGCGGCACGAAGACATCGGGACTCAGGTGAACCGGGTAGCCCGTCGCGGTCGAGATCAACGATGCGATCTGATTGATGTCCGTGTTTGCTGGCATGGTCACGTGCTTTTCGCGGAAAACCGCTGGCAGCGTCGCCTCGTACGCCACCGGCACCATCCGGTCGCCCAGGAACGCACTCGGCACATCCTCGACAAGCGACATGGAACCCGGCACGCCGTCGAGCGCATCGATCCCTGTCTTGTTCGCCGCGTCATAGGCAGCGTTGATGTCGCTCTGTGTGACAGCACAACCGGCGACGGCTAGAAGCGAAGCAGCGGCGATGGCGGTTCGGATGAAGGACAGGCGCATGTCGTTTTATTCCTGGCAGTTTGCCGCGCGCGCAACGACGCGGATCACGTTGTTCGTATGGCGGCAGACGCGCGTAGGCACGCGCATGTGATTGGTTGCCTTCATCACCTGCACGAGGACCGAAGTGAAGTCGCCCGAGAAAGTCGCGTTGAACTCGAGCGGCAGATCGTCATCGACCTTCCACGCGAGTTGCCAGCCTTGCGTCTGCAACCAGCGATCGAGCGCGTTGCGCAAATTCACGTCTTGAGGGGACACCGAAAATGTCAGGACGGAAGGCGTTGGATTGCCGGGCAGGACGACGGGCGTCACTGCGGTCGAAGTCGGAATCGTCGGCGCGGGCGCAGGTGTGGTCGAGACGATCTGTGCAGCAGCGACGGAGGCGGTCGGAGCAGGCTTCGCACCTGACGCGCCCGAGAGAATCTGCCAGCCGTCACCGGCGGGCGTGGGCACGCGCGACTGGTCGGGATCGACTGCCGCGTGCGACCAGCCGGATACGCCGGCAAGCACGAGGGCGGGCAACATACGCGCAACCACACGGATGCACTTGTTGTGTTGGATGGTCAGATTCATGGTCAATGCCCCTGCCGCTGCAGGCGGCGATAAATTGCGTTCGCGTAGATCAGTTGTTTTTGCGACGAGACGGCGTTGTAAGCGCCGACGGCTTTCCACGTCGGCCCGAATTGCTTGATGTTCGAAGCAAGAATCCACGCCCCTACGTATGCGTTCACGCACGCGTTGAATAGGTGGTCCCGGCGCACGCCGTACCGCGCGAGCTTCGGCAGCCACGATGAATTGATCTGCATCAGGCCGATGTCTTCGCTGCCGTCACGGTTGACGTTCATTGCGTTTGCGCGCATGCCGGACTCCTGTTGCGCGATCGCGCGCACCAGCTGGCTATTGACGTGCTGATAGGCGGCAGCGTCATCGAGGCAATCTGCGCGAGCGACGCTCACACAGCACAGACCTGCGATAGCGCCAGCAACGATGAGAGTCAGATTCATCATGATTTCGCCACCGCCGTTGCCGCAGGTTGCGTCGCGGTAGAGCCCGGTGCCGGGCGCTCGAAGTACTTCACGTCGTGACGCCGCGTAACGTTCACGGTGTTGCCGTCGGCCGTCACGATGAACTGTTCGGACGTGCCGTTAAACATGTAGTAGCGGCCCTTCTGCTCGCCCGAGCCAAGGTACTTCACATCTGCGACGTGGACCTGAATGACCGAATCGGCGAACTTGAAATAGGTGTGCCCATCGTTGTCGAACACCGCCAGCAGGTGAGCGGGGTTCGTCTGATCGAAGTCATAGACTGTGCCCGCCGATCGCCCCACCTCGACCGCTTGCGAGCCGTCCGACACGACAATGCGCTCGGCGCGTTCCACGGTCATGACGTTCGTGTCGCTGTTCCATTTCGGATGCAGTGAGCGTCCTTCGGGCGTCTTGAAGGTCAGCTCGCGGACCGGCTTCGACGCAAAGCGGATCTGTGTGTGGGTGTCGTCACCATCACGGATCGCCTGCGCGCCGAAGTATTCGGCCAGCAACGAGCCACGCGGCGTCGGGGCGTCGGCTTTTGCCGCATCCTCTTTCGCAGCCACAGTCTGCGCGATTGCGTCGGGTTGCAATTTTTCACCGGCGGCGTAGTTCAGCGCACCCGATTTCGGCGCTTCGCGATGCAAGCGGATATGACGCGTCGTGAAATCAATGTCCGCATACAGCGCGCTTTGCGTCATCAGCCGGTCGAGCGCCTGCATCCAGTTCTCACCGGCTCGCGTCGCGAACGAACTCGCGTCGGTCAGGTCGACATCTTTTTGTGCAGCACCCGTCCAGCCTTGCGGCACCAGCGCCTTGACGATGTTCGCGACGGGCATCGTCGCCTTCAGCGCGCGCACGGGCTCGAGGGCTCCATGCGCGCCGATCAGCACGAGGCGGTTGGTGAAGCCGTCGAATGCGGGCGGCTGATCATCGCGCAGCGAGGCGAGCGTGCCGCGTGCCCCAACGCCTATAAATGCGTTCGCCCGCGTCCACCGAGCCGCGGCGGTTCTACCAGCGACGGTGTACGTGACCGACTCTGGCGTGCCGTCGACAACGACATACGGACCTTCCGGGTGTCCGCCTGTTGCCGTAATGACCTGGCCTGCACGCGGCTGGATATAAGTTTTAGAGCCGTCGTTGAAGATCAGGGCTGGGCGCTCCGTAATTCCGCCGGAAATCTCATAGTCGAAGTCGAACGGGTCGGTATTTGCAGCGTGCGCGGCCATCGCGTTGAGCAACGCTACGCACGCAAGCGCAACACGGGAGACAATGTGCTTCATAGTCCGGCCTGGATCTGATTGAGATGCCGCGCGAAACGCGCGAGATACGCCTGCCCCGGGACCGGGTTGGCGCTGTGGTAATAGGCGATGGCCTTCGCGACGGAGTGCGTCTTGCTGTAGTTCTCGGAGAGAATCTGCTCAGCGACGCGAATGCTCGTCGCCGGCGCCAGCGCATCCCACGGCGATGCAAAGCGGCGCGAGTGGTAGCCCCAGTTGATCTGCATTAAGCCGATGTCGAAGTCGCCGCGACCGCGCGCGATCAGCGACTGGACAACGCGATAAGCGTCCTCGCGGGTCTTGAAGAAGAATCCCTGCCCAGCGATGTTTAACGTCCAGGGCCACGCGCGTCCGTTCAAACCGGATTCGTTTAACGCGATACCTGCAAGCACCTTGGGATCGACGCTCGTGTGCATCAGTTCGAACGGCGCAGTCGCGCCTGCGCATGCCCAGCCGCCGCGGCCCTCAGTGATGGCAGCCTGCGCGTCGTCATCGAGCACGGCCGGCTGCAGCCAGCCTTTCCTGATGAGCAGTTGCTCGAGCGACACGTCGCGTGAATCGACCGAAACCGTGATGCCCGTATCGGGTGTGCTTGCAACGGCCTGACCCACAAGCGGAGCCGCCCACGCTTCAAATGCGTGAAGGCCACACCAGAACACGGGCTTCCCGCCGAGCGTCGCCAGTGCACGTGCGTTTTCCTGAGCGAGAACCACGCTCGTCGGGCTGATCACTTCTGCAATCGTCGCGGCGTCGGCGCCGTGTCCGCACGCGGCAAGCGCAGCAAACAACACGCAGAAGATCCGGTGCTTTCCGGCTCGCTTATTCATCGCGATACGGCTCCAGCACGATGTCGCGATTGACCTTGAGCATGAACCGGCGCTGGCCCGGGTCCGAGGTAATCGTCGGCGGGATGTTTTTGTAGCGCTCGAGCACAGACTGGGCCGTCGTCGCAGCAACCTGCCCTGCCGTGCTGCCGACCTGCGTCACGCCCAGAGGGCCCGTCGTCGTGGACGTTTCGCCACCGTCGTATTTGCGCAGCAGGATCGCGACGAGAAACGACGTCCCAAAGATCTTCAGGAAGTGGTTGTTGACGTCGCCCGAGAAGCCCGCCGAGCCGTCGCCGTCCGCGCCCTGTGCGCCAAAGAGTGGCACATGCTTGCCGTTTGGCAAACGCAGTTCCGTCCCTGCAACCAGAATGCTTTCCTGCCCGGGTTGGATGTCCGAGCTATACGGCGCCGTAATGAAACTGCCCTTCGGGATCATCAGGCAGTCGCCACGGATACTGTCGTACACGTCTTTTTCCACCATCAACGAGGCGGTGCCCGGACGATCGGAATTGAGCCGCTCGGTCGCGAGCACGCCGATGTGGTGCGGTGGCGACAACACGCATCCCCGTGCTTGTCCAACGAAACCGGCACGCGGGAAATCCTGGTCGCTGCCCGACTGCGCCGAAACGTTTTTCATGAACGTGGAGTCGTGGTCCTGGCTGGAGTAGGCGCGAGCCTGCTGCTGTCCGCCCATTCCCGCAGCTGCGAGTGCCGATGCGACGCGATCGCCGACCGATCCAGCGGCCGCCTGTTGGGCTGCCGCCTGCTGGGCTGCGACCTGTGCGGGCGTGAGAATGCCCTGCACCTGATTGGGGGCCGTCGGCGCCGTATCCTTGACCTTCAGGCCGGGTTTGAAAATCGGAGACGCGAAGATCGCGTCCGTATCGGATTCGGCCTTGATCTGCTTTGTCTGCTGATCATTGATAAAGCCATCGGCCGTCAGCGCCGGCGCAGCGTTCGGCGTTGCCGCGTTCGACGAAGCGCGCGCGGCAGCCGCGGCCCGCGCCTCAGAGGCCGCCATCTTGCGCGCATCGCTCATCTGGTCCTCAATCGTTTTATTGAGGTCCTGCGTGTTGTGCGATTTGTCGACAACGTCCGCAGCCTTGGCCTTCTTCTGCAGCGCCACCTGTTCGTCGACCTTGGCGCTCTCTTTCACCTGATAGTAAAAGCCGAGCGCGCCGATCACTACCGCCGCGACACCGCCGACCGCATACAGAGCGTTGCGTGGCGACTTGCCCTTGAAGAGGCTCGCGTGCTGGTTGTCCTGTTGACCGTTCGGTTGGTTCATGACGTTTCTCAGAAGCCAAACAGACCAGGGCGACGGCGTTTGATGGTGACTTCCTCGTTTGGCGCGCGCAGCACAATCTCGTTGGCAATCTCCTGCACAACGATGTACTGCCCGCGTCGGATGAAGTTCGGGCTCACCACGTCTCCGTGGTCCTTGACGATAGGCACGGCGAACGGCGCGTCGGCAGGCAGACGCAGCCACACAGACTTGCCGTCGTCGAACACCGTTTCGGGGCGGAACGATGCCGATCCTGAGATCGTGTAGTCGAAATTGAGCTTGTCGGGCGAGACGCCAATCGGGCCAGAATCCGTTTGCGCGTCGGAGTCGCCGCTGCGTCCGGTGCCGGAAGCGCTGCCGCCCGCCTGCTCCCGGGCACGAACCTTTGCCATGACGGAGCCGGGATAGTTAAAGCGCACGGTCTGATAGAACAGACCGCCCATCGGCGACGACACGAGTGTCATGTCGTACTCGCGCAGATTGGTAGTCAGGTGAAGCGTGTTGACGAGGCCGGGTTTAACCGGCTTCACGAAGACGTGGTTTTCGCCATCGGTGTCGATGACCCACTGGACCGAGTCGCCCATCGCGGGGTCGGTTGTGAGGCGCTCGCCCTTCGCCAACTCGATCGTCGTGTTCTTCAACGGCGCCGTCATGATCCGGTAGATCTGGTCCCGGCTGTATGGGAACACTGCCATGCGTGCGTCGCCGGGCATGGTGACCGGGTCCGAGCCAGCGTTGTACGGATTCGCCGGGCTCATCGGATCGCTCATCGCGGTAGCAAGATCGAACGATGGTGCCGGCGCGGCAGTGCCCTTCTTCGCGGCGTTCGCGGACGGGCAAACGGCGGCCGCGCATGCGAAAGCGGCGACCCACGAGGCAAGCGTGCGGGAGGCGATCATCATTGGGTCTTTTGAATCGAGAACAGCGGATAGAACAGCCCGAACGGATTCGCACCGAGTGCGTCTTCGGCGGTTGGCGGGACGATCTGATAGCGGAAGGTCAGCGCGTACTTCTGGACGACGGGCCGATCCGTGGGGGACTGAGTCGCGGTCGTTGTGAACTCAACAACCGCGGTAGAGTCCTCGAGCAGTGCGACATTTGTTACGCGCACTTCGCGCACCAGTTTCGGATTAAGCACAATGGCTTGGAACGGCGCGTCGCCCTTGATCCAGTCGCCAAACTGATTTCGCGCGTTCCCCACCATCATGGCCTTAACGCCGTTGATGTTCCGCGCCATGCGAGAAGTCTGGATGTCGTCCGTCAGAACGGGCTCGATCGTGAACCAGCGCTCAACGGTCTCGCGCAGGGACGTGCGGATCGCCTGATCGTCCGGTTTATAGGCGGCCAGCTGCGTCACCACGGCGTGGCCGTTGGCGTCCGAGGACACCCCGTATGCCTTCACGACGGAGGGAGGTGGATTGCGGCTATAGACTGCACCCACCGTTACGATGGCGAGGATGAAGCAGAACGTCTTCCAGTGGTTGGCTTCGATGCGAAGACGCGCGCCCATGTCGAAGATGATCTTCTCGGGGTCGTCTTCCGAGTAACCGCCAGGCGCGGTTGAGAGGGCAATCTGCTTTTTGCTGCGGAATAAGCGCATGACGGTCGATCCATTTGGGCCGACTCAATTCAATCAGCCTTGGGGGAAGCCAGTCATGCAAAAGAGATGCGATTTACAGCTGCTTTTAAGCCGGGCCTGATTCACGCATCTCGGCCGAGCCGGCTCAGGTGCTTAAGCCAGAATGACGCATAAATTCGTGAGCTTTTGGCTCCGAAGGTCGTTGCCTTCGGGGCTAAACTTCGCTGGGTTATCGATTTCACGGTTTCACGGGCGGAATACAGGCGAGAGTGCCCATTGCCGCAGCACGTTCCGTCGACTTTTCAACGGGTTAATTCCATCGAGCTAACTGCAACGACTCGAACCGAGTCGAAAAGTGACCTGATCCGGCTAAGGTACCTGTTTCCGAAACTGCAAAGATAATGCTGCGTCGTGGACCGTCGCGAAGCAATTGGAGTAGATTTGGTATTAATTTGCCTTGCAAAGCTATGTGACATTAGCTTTTGCAACTGCAATGATAAAAGTCATTGAGGCCTACATCTCTGCTTGCTGCCACCTTCTTTCCTATATACAAGGATTTTTACTTGAGAATGCAAAAAACCCTGCAGATCGCGCGAGCGGGCGAGCGGGCGACAAAATTCTTCCAACATAGAAAAACGGTGCGAGGTACCCCTTGTTGACAAAGCCCTTTAAGGTGCAAGCAGCCGCCCAATTGCTATCGACCACAACCGATACGGTTCGCCGAATGGTCGATGAATCTGGCATCGAGGTTACTCGACAGGAGGAAGGGACAAGAACGAGATTGTTTTCTGTTGAGAATATCTTCGAACTCGCTCGGTATCGCGCCAACCGTCGCGGAAAACCCAAGAAGAAGCAGCAGGTCGTAGCGACTGTTTACGCGCCGAAGGCAGGGGTGGGTAAGACAACCTTGGCGAGTAACTATGGAACGCTCTTCGCGCTCAAGGGCCTCCACACGCTCATTGTCGACCTCGATCCTCGAGCAAAGCTCACCCAGAGCTTTGGATATGACCCTGAACTGACACCCGACGAAGCCGCGAGCGCGGGCATCAGCCATTCGCGATCTGTCGAGTACCACTTCGGTAACCTAGTCCCGAACTACGCGAATGAGCGTGTGACCTTGCAGGAAGTAATTAAAAAGCCGTACGGCGAATACGGCCCACACCTAATCCCGGCTGATTTAAATTTGGACCGGCTGGACACGATTCTTATGTACGACGCGCTCAAAGAGCGCAACGCCGATTTCGTCATCGGGAATTTGCTAAAGGACGGGCTCGCAAAAAAAGACTCGCTCTTTGCTGTTTCTGACTATGACATCATTCTGTTCGATGCTCCGCCGACGAAGAACCGCATTACGAGCAGCGCCCTGCTTGCATCTGATTATCTGATTTCGCCTGTCTCGATGGAAAATTATTCGACTAAGGCACTGTCGTATCTTTCAAGCGTACTGACAGAGATGCAGAATCGATTCGAGCGGACTCCCGAACTTATCACCGTTTGTAACTTCTTCGATCCAAATCGAGTTCGCGTAATGGGGCAATTAATGACGTCCGCTCAAACGCTCGGTGACTCATGGCTTGACGCCTCGATCCGTCGGAGCGAAGACTTTGCGAAAGGGCCGACAGGAGAGTCTGACCTTCCACTCGTTCTTTTTAAGCCGAACAGTCAGGCAGTGACAGAACTGCGCGAAAGTGTTGACGCACTTTTGCTCCGCATGGGACTCGATGGCCCAACCTGATATAGGCGAGCCCATCAGACACTATTGGCTCTCTGCCGGGCAAGCGCCAGGTGCATGGACTGGGCATCAGTGTTTCGCTCGCAACGATTTGTAACAGAAAAGGATAACTGAATGGGAGACCAAGAGTTTTCGCCAAGCGTGATCTCGAACCGCCGCACCGCAATTGCTGTTCATAGGCGGTTGCGAGATGCGAGGTCGCCGATGCTCAAGCTGGGCCGATTCTATTGCTCAATGCTGAATCGGGGCATATGGGAGAGCCAAAAATCGATGGCTGCAGAGCTAGGGATCTCGACCGCACATCTCAACAAGATGATCGCCGCAGTTCGCCTGCCGCAAGAGATTCTGGCGCTATTCGATGGCCAGAGATTGTCATTTCGAAACGTCTCCTCTCTTAATTTTCTCGTTGAGCAATTCGGTGAGGCAGAAGTTCGCAATCGCGCGAATACGATACCGAAAGGTACTGGCCTCGATGCCATCTTCGCCGTTCTCACGACAGGCAAGCCTGCTCCTCGACCCGGCGTTCGGGTCAGCATCTCCGCTGACGCACGATATCTCAGGGTCGACGTACCGAATATGGCGACAGTTGCTCCGCGGGTGAAGGAACTTGAGGAGCTTCTCGACGCAATGCTCGGAAACGGTTTCCGTCCGAGCCGTTCACTTGACCGGCCATTCCGTTTCGACAGCCAAGAAACACATCACGAAGGCACTTGATGCTTCTCTTCGCGGGAGTCATGCAGCATCGGTCGAGGGCCATCGCCGCCTGCCAGAAGAGGTAATTGTTCGTCTAAGGTAGCCGGGGGTCGAAATTGCCGCGCGGCCGTCAAACTTAATCGTCCCGCCGTCCTTCCTAACGGGTAGCCGTACATACGGTTGCCGGTGCCGTCGAATGGTTGAGTCAACCTATATGGAGGTTTACTGGCGCGAGCGGCGACACGCGCCGCACCTCGTAAGGCAGCGCGCACGTGCGGCCGGTCGCCGCGCGTGCGACGGCTGCAACAGTATGTGAAAAACATCAAGCAGAAAGTATTCAAGATGCTCGCACAGGACATCGACCCGGCTGTCGTTGAGGAGATTTCGGCGCTTCTCAGCAGGGTGCGGTGACGAAGTCTGACGTCCAGGAAATCAACACCGAGATGCAGAAGCATCTGATCCATCAATCAACCGAACCGTGCTCGGCCAGACCAAATGGGGGTAAAACCAGATCGAGAAATCGGAACGTCACGCGTGCGTCGCCGAGCAGGCCGAGCATCACGCCGCGATCGGTGCCGTGACCTTTGCCCGTCGCGCCAAGCGAACCGTACAGATCGACTTTCACGGATGCCGTGTTCGCCAGGAGTCCGTCGCACTCGAGCCCTTGCGCGAACATCAGCCCACACGCATGCATGGGATCGACTGTGTGCGAACTGGATGGGCCAATGTTGATCTCATTGCCAGCCAACCGTCCGCAGTCCGGCGTGCGACTTCGACTGATGCAGCGAGCGGGCGAGCGATGCGACGCGCGAGCTACATGCACCTGCGATTGCCAGTCACACTGGAATCACGATGCCGCATTCCTCCAGCATTCGCCGAAACGCGGTTGCACTCTCGTCGGCTGGACATGACACTTGCGGAGCATCACCGGCGCGTGCTGGAACTCGCGTTGCCTACCGGAGCCACGGGTTCCAGCACGGCGAAAAACGGCCACCACGAAAGTGAAACGATGTCTGCGAATCGCACACTTAACCGATCAGAATGAAAAACTGGAAAGGCACCGCGACCATCTCCTCATTGGGGGATGGTCGAACTCGTTGCAAACCCGCTGTTGTTCTCGCTAACGCTCACGCAGCCGCGCGCGACGAATTCACGCGTCCGAATATGAATTGCCCCAGGTACCACACCAGCTCCGCGCTCCCAACGATCTCCTCCTCTGTTACCGTCGCGGCCTCGAGCTTCATCCGGCGCAGCATGAGTTTGCCTTCCCTTGACGTCACCCATGCGCGGATCAGTTCTTTACGGGTTCTGGCATCGGCCGCGTTGAAGTGTTCGCGGCCCTTACGAGACTCCTCGTTCATACGTGCACGGACTTCTTCTTCGCGCGAAGCGATGGTGCGCGCGACCGAAGCCTGGGTTTCTGTCTTTACCACTTCCGCATCAGTTTCTTCCGTAAGCAGCTTCGCCTGGACCTCGACCATCTTCCTCTCGGCTTCAGACATCTTCCAGTTATCACGGAGCGCGCGCATCAGGTAACCAGCGGGACTGCGTTTTATCTGTCCGCGGTTAAGCTTGAAACGTGTGTATTCGACAGCTTGCTGGATGTGCGCATCGGTCCACACTTCGCGGTTCTCGGAAATTTCGCTGAACTGCTTTGTGGACAGGTTGAATTCTTCCTTAAGAATCTTGTACAGGTGGCTGGCGTCAGCCAGGCTGGCCAGCGCGGCGTCAGCGGTATCCTTGCGCTTGAGCAGGAATCTGATACGGTCGATTTTCTTCGACGTGGTGGACTCCGTCCGGGTTTCATAGGACAGCTCGATGTCCGACACCTCATTGATTTCACGCACAGCAGGCTCCAGCCAGTCGCGCTTGAAGTATTTGAAGATGGCCGCGTTCGCTCCCATTTTGCCCGGCCAGTTTCGCATGTCCTCAAGCCGTATCCATTCCGTCCGGCCGTTCGGGACACTGGGCAGGACCTGGTCATAGATCGCGCGCGCCAAGCTGCGGGTAAAAGCCGTCGAGATGCGCAGACTCAGCCAGTGTGATTTTTTGGGATCGCGGATGTGTGGGACCAGACGGGGATGCACGTCGAACCGGACGCGCCCGCGGTGAAAGCCGACCATGCCCATCAACTGGACCGAAACCCATAGATCGTTTTCGTTTGGATCGCGGTCGAGCGGCGTGTCGGTAACCTGAATCTTCGCATCCTGCGCTTCTTCTGCAATAGTACGCAGGTGCTTCAGATTGCGGCTGTCGTAGCGCATCAGCCACTTGAAATAGTTCAGCTCGACGTCGTATTGGTCCCGTGCTTCCTGCTCTTGGGCAACAATGAAATACGCGGCATCCAGGAAACGTCGCGCCGGCAATCCCATGTTGACAACCTGGGTGAAAAAATTGTTGCGCTGGTAACCAATCTCACGGCTGGCTTCGCTGATGGGTAAGCCCAGATCGAACATGTCCTCGAACAGCGCGAGCGCCATCTGCCGAGGCGTCACTTTCGGCTTGCCTTCTTCCGGATTGTCCTCCGCCGCCATGTTCCCATCCGCTATTAGTTTTCGCTGCCCCGGAATTTAGCATCCATTGGTGAGCTGTCAACACACAAAACCTCACCATCAGCCAGTGGTGCCGAGTGCTCACCTGCGGCGCCTCGACGACCAGCACAACAGACCTCACCTCAGCACAACAACCCTCACCATCACCGACCCGCATCTTCCGTCAAACCGTTGCGCAGTGTGGGCCCGCCTCGCGCGTCTCGCGCCGCGCACAGCCAACCTCACCTAGGCACTGAGAGGCAAAATGCGCACATTAGACCTCACCTTGCTGCACAGCGTGCCTCACCCTTCTCACACAGCAGCACTCACCTTCGTGCACAGCAAACCTCACCTTTGACACACTAGACCTCACCTTCCCGAGGTTAAGACATTGAAAACAAAGAATGTCGAAGGTCCCTGTTGGTTGGTGGGGTGGTTTACGTTTTAAAACAACAAACCAACCCGTGATCAAAAAGGATTGTTGTCCTGCTTCGTGCATGGTGAGGTCGATTGTGCAAGAAAGGAAAATTGCTTGAAGGTGAGGTTGATTGTGCTGCGCGTTAGTCCTAGGCGCGTTGTTCCCCTCCCGAGCCGAGACTTTTGGTCATACGCGCGCATTGGAAGGCGTGGTTGATTGTGCGTACGGTCTCTGGTCTGCAAAAGTCAGTGCCAGCTGCCGTCGTAATCAGCGGAAGGTGAGGTTGTTTGTGCAATTTCTGCCGTGCGTGTTTTCGCGGGATCACGATATGCACAACGGACCTCACCATGTGCCGTAATTTTAAGCAAAGCTGTTTTCGCATATTGGCGGGCGGCTTTGAACGCGCACAAATGACCTCACCTTGCCGCCTCAGCCGGTGACGCTTAGACCGACTGCAAGTCACTCTCCGCGACGGATCGCAGCGGTTACGGATGCGGAGACATGTCGTGCTTCGCCTGCGATCGCATCGAGGTTTCGACAAAACGTCGCGGTGAGGGTTGTTTTTCCGGGACTCCGCATGAAAAACAGCGCTTTATAGAGAAAACTTCAAGTGTTTGCTGTATTCTGAGGTTTATCGAAATTTTCGGATAAACCTCAGAATGGTGAAAACGAGCCAACTTCCTGCTGTAGACCGAACGGTTCCTCTTGAGCAGATTAGCCAGTTCGCTGAAAGGGTCTCGATTTTTACAGACGAACTGCGTGACACCATTCTTGCTCCCCGACCGCGAAAAGCTGCACCTGTTTTTAAAACAGGAGAAATCGCGGAGATGTGCAACATTTCTCATTCACAGGTCCAGTACCTCGCCACCAAGAGCGAGGGCGAGTTACCGCCCGGTACTGCCGCTGGCACTGGCCGCACCCGCACGTTCACGCTGGAAGAAGCGCGTATCTGGGTTCAGAAGGTCTCCGATATCTACCAAACGCCGCTCGTGACAGGAACGCGTGAACCGGATGGGAGAATTGTCATAACTGCCCAGTTGAAAGGTGGCTCGGCGAAGACCACCACAACCATGTGCCTCGCACAGGGGCTGACGCTGCGTGGGCGCAAGGTGCTTGTCATCGATCTCGACCCACAAGCCTCGCTATCTGAACTGTGCGGGTTGTACGCAGAAAAGGACGTCACGCCGGACGACACCGTGCTGCCGTACATCTACGATCAGGAAGTCGACGGCGGTCTGGAAGCAAGGGTTCAGTCGACCTACTGGGATGGGCTTGACGTGATTCCGGCGCATACGGAACTGATCGGTGCTGAGTTCCATCTGCCCGCGATGCAGAAAATGAAACCAGGGTTCCGGTTCTGGACGGTACTTCGGCAGGGTCTTGAGCCGCTACGCAAACGCTACGACTACATCCTGATGGATACATCGCCTTCGCTGTCGTACCTGAACCTGAATGCACTCCTCGCGGCCGATGCGATGGTCATGCCGATGGTCCCGGAAAACCTGGATTTCATCAGCTCGCTATCGTTCTGGCGACTGTTTTCAGATGTGTCCAAGAGCTTCATCAAATATGAGCAGGACAAAAAATACGATTTTATCTCGCTAATGCTTTCGAGGGTTGACTATGGACGGACCTCGTCCGCACCGATCGTGCGCGCATGGGCACAGAGCGCATACGAGAGCTGGCTGCATTCGATTGAAGTGCCGGCCAGCTCCGTGATGAGTACGGGAGCGCTGGCATTCTCAACGGTATTCGACGTCAGCAGCACCCACAGCGCGGCCAAATCGTTGCAGCGTGTACGACAGCCGCTTGTCGACTACTGCCGTTGGGTAGACGAAATCTATGCAGAAAAATGGAGGAACGCGCAATGAGTAACATGCGAGAGCAACTGCTGGCCAAGACGTCGGGTATCCGGGCGACTTCGTCGATCAAGGAAGATGAGGTCAAGCGCAGCAACCGGACGCAGACGGCGCCTGGCCTTGCGGGTGCGCTTGCCGTCGCGCAACTCCGTGTGCAGGAGCTCGAGTCCACCGGCGCAGCAACGCAACTGGCGGTCTCGGACATCGTGCCGAACCCTTGGCAGCCGCGAAGGGTATTCAATGACGCGAAGCTCTCAGAACTGGCGGAGTCCATTCGTGAAGTCGGACTGATGCAGCCCATCGTGGTCCGTCGCTCCGACGATGTCTATCAGATTGTGGCGGGCGAGCGTCGGTGGCGCGCTCACAAGATGGTCGGACTCGACGCCGTGAAGGCTGTGGTCGTGGAGTGCTCCGATGCAGACATGGCCGTGCTGGCATTGGTGGAGAACGTGAGTCGTGACGACCTGTCCGATTATGAGATCGCGATGTCTATCAGGCAGACCGAAAAGGAGTTTCCCGACCGCAAGCGGATGGCAGAGGCACTCGGGATGTCCCGCAGTGGGCTTTACCAGTTCCTCTCGTTTGAAAATCTGCCTGACTTCATCAGGAAAGATCTCGACATCCAGCCAAGGCTGCTTGGCGGGACGGCCGCCCAGGCGATCGTTACGGCAATCAGGAAGTACGGGGACGACGGCGTGAACGCAGCGACGGAACTATGGCCGCTCGTTGTGAAGGGCGAAATGGACCAGGGAAAGGTAGCTGCGGCCATCAAGGCGTTGGCCACCCGCCGGACTACGACGGCGGATTCTGCAAGCGAGCGCAGCATCGATAAGTTCTTCGCCGGAAAGGAGCACGCGGGCTCCATCACGAAGGATATTAACGGAATCACGGTGAAGATTAGGGCTGGCGTCCTCACTGATGCACAGGAGACGCAGATCCGGGAGTTGATCAGCCAGATGTTCCACGCTCACCCCAAAGCGAACTGAGGAACACTTCATTCCTGAGCCGAGCCCGCTTCGCGCGGGCTTTTTTTCGTCCAGCCGCTGCCGGTGCGTCTAGAGTCTAGACACACCGTTGGCCCGGTTGACATTCGGCCGGGCGTCGCCTCACCGCCAGATGCGAAGTGGCCTGAGCCGGACGACGTGTCTAGAGTCTAGACAGATCCGGGGGATAGCCGTTGGGACTCGCACTCGGTAGGTTACAAGGTGAGCCAACACCTGCTCTCCTCCAACCACTCGCTGCCTCGTGCACCCTACTTCGGCATGCTGGCTGGCAGGGTGTGCACGCGCGGGATAGCCTGCCAACCCCCTCGCGCCGTCACCCCGGGTCAAGGAGTCCGGCCAATCGCACGGTCCCCTTCCGGTTAGCGACGCAAATTCCCGACAACTTCCGTCGACTTACGGCAAGTCACGACGGCCCTACACCCTGCGCGGTTCCGGTGGCCGACGTCTTCGCCTTGCTAAGGCGACGGCGTTCGGCACCTAGTTGATGGCCTTCCCGCACACAGCGTGGTCGTCCGGGGGCCGTACACTACGCCTCACGGTACGAGGGTGAGTAGCGTCAGGGGAGCGATTCGACATGGCCCCTCTGACCGGGATTAGTAGTGTCCCGCTTTGGTTATCTTTCCGTGCATGGCGGGGATGATAGGTATCGCGAGTGTGAAAGGTCGCTCGCGGACCTGCATGCCGGTTGCTGTCGCGCTTCAGCAAGGGACAGGTGCCTCCCGGGGTAGCATGCGGCCTTCACATATTGGCGTGCAGCAGCGAGCTAATCACTTGAACTGCGGATGCCACGACCGGGGGGGGACCGCACAATGCTTGCGCCTTCCCCTTTGACCTGGTGCATGTCTGTATCCCGCCCGACTTCCAGTGCTTGTTGCCCTGGGTAATCGCGGGGCGCATGGCGCAACCGCTGTCGTCGGGCACGAGATCTGCTCGGATGCGCCACGCCATGTGCGGGCCTTCCAACGCTGTGTCAAGGCTATGCAGGAAGCCGCGTGCGGAGGGCGGTATGTCACGGCCATCAGCACCTTTTCGTCTCGGCCACGCTTGCAAACGCACTGCGGAGTGCCGTCCATGCCCGCTGGGACGGCACAGGGCGAATGGCCATCGACAGGCGGTCAACGGGCGGGACATGCGTCATATTCATCACGCCAGCCGCGATCTCGGTCGCCTTGTTATTCCGCATCTGTGTGTCGACGCGCGACAGCGGTGCCCCAACACCGGGGGCGGTAGGTGACGTGTGATTGTGTCTAGACTCTAGACACGCATCCAGCGAGGCAACAAGCAGGTGTTTTGCGAGATATTGCGCCTTGGCAGCGAGATGTTCAGGTGCCGGGTTGATCTTCCATGCGAGACGGACAACGCCCGTCCCGCACGAGCCCCTACGCCTCGCCGACCGACAGCGCGTCCTCGAACACGTTCATGGGCTGGTAGCGTCGGATGTCATTCCCTTTCGTGTCGAGGGTGCTCGTGCTGAGGCTGGCATGCCCTATGTCTGCACATCGCGCAGGTCACAGTCTGAATCGAAGGCGTGGTCCGCGTGCGTGCGGCGTAGCCAATCGGTACTCGTCCGCCACAAATCGGCCGCGGCGCTTAGATAGGAAGACTAGAACAGTTGCGCAACGTGCGTGAAGATGTGCCTGCAGACGCGGGGTAGCGCGTCGGGTGTCAGAGGCCAGCACCCTATGAGATGGCCGATCAGTGGTGTATCCATCCGCGCAGTCCGCAGCGTGCAGGGCTCTGGGCCGCACCTGCAGGGAGTCGGTGAGGTCTGCATCAACCGCACAGGCTTTTGCGCTCGACCTGCAGGGTCCACCCCTCGTTGACCACTAGGTTGACCGCATCGCGTGACCAGGCGCCCGTGGTGGCGGTCACCAATTCCAAGCGGCGCGGTCAGTCGCAGGCTAGCAACAGCGCGAAATGGTCGAGGTGATCGGCTGGCGTCGGACGCCGCTGACTGACGGTCTACGGCACGAAACGACTGCGTACGCGTCTGGGCCAAGTCCGCCGCGGCCCCCGCCCGTTTCATGCAACCCTAACCTAGCCGGACCATGGGCCGGGTTGATCAGAAGGTACTGCTGCCTGACCGGCGAGCCGCACATGGCCGACAGCAGCTTGTGGGCGATTTCGCGGACGCAATCGCGAAATGGCTTGATGAAGGGCCGTCATGCCGGATAGAACAGTTCCACTTTGCCTGGCGGATCCAGCGCCCCGTCGGATGCGGATCGGCGAGAAACCGTTGATGCACGCGCCAAGGTCCAATGTGTTCAGCGACGATGATCGCGCGCAGTAGCAGCCGTTCCGCTTCGCGTCGCAGACCGCGATCCACGCATGGAGGACGTTGAGATCGCGATCGAGCGCGCCCTGATAGGCGAGGCGCGGCGCGCGGTTGAGACGCTGCGATCTGTCGCGTTGGCCGGTAGCGGCATCGCCTGCAGCGATTTGAGCGGCGTTACGTCAATCGATGTCCCCAGTTGGGGTGTCCTTGCAATCCCTGGATGAGCGGCTCCGAACCGCCGGCGCGGCACGGTCACAAGAGGCGACAGCTCGCCGAGCGACGCGGCATGCAGCGACAGCCCATGATGCGCTGCGCGCCTTTCGGATCGAAACGCAGCGCGGCGGTGCGCCAGCGCGGCTGCCGGCGCCGGAAAAGCGCCAGCAGGTAGGCGAGGGTGTTAGTCCCGCGACGGCTAGCCGTGCCGCCACGAAGGGATCGAACTAGCTGTCGAGCGGGTGGGTTATGCTGTGGCGTATCGGCGAGGGCCGATGCTTGCGGGCAAGCGCCACCCGCTTGGCGCGCGAAGACGAGCATTGCGGGCACTTCCGGTCGACACGCGGCGAGGTCACGGAGCGGAAAGTCGGCGCAATAGAGCATCCGCAGTTCCGCTTCGCCGGACACGCCATCCAGGTCCACCTGGTCGCCTTACGTATCGAGCATTAGCACGTCGTCGTGGCCGTGTAACTCTGCGGTGGTAGTACCGCCCGGCATCAGGCGCAGGTGCTGTCTCGGTATCGCGAGCGCGTCGTACGACGGCAGCCAGCGCATCGTGCAAGGTCACGATACTCCGGCGGGTTACGCGCACGTCGATACAGGGTGAAGTGCTGTCGAGTGTGTACCACCCCGACGGCCTTATGATGCGTGAGCGGATTCGGCACGGCTCGCGCCATGGCAGGCGTAGCCAGTCGTTCCTCCCGGGCTCGTGGATCGGGCAGACGTATGCGCCCATCTGGCCGTGCTTGGACAGGGCCGCTGCGGCACCCGCTCACAACATGCGGTGGCGTTGCCGGGCCGTGGACGCCTGTTCGCCTTGGCAAACGCTCACCAACAGGCGCTGCCAGCGCGACATTCCCGAAGCTTTCAACATTATCGGGCCGTAATGTTAAATCACTAGCGTTGCTGGGTCGGTTGTCCGTGAAACATCCCGGGCGGCGGATTAAAAGTTATAAATCATTGATTTAGTGATCTTTATTCGAGTTATTTGTCGAATGTTTCACGGAAAAGGACAGGCCGAGGTCCGTCAGCAGTCCGTGGCCGCCAGTTCAGCATATTATTGCAACTTTCGCGCTGAAATGTAGTGTTCAATACGTTATTCGTAACTTCGCGGCTCATTGCGGTGAACGTGAGACCACCAAGAGGAAGATCAGAGCCTGAGTGCGCGAAATCGGAACTGCGCTGATCGTACGGCATGGGTGCCGCATGCGCTTAAGGGCAGCGGTACCGACTTCGTGTCGCGTTGGCCAGATCGGTTTCGACGCGGTAGTAGGCAAGCCATGTGATTGGTCGTCGAAGCGCGGCGAGGAGGGCGCAAAGGCGTTCGACCATGACGGCCGCGTGGACACGCGGGTCATCACCGCAGGCCGGTGCCATCTGCGCCCGGAAATAATTTCAGCGATATCCCCGGCGCCGCACCCGTCCCCTATACTATTTTCCGACTACAAGCAGAGTAAAGGGCGGGTGCTATGGCCGAACAGAAAGCTGACGACACGAACAGCGCAATCGAACGTCTGCTGCGTGAGATCGATCTGCTTGACCGGCTCGAGCGTGAGGGGCACCTGGTCACGAATGGTCCACAGTTGCGCCGACAACTGAAGGCGACCCTCGAGCACCTGCGCGCCCGCGTGATGACCGACTAGCGGCAGGCATCAGCAACGGAAAAGGCGTTGTCGGGTCCGCATGACCGGATCGCGTTGCCGCCCCTGCATTCCCGCATTGAATCGCGGGGACCGCTGGCGGGTCGCCCCGCGGAGGCCTGCACCGTTCGGCGCTGCGCCTGGTCGCCGCACGTCTCTCCAACCGCTCCCGTGATCCAGCCGTAGACAGTATTAAAAGTGTCTCCGTTGCGCCAATAATTCTGTCAACTCGCGTTCGTGTAATGCAGCGGCGCAAAAAACTCCAGCAGATTCAGTCTGTTACCAGAACCGAAATAAAAGTGTCTCCAACTGCTTTTGAGATGCCGGCGCCGACAACTCGCGATCACGCACTTCCGGAGCCGCCGTTCATGTCGTTGCCCGAGCGCAGCAGCCAGTGGCGACTGAGCGCCATGCGGTCCTGCCTGCTCATCGCGGGAATGGTCGAGCGGAGCGATAGTCGACCATAACTGACATGGGAACGGCACCCCAAGCATCGAAACGGGGCCTCGATTACGCTGGCGCTGAGGATGTGCGGCGTCTCGCAACTGCAATGCAGACAACGTGTGTCGAGTGATTGATGATGTACGGGACAGCGCTCTTCCTCCTCAAGTTGATATAGCACGCTGTGGTAGCCATGCGCGGCGCACAGTCTGCAATATCGGAAGGCCGGGTGAGTCGGAACCGCAAGGGCTGCGTCAAGCAAGGACATCCGCAAAACCCCTTCGGGCAAACGGAGTACGCGACACAGACGTGCGAGTTCGATGTTGTCGCGCACGGGTGCTACACCCATAGACGGATCAACCAACGGGCTGATCAGATGCATGAGCGCGTCTCCGGGCAGTACGTTCGCGCACGCGAACTTCCACAGGATAGAGATCAGCGATTCGCCGGGCATCAGCCACTTCTGGTTGAACGCACTTCCTCGCGAAAGCGAAAGCTCCCACTCATCAAACGCCAGAATCGGGAAGCGCGGGCGCGTGAGTGCCACGAGATCACACCGTTGCCAGCACGCGGCCCGTCGCATGGCGGGACTGAACATAGCCGCAGTGCTGAACCGCGTGAGTCCACAAGGCAGCATCAGGGCAATGCCCCGGAGCGTCCTTGAGCTCACTTTCCTTGAGCACAATCTCGACAGCGCGAGCAAACGATTCCATCGGTATTTCAAGGTTGCCCGGCAGGCTCGCCTTGTGATGCGCAGCCTCGAACGCTTGCCAAAGCGTTCCCGAGTCGGCAACCAGACGATAGCCGGCGTCAAACGCCTGTGGGATGTAGAACCGCGTGAAGCTCCAATGAGAACCTTCCGGATACGCGGTCTGATCGTAGCCATTCAGGCACGTGGCGACATCCTCGGCGTTCCTGATGCCATAAAACGCGAGTTCCTCGACCATCAGACGCGCAACGATCTGTGTTTTGCCTGCGACCTGCAGGGCTGTTTTCTGCGCCAGAAGTTCCTGCTGGCCAACGAGGAACGTGAAGAGCTTGATCTGCTGGCGATCGAGCGCATCATGCACATCCCGCAGCCATTCATATTCATTCTCGTTGTAACGTTGGCTCTCATCGCAGAAGAGGAGTACGGTGCCGCTTCCGGCGCGGGCCGCGGCCTCGCGGATACGCAGCGAGAGGCGACTGCGCTTTGCCGAACTCGTACCCGCGTGCGGAGCATGATCACCGACGGCCTCCAGCAGATTGGTGAAGAAGGGGCCTTCCGCGTGTTTCGGCTTGTGCTCGCACTGTGCATGGTAGCTGGACATCTTCGGGTACTGACGCGCAAGCAGGAGCCGCACATACTCGATCGCGCGGGTTTTGCCAATGCGCGGCGGTCCATAGATAAGTGCGCCAGGGATCCGATATCGCAGGCAGCGGGTGACAAGTTCATAGAACGCTTCGATCGCGGGCGTCGCCAGGCGGTAATTGCCGGTGACGAGCGGATGCAATGAAGGATCAATCGGACGCGGCACTTCGAGCGACATGATGCACCTCCTGGCGTGAGCGACGAAATCAGAAGACCTGACCGGTACCGATGGAGAGCTTGCGTGGGCGCACCGATAGCCGTGGCGCGAGATCGATGTCCGTCGCCGGCTGTGTGACTGGGGTTGGTGATGCGACCATTGTCGTAGTCTCTGCCTCGGCCCGACGTTTCGGCCCCACAGGCGTACGTACCGTCGGGGCCGACGTCAGAATCCGCGTGACGTTGGCGAGATCCGTCGCTGCTTTCCGAGTCTTCCTCGCCTGCGTGAGCTTTTTCTGGACGTAGACCTCGATTGGATTGGTATCGATCGCAGCAATATGGCGTTGGCGCTTGCCAGATTGCTTGAGAATCTCCTGACGCAGTTTGAGATTGTGCGGCACGACGCCCCACGCCCCTTGCGCCTCGAGGACACCCAGTTCCTCGCCACTGGCCACGAAGGCGCGTACTGAGCGCAAGTCGTCAGCGTTCATGTAGACCAGCAGATACTCGCCGATCAGATGCGTACCTGCCGCGAGCAACCGGCTCGTGTAGCGCACACCATGCAGGTTGATATGCGGACGTACGCCTTGAGAGAGATAGGCGCGCACCCGGCATCGTCGGGCCGATTGCATCAGGCAGAGTGTCTGGCGACGCGCCTGGGCCAGCCATCTCACAAGCGTCTGTTTGCCGCGCACGAAATATTCCATCGCTTCGAGTGGCGTGCGTTGTTAAGGCCGGCGTGCGGGGTGCCGTTGTAGCGGGAAATGCTGTACTCAACGAGTTCCGAGAGTTCGTCGAGTGAGACGTAGAGCCTCAGGTCGCCCTTCGGATCTGCGAGTGCCCGACGCAGATCGCGAGGATGAGCACCCGTATAGCCAGGCAAACGCGATGAGAGGCGGTTCGCGATCGTCCCAAAAAACCTCTCAATATAGGGTCGCTCATCGGGGCTGTACTTCGGTCCGGCGTCAGCGACACAGCCAACAAACTCGCACAACGAATTCAGTGTTTCCCTTGCGAGATTGGCCTTTGCGTTGTCGAGTTTGATCCACTCCCACGTGACGTACGCCAGTTCGGGCAAGCGACCCGACGGAAAACCGTCCTGTGGTCCATACCCAAGCCCTGCGATGGTGAACATTCGCGCACGATGGGGCTCGAGTGCATTCTCGATTGTCTTGACGACGTCATACCGGCTGTATTCGCGAAACGCTATGTGATAGCCGAGCACGGCGCGCGTGCACACATCGATGATTACCAGGAGCCATACCCGTTCCATCTCGAATTCGTGTGCGAAACCGAGTGGATCCCGCACGACAACCTTGAGCCTGATATCGAGCCGATGACCATCAAATTCGACGACCTGGTACGGCCGGACCGCCGCAGGTGCGTCCGCGCCGTCGAGCCGGGGCAGGCCCTTAAGGTGCGAGGCGCCGGCTGAGCGTGCCGCCGTGCCAAACGTACGCGGCAGTTCCGCCTTCAACCGTCGGGACAGCGAGCGAACCGCATGGTCGCCGGTGTTGAAGGGATAGTCGGCCGCCGTCAATCCCAATGATCGACATCGGCGCAGGAATTCATCGTGCATCGATTGCAAACCGCGTAGGCGCGTGCGCAGATGTCCATCCGTATGCCTCTGCTCGAGCAGCACCCTGCGCTGTTTGACCTGAAGCAGAAGCCATCCAGTCAATTCAGGGTAACGCTCGAACAGCTGCGTCAATGCACCAGCGGCGCCCCGGCTGCCGCGCTCGCCTCGCACCTGCACGTCGCACACCCGCCCGTAATCCGCGATGCGCAAATAGCGAATGAGCGCCCGAAAGCCGAATGGACGTCCATCAGGGTGTGGTGCCTGGGCTCGTTCGAGCCATCGGTACAGTTGCCGGCGATTGATGCCCGTTGAACGCTCGATTGCCTTGACCGACTCTCCGGCTGTGTAGCGCAACACGGCGTGTTGACGTGTCTCGAATGTGGCCCGCGCCACATCGTCCAGTTCGGTAAAGGCGACAGTAGGCCACGCGCTCACGTCGATTGACTGCAACTCCAGTTTGGGGCGGCGTTCACGATCGTGCGATGATCGTCTTGCGGGACGTCACACTGGCTGGCAAAGACGAACTCCCTGCTGTGATACAGAACATCAGGAAGCTCCAGCGCGACTATGAACAGTCTTCTGAGCCGCTCGAAAGAATCTTCCTCGAAGGTTCGAACGTCGACGACGAAAAGGGGATCTACGCTGGAATCAAGTCTGAGCGGGCGCGTGCCTTGCCATTAATCGAGCAGGTAATCAACCTTCAATCAGACGGCAGACAGGATGAGGCTCGCAGGGTCTTGCTGGACAGCGCGCGGCCGGCCGGCTTCAGCAAATGCGCGCGCTCATCGACCCAGTGTGCGAAGTTGAGCGGCTTGCAGTACTTCAACATGCGCGTTCTCCTGTTCAGTCAGCCCGGCGATTCGCCGCAGCGGCGCGCGGCGCCCACGCGACCGCCTTGATCTCGATGGCGAGCAGCGGATGCGGCAACTGATTCACCGCGACCGTCGTGCGCGCCGGACCCGTTTCGTCGAAGTACTCGCCATAGACTTCGTTGTAGCCGCCGAAGTCGTTCATATTGACGAGGAACGTCGTCACCTCGACGACGTTCGACAGATCGGCGGCTTGGGCGCGCAGGATGTCGCGGACGTTCTCGATCACCGAGCGCGTCTGCGCGCGAATATCGGCGGATGCCGTGCCGAAGCTATCGGCGTAAGCACCGGCGAAGGCGTTGTCGGGCCGCTGCGAACTGGAGCCCGACACGAAAAGAAAGTCGCCCGCGCGGTGTCGCCTTGCCGGGCATGACCTGGGTTTGAGCTGTCTCATTCATGCGCTGTTCCTGTCTCTCGCGTTGCATGTCAGGTTGCTGCTGCGATGCCGCAGCAACGCCTTGAGACTAGTGTGGATAGCGGCCCGGTAATGAAACTTCCGGTGCTGGTATTCCATTGCTTGATAGCACGGCGCAGTGGTCGCCTCAGGCATCGGTGCGCTGCAGATTTCGCCTCGCGGTATCGAGTTTGGCCAGCTCGTCGGCGAACGTTGCCCAGCGGTTCTGTGCGGGCATCGACGCGACGACCGCGCACGCATTGGCATTGGACAGGCCGGACAGGATGGGCTCCATCTGACTGGTTACATCAATGACAGCCCATTGTTAGCCGGGCGGCGCGCGAAGCGCCGGGTACTCACGCCTTCGCTTCCGTGGCTTGGCGCTTGCCACGCGCGTCGGCCGACCGCTTGCGGTCCACTTTCAGCCGGTACTGGAACGTCCCGCTCTTGAAGTATAGGTATTCAAAGTCGATCGGACGTTTGGCGGCGTCGTAGGTCAGGCGCTCGACCTGCAGCAGCGGCGCCCCCTTGCGAGCTTCGAGGGCGAGCGCTATCGCGGGCGTCGCTGCCGTCGCGTCGATGGCTAGGTCCGCGCTGCCAAGCGCTATGCCGCAGTCGTTTTCGAGAATCAGGAAAATGTCTCTTGTTATCAGGTCCGCGCGCTGAAGCCTTTTGCCGAGCGGCTCGGGCACGAACGTAATCTCGTACGACGTGGGCTTGCGGTTCAGCAGCCGTACGCGATGTATCTCTGCGACGGGCGTCCCTTCATCCAGTTCGAGCTTGGCCGCGACCTGCGTGCTCGCGGGCACGAACTCGAATGACACCACCCGATTGGAAATCTCGTGCCCTTCGCTCGACATCGCTTCGGCAAAGCCTTGCAGCGAGGTGATGTTCTGCGAGGCTTTCGGCTGGGAGACGAACGAGCCTTTGCCGTGCACCTTGAAAATCAGGCCTTCTTTCTGCAAATCGCCAAGCGCCTGCCGAATGGTGATGCGGCTGACGTCGAACATCTCCTGGAGTTCGCTCTCGGACGGCATCCGGCAGTGAGGCCCGTAGGTGCCGTCGAGAATGCCGCTACGTAGCTTTTCCTTTATCTGCTGATAGAGCGGGATCGGGGAGTCGAGCTCGAATGGCGGGTGGAGGTTGGGCATGTTCGATGGGGCCGCATCGTGCGGTTTTGATTTCAAAAGATTATACCGTTGCGTGCCGGCTGTGCGCTGGATGGCATCGTATTTGCGTAGTGTGAACATATCATGTAATAACAAGGGGGTTTTGCCATGAGGGAAAGATCCAGACGCGCCTCGCGACGAGCCGGACAAGACGGGAGCAGGCGTTGAACGGGCTCTCTACCTTGATGATGGCGGCGACGGCCGCGTACCTGTCGACCAACGTCGACGGTTACTCGCTTCTGCTCGTCTTCTTCGGCAACGCGCGCTATCGCGCGATGGAGGTCGCCGCGGGGCAATTCGTCAGCGTGGGGGTGCAGGTCGCGCTTTCCCTCGCGATCGGACAGTTGGGATGGCGCTCCGACACCCCGTTCGTCGGGCTTGCGGGCGTCGTGCCGCTCGTCGTCGGGCTGAAGGGCATCGTGGGGTTGCGTCGGGCCGGCGACGCCGGCATGCCTGAGCCCACGCATGGGACATTCTCCGGGAAAGGGCGACCGGCTCGTGTCGCGACCGTGGGTCTCGTTGCCACGTCCGGCGCGGTCGACAATGTCCTGGTCTATTCGAGTCTGTTCGCGGGCCGCGCGCCGGCCGACGTGGCGTGGGTCGCGGCAGACTTCGTTCTGCTGACGGCCGCGCTGTGCGCCTGTGCGTTCTTCACGGTGCGCTCACGGGTGTCGATCCACGCGCTGCGCATTGCGGCGGCCCGCGTCGCGCCGTTCATGACGACGGCGGTCGGCCTCTCGCTGCTGCTGCGCTTTAAAACGCTCGCATGGATCTGAACACTGACGGGACGCGCGCGAAGTGTGCACCAGTCGGAAACGCTCCTGCACCGAACGCCGCAGCCAAGTTCGCTTGTGGGGCAAAAGGTCGGTAGCGAAATCCGAAAATACGGCGGTTTACGCGACGGAAACGTTGGCACAGCTCTTGCCTTATCAAAGGCAACTTGTAATGACGAGTTATAACTACTGCCATGCACGTGGACGACTTTCCCGCACCTGCGACGAGCACCATGCCCGAGGACGGACCGCCGATACATCTCGGCGCGCCCGGCCCAATGTATATGCAGATTGCCGACATCCTGCGCGATCGGATTCTGGGGGGAAAGTACCGGCCGAATCAGCAGATGCCTTCCGAAAGCGAACTGATGAAAGCCTTCAACGTTAGCCGAATCACGGCACGTCAGGCACTCGGCAATCTGCAGAACGAGGGGCTCGTCTTCCGTATTCATGGCAAGGGGACGTACGTCTCGCGTCCGCGCGCGTTTCAGGATCTCGGCAGCCTGCAGGGCTTCGGAGCGTCGATGCGCCAGATGGGCTATGAAACGCATTCGAAGGTGCTGTCGCTGCGCAGTATCGTGCCGCCGAGGCATGTTCGCGACCGAATCGCATGCGGCGCGCGGGTCGTCGAATTGAGGCGGCTGCGCTTCTTGAGCCGCGCGCCCATTTCGCTCGACGTGTCGTATCTGCCGTCCGAAATCGGTTTGCGCGTCGCGAAGGCCGACCTGACGAATCGCGACGTGTTTACGGTGCTCGAAAACGACTGCCAGATCGTGCTGGGACACGCCGATCTTCAGATGTGCTCGCTTCTCGCCACCGACGAATTGTGCAAAGTGCTCGGCGTGGAGGAGGGCGCGCCGATTCTGTTCATAGAGCGCGTGATTCACACGAGCGCTGGCGCGCCGCTCGAATATGAGGAGCTGTATTACCGGGGAGATGCTTTCCAGTTCAAGGTCCACGTCGAGAGGCAGGCCGTCGGCGCCACAAGCTAAGGACTCCGACCCGATCAGATGCGGGCGCCGTTTCGGCGTTCCGGTTGTCATTGTCCGACATGGGCCAGGCTGCGCGATCTCATGTCATTCAATCTTCAAGGTTACATCATGCGAATCAGGGATTTGACAGGCTGTGCGTTATGCAGTTCGCTCGTCGCGATGGGAGCCGTGCTGGCGGGTACTGGCAACGCGCACGCCGAATCGATCGACATCGGCATCGGTACCCAGGATACGACGACCAACACGGTTACGGGCGGCATCATCATCAAGCAATTGGGCTTGCTGAACAGATATCTGCCACACACCGGCAAGTACAAGGACGTCACGTACAACGTGACCTGGCAGAACGCGACGTCCGGGCCACCGATCACGAACGGCATGATTGCGGGCAAGCTGCAGATCGGGATGATGGGCGATTATCCGCTGCTCGTGAACGGCGCGACGGGCCATGCAACCGGCAACGATACCGAACTCGTCGCAGTGCTTGCGTACAACGCGCTCGGCGGAGGCAACGGCGTGGTGGTACCGAAGAATTCGCCGTACTACGATCTTAACGACCTGAAGGGCAAGCGCGTCTCAGTCCCGTTCGGCTCCGCCGCGCACGGCATGGTGCTCGCCGCGCTGCAAAGCCGCGGATTGCCGAGCGATTACTTTTCGCTCACCAATCAGTCCCCGGAAGTGGGCAGCACCAGCATCCAGGAAAGCCGCGTCGACGCACATGCGGATTTCGTGCCGTTCGGGGAGCTGCTGCCTTTTCGCGGATACGCACGGAAGATCTTCGACGGCGTCGAGACCGGGCAGCCGACGTTTCATGGCGTCGTAATCCGCAAGGACTTCGGACAGAAGTATCCGGAGATCGTAACCGCCTATATCAAGGCGTTGATGGATGCGAATGACTGGGTCCGGAAAAATCCGGTACAGGCGGCGGAAAAGATTCAATCGTGGACGGGGGTGAACAAGGAGGTCGCCTACATCTTCCTCGGTCCCGGCGGCATCGACACGCTCGATCCGACCATCAAGCCGCGCTGGGTCGCCGCGTTGAAAAAGGACTACGCAGTGCTCAAGAAGCTCGAAATGGTGAAGGATCTCGACATCGACAAGTGGGTCGACGATTCGTTCGTACGCGAAGCGTTCAGAGAAACCGGTCGCAACTACGATGCGCAGCTCGCAAGCTTTTCGAACTATCAGGTCGAGGGAACCGACACCCTTTGCCACGCGCCGATTGCCGATCCGTCGCGGGCCGGACAGATCTGGATTGACGGCGGTAACATCGTTTCGTTCAGCTCGGCGGCCTGTACGCTCGCGGGCGTCGATCAGTACCACGCGCAGGGCAGAAAACTCGATGCGGTCTATCTGATGGATGGCAGGCTCGGAGTGAAGGTTTTTGCGGACGCCGCGTTCTACACGCTCGGCGGCGCGGACAAGGCGAAGCCGGACATCCAGCCGTTCCTCCTCAAGCGCGATGCCGAAGCGAGCGCGAAGAAGTCGGGCGCGAGGGTGGTCGACTATACACAGGCGTTGAACGCCGCCCGTAAAGGAGAAAAGTGACATGGAACGGTTGTTTGATCTGAACGTCGACAGCGGTGCGCCCACGCCGTCCGTGCGGCCGCCAAAAATACGTCGCCTGTTCGCACCGTCGCCCGGCAGCGCCCGCGCGCTCGGCACGAAGGCTGCGCTGGCCAGCGTGTCGATAGGCGTGCTGTTCGTGCTCTGGTATCTCGCCACGCGTTACCGGGTGCAGTTCTACATTCGCTTCCAGGACGTGCCGACGCCGCTCGACGTGTTTCGCGAGGCCCGTCACATCATCGGCTCGCACAAGTTTGCGGTTGACGTCGGCAGTAGCGTACGGCGCATTTTCGCCGGCTTTTTTATCGCGCTGCTGTCTGGCGTGGGCCTCGGGCTGCTGATCGGGCGTTATCGTATCGTGAGCCAACTGCTGATGCCGGCGATCGAAGTGATGCGCCCGATCCCCGCGATCGCGTGGGTGCCGCTGTCGATCATGCTGTGGCCGACCACCGAATCGTCGATCGTGTTCATCACTTTTATAGGCGCGTTCTATCCTGTCCTGCTCAACACGGTGGACGGCGTCGAATCGCTCGACAGCGTGTTGCTGCGCGCGGGCCGATGTCTCGGTGCGAGCGAAGCGCAGTTGTTCTGGCATGTGATTCTCCCGGGTGTGCTGCCGAACATCTTCACGGGCCTCACGGTGGGTATGGGCGTCGCGTGGGTATCGCTGATAGCGGCGGAGATGATCTCAGGGCAGTATGGCGTCGGCTACTACACGTGGGAGGCTTATTCGCTGGTCGATTATCCGGCCATCGTGCTCGGCATGATTACGATCGGTACGCTTGGTCTGCTGTGCGGCGGCGCAATCCGCCTCGTCGGTCAGTGGTCGACGCCGTGGCTCGCATACATGAACGGAGCGCGCAAATGAGCAAAACCAACAAAGGTCGGATCGACTGCCGCAACGTTGGCGTCGTGTTCGGGTCGGGCGACGCGCAGACCGAGGCCGTGAAGGATGTTTCCATCACCGTCGAGCCGCACGAGTTCGTTTCGCTGATCGGGCCATCGGGCTGCGGAAAGTCTTCGCTGCTGAGCATCGTGGCGGGCTTCACGAAGCCGACGCGCGGCACGGCCACGCTGGATGGCGTGCCGATCAGGAAGCCCGGCGCGGACCGCGGCGTGGTGTTTCAGCAGTATTCGCTGTTTCCCTGGCTAAGGGTACGCGAGAACGTCGAGTTCGGCCAGAAGATGGCGGGCGTATCACGTGCAAAGCGGGAAAGCACCGCCCGTACGCTGCTGGGTCTCGCCGGATTACTTGCGTTTGAGAACCACTATCCGGATCAACTGTCGGGCGGCATGAAGCAGCGCATAGGCATCGTTCGCGCGCTCGCGGCCAATCCGCAGGTGTTGCTGATGGACGAGCCGTTCGGAGCGCTCGACACGCAGACGCGTACCGTCATGCAGGAAATCCTGACGAACATGTGGCAACGCTTCCGGCTTTCAGTGCTGTTCATCACGCACGACATCGAGGAGGCGGTGTTTCTGTCCGATCGCGTCTACGTAATGACGGCGCGGCCCGGCCGTGTCAAGGCGGAAATCCGCGTGCCGTTGCCTCGTCCGCGCACTCCGGCGATGTTCGACACGCCCGAGTTTGTCGAACTGGTTCACAGGCTGAAGAACCTGATCCGCGAAGAGTCGCTCGCCGCGATGGGATCGGAGCTGGCGTCCGGCGGCGTCGACGGTTTCGGCATCGAGATGGGCCCGAACGGCGTCGAAGAAATGCTTTGAGGGCTTCATGCACGGCGGATCGAAGAGCGCCGGCATTTTTGTTGATCAGTATCCCTAACCGGGAGCGGGGGATAGCGCTTCCGACAGATGGAGTTTTGCAATGAGCAAGAAACCCAACATCCTGTTCTTCCACGTCGACAATCTGGGCATGGGCGAACTGGGCTGCTATGGCGGTGGCAAGCTGCGCGGCGCGGATACGAAGCGCATCGACGCGTTCAGCAAGGAGGGCACCAAGCTGACCCACTACGTGGTTGAACCGCAGTGCACGCCCACACGCTCCGCGCTGATGACGGGCCGCTATCCAATCCGTTCGGGCAATCACACGATCGCGCTCGGAGGCAACGGCGGCGGCCTAGTGACGTGGGAAATCACGATTGCCGAACTGCTGGCGAAGGGCGGCTATAAGTCGTCGTGTCTCGGCAAATGGCATATCGGCGCGGAGGACGGTCGGTTCCCGACGGATCACGGCTTCGACGAGTGGTACGGTCCGCTGCGGACGTACGACGAGTGCATGTGGCTGGAAGATCCGCACTATGTGCCGGAGCGCGATGGCTACTCATATATGCACGAGGGTTTCAAGGGCAAGGGCACGAAACCGCTCCTCGACGAGCAGCTCACCATGGAAACCAAGAAGACCTGCGACCTGGAATACCAGAAACGCGGCATCGACTTCATGCAGCGCTGCGTGAAGAACGACGAACCGTTTTTCCTGTACTTCAATCATTCGCTGATGCATTTCCCGATGTCGCCGCGCGACGAATTCGTGGGCAAGAGTACCAACGGCGACTGGGGCGACTGCCTGCTGATGCTCGATCACGACTTCGGCGTGCTGCTCGACGAACTGGACCGTCTCGGCGTGGCCGACGACACGATCGTGATCCTCTGCGGCGACAACGGCGCCGAGGACCATCTCGCGGGACGCGGCACAGGGGGCTTTTTCGACGGCTCCTACTTCAGTTCGGCGGAAGGCGGCATCCGAACGCCGCTCCTGGCGCGCTGGCCCGGCCGCATTCCGGCCGGCGTCGAGAGCAACGAGATGGTGCACGTCACCGACATGTTCACGACGCTGCTGAGTTTCGCGGGCGCCGAGCCGCCGAAGGACCGGCTCATCGACGGCAAGGATCAGACGCGCTTCTTCCTCGGCGAACAGCCGACCTCGAATCGCGAATCGTGCATGGTGTGGCTCAAGGACGAACTGCACGCGGTGAAGTGGAAGGACTTCAAGATCAACTTCAAACGCCAGCAGCATTTCCACGATCCCGAACTGCCGCTTGGCTTCGCGCGGATCACGCATCTGCAGGAGGACCCGAAGGAGCGCGAAGCGGTCAATCAGCGTTATGTGCGGTGGTGGGTGATGCAACACGCGCATCGCGTCGTGCGCGAATTCGAGGATAGCGTGAAGCAGGAAGAGCTGATTCCGCCCGGCTCGGAACTCTACTTCGTCCCGAAGTCGGTCTTCAACGCCTAACGCGATGAGCGCGCCGACGACGGACGCACGACCCGCGAAGCGTGCATGCTGCTGCTCTTCCGCAAAGGCAGCGGCACAGGCCCCAGCGACGGAAACCGCCCGCACCAACGGCATGGTGCGAATTGTGGGCGGCGACTTCACGATGGGTTCCGATCTCTTCTACAGGGAAGAGCGTCCGGCGCGGCGCGCGAGCGCGCCGGATTTCTGGATCGACGCGCATCCGGTCACCAATGCGCAGTTCGCTGCGTTCGTCGATGCGACCGGCTATCTGACGACGGCCGAGCGCGAGCCCGATCCCGCGCTTTATCCACAGGCCGATCCCGCGCTGCTGTGTCCGGCGTCGCTGGTGTTCACGCAGCCGCCCGGGCGCGTCAGGCGCGGCGACTATCGGCAGTGGTGGGCGTATGTGCCCGGTGCGAGCTGGCGGCATCCGCAAGGCCCGGAAAGCGGTCTCGAAGGACTCCTGGATCATCCGGTCGTGCATGTGTCGTTTGCGGATGCGAGCGCATATGCGGCATGGGCCGGCAAGGCCCTGCCGACCGAAATCGAATGGGAATACGCAGCGCGCGGCGGGCTCGACGGCGCGGTCTATCCGTGGGGCGACGAGTTCGCGCCGGACGGCCGGCAGATGGCTAACACGTGGCAAGGCGAGTTTCCGTGGCAGAACACGCGGCTCGACGGTTACGAACGCACATCGCCGGTGAAGTCGTATTCCGCCAACGGGTACGGTCTTTACGACGTCGCGGGCAACGTGTGGGAGTGGACCGCCACGCGCTACGGCGAGGCGCCCAGCGCCGGAGAGACGAAGTCGTGCTGCATTCCGTCATCGAAGCTCGACGATCCGAACGTGCGCCACGTGGTGAAGGGCGGCTCGCACCTGTGCGCACCGAACTATTGCCTTCGTTATCGGCCGGCCGCGCGCCAAGGCCAGACGCTCGACACGTCAACGAGCCACATCGGCTTTCGATGCGTCGTACGTGCCTGACGCGTGCGCCGCCCGCCGGGCACTGCCCACGCCGCTCCCCACGTCGTCAACAAACGGGATAGGGTCATGACAACTCCTGCGAACAGGATCGATAAACCGCGCGTCGCATCGCGCATTGCATTGCCCGCGTCGCGCGCCGAATGGCTGCGTGAGGTGCTTGCGGGCGTGGTCACGAGCCTCGCGCTGATCCCCGAGGTGATTTCGTTCTCGTTCATCTCGGGCGTGGAACCGCGTTTCGCGTTGTTCGCCTCGGTCGTACTGCTCGTCGTGATGTCGCTGGCCGGCGGGCGTCCGGCGATGGTCACGGCGGCGGCGGGCTCCATTGCGCTCGTGGTCGGGCCGCTCGCGCACACGCACGGGACCGGCTACATCCTTCCCGCCGTGCTGCTCGGCGGGCTGATCCAGGCGGCGTTTGGCCTCTTCGGCCTCGCACGCATCGTGCGTTTCATTCCGCGGCCGGTGATGCTCGGCTTCGTCAACGCGCTTGGCATCCTGATCTTCTGTGCGCAGCTACCGCACGTGATGCATCAATCTCCCGCCGTCTATAGCCTCTTTGCGATAACGCTCGCGATCGTGCTGGGCGCGCCGCGTTTCACGCGCGTCATTCCTTCGCCGCTGATCGCTATCGTCGTCGCCACTGGCCTCGCGCTCGCGACGCACTGGGGCGTGCCGACAGTCGGCGCGGGCCAGCCGGTGCGTGCGGACCTGCCAGGCCTCACGGCGTGGACTGTACCGTTTGACCTGGGGACGCTGAAAATCGTGTGGCAAACGGCGGTCAGCATTGCGTTCGTCGGTTTGCTCGAGACGCTGCTGACGGCGAAGCTCGTCGATGAAATAACGCAAACGCGTTCGGACAAGACGCGCGAATCCTGCGCGCTCGGGCTCGCAAACCTGTGTGCGGGCGCGTTCGGCGGCATCGCGGGTTGCGCAATGATCGGTCAGACGGTAGTGAATGTGGGAATCGGCGGCGCGCGCACGCGGGTCTCGACGCTCGCGGCCGCGCTCACAATGCTCGCGCTGATCACTGGGCTGAGTCCCGTCATGGCACATATCCCGATGGTGGCGCTTGCGGCGGTGATGATGGTCGTCGCGGTCAGGACGGTGGACTGGCACAGCTTGCGGCCGGCTACTGTCGCCCGCATGCCGTTGACGGAAACCGCCGTGATGCTCATGTCTGTTGCGTTGACCGTCTATACAGGCAATCTTGCGATCGGCGTGGTCGGCGGCGTGCTGCTCGCAACCATGCTGTTTGCGCGACGCGTTGCGCATGTAATCCGCACGACGCGCAGCGTGTCCGCCAATGGACAGAGCGTACGCTACGAAATACATGGTCCGCTTTTCTTCGGCAGCAGCAATGAACTCGTCGATCGATTTGATTATTCGGCCGATCCGCGTACCGTCGTGATCGATTTTTCGCGGTCGCAGATCTGGGACGTGTCGACAGTCGCCGCGCTCGATTCGATCGAGGCGAAGTATCGGCGGCACGACGTCGCCGTGCAGTTCACCGGACTGGACGAACGTAGCCGCGCGTTTCACGCGCGGCTCAGCGGCAAGCTCAATGTCGGGTGATCAATTTGCAAGGTTCTGTTTCACGGGTGTTTGACCGTGCGAATCGCGAACCTGGTCACCACCGCATCGCGCGCGGCCCCACCAATGCGCCTATGAGCGCCGGCACCGACATGCCGGCCAGATACCACGTCGCCCAGAACGGCGGTGCCATCTCTGGGCAGCGCAGGCAGTAAGCGAGCGCACCGATTGCGCCTGCGAGCAGGCCGGTAGTCGCGCCTGCCAGTGCAGGCCGGGTCGGGGCGAGACCACGCATCGCAATCAATAGCGCCGCGAACCCGGGAATCGAGAGCTGGACGATATGGGCGAGACAGGCTCGCCAGGTGTGGCCGAGAATCAGCGCCTCGCGCATCGGCGCCGGCGCGCCCGCGAGTACCGCCAGCGCGGACAGCCAGACGAGCACGATCGGCACGCAGAGCAGTTTCCATGCTCGCTCAGTCGGTACGCCCGGTTGGGACAAACGCGACAGGACCGCTACGCCCGCGGCGGTCATCGAGACAGGGAGCGCCAACTTGGCCCAGAACACGGGCATTGTGAGCCGCGCGGCGAGCGCCTGGACCGGCACGCCCCCGGAACAGCAAATACGAGCAGCAGTAAAGCGGCGGCCACACCGAACATGACGCCGGTGCCGAGCCGGCGGCCCACGGCCGCACGCGACGGCGCGCGGGGACCCTGCGCGAGCATCATGATGAGCATGTCAGTCTTCATGGCTTCTCCTTTTGATCTTTGCTGCGAGCGCTTTCAGCCCGCGATGTACGCTGACCTTGACGGCGGATTCAGTGAGACCGGTCGATGCCGCGGTTTCGGCGACAGATCGACCCCATAGTTTGGTCTGCACGATCGATTCGCGCTGGCGCGGCGGTAGCGTCGCGAGTAGCCGGTCGAGATCACGCTGGGCGTCGAACGCATCCTGATTCGATGGGACTGCGATGTCCATTGCCGCAGTGGATGCATCGTCGTCGAGCGGCTGGAACAGTTCGCCGCGTCGCGCGCTCGCGCGAAAGTGATCGGCAAGTTTGTAGCGGACGATTGCGCTGATCCATGCGGTGAGCGGGACGTCAGGCCGAAACGTGTCGAGGCCCTTGTGTACGGCAATCAGCACTTCCTGCACGAGATCCTCGATGTCGGCATCTTGCTGCCAGAGATGCTTGTGCAGCCGGATCCGCAGATGACGCGCGAGTTCACTGAGGAACCCTTGATATGCGTGCTTGTCCCCTGCGATCGACGCCTGGAGCAGCGTAGTGAGCCGCCGCTCTGTATCGGTCAGCGAGCTCGCGGCGCGCGCGCGGCCTTCGCCATTTTCGTCGGATGCCGCTTGAGCCATCACGGGTTGCGTCGGCGTCAAATGAATGGTTGCCATAGCAGGAGGCGCATGCCGACGACTGGCGCAGCGGTGGATGCCGAAGATATGCGAGGATGAGGCATGGTCGTCGAAAGAATGGGGTTGAATTACCCGCATGTGCGGGACCTGGGTTGTACTGCCGAATTGGACAGATCCCCTGCTAGCCGGCATCGGTTACAGAGTCACCGAAATATTGTTCGACATCGTCAGCGCAGATGCGGCGTGATGCCGATGACTAAGCATCAAGGAGTGGCTTCCGCAGGTGAGCCACCTATGTGCCCCAGCGGAAAAATCCACGTTCGGCCTCAACAGTTCGTAGCTGCGACGCGAAGTGCCATTTGTTGCCACGACGCATATGGCTGCCGATGCCGGCGGCTGATGCCAATAGACGGCGATACGGAACGGCTTAAGGAGCGAGCCGCTTGCTGCGGGATAAGAGTCTGCCCGACTTTTGAGCTGATAGAGCCGTTGCGCCGAAAAGGCCTAGCTGCCGAAAAAGATATTGCAGAAGCTGACAGGTCCTACGCACCCGTCGTTTGAGCGCGGTGCCGAAGACATCGGCACCGCTTGATTCGTCGAGCCTGAGTTAAACGTGCGGTCAGCCTGCGGACCCATGACGGCGTTCGCCGCTGGCTTCGCCGGTTGCGTTTGCACTTGTTGCTGCTCGTCGTTTGTGACGCCTTGTGCGCGAGCGGTGCCCAGGAAGGTGAAGGCGAAGAGTGCAGTGATGGCGAGTGCTCGGATGTTCATTGGGAGTTCCTGAAGAGAGAATGATTTAATGGCGAGACAGGTTCCAGATGTCGCCTGTCACCTTTGGTAAATCGGGAAAGAGAGGGGCGCGGTTACAGCCGGATAAAATTCGCGCGCCGCAAGAATCAGTTGCGCGACGTTGCCGTGGTAAGCCGCGTGTAGAACGGCTTGAGCAGCGTATCGACGGCGAACGGCCCACTGCCGCCGAACACGAGCGTCAGCAGACCGCCGATATAGAGAAGGTCGGTCTCATAGCCCGGTGGCCCAAAATGCGGCACGCCGTTGGTCACTGACATCAGCTTGATCGACGTGAAACCGAACTGCGCGTGCACTGTGAGGGTGGCGACTAGCAGGACCATGATCATTGGAATCGTAATCAAAGGGACGAAGGCGCCGAGCAGGATAGCCAATCCGCCTCCCAGTTCGACGACGATCGTCGCCCACGACATTAGATGTGGGAACGGCACGCCCAATGCATGTAGGATCGCCGCGAAGTTTTCGGGATTCTTGACCACCTTCGCGTAACCGTGCGCGATAAATCCGTATCCGACGATCAACCGAACGGGAAGTGGTGCGATGGCGCTAAGACGAAGGGATAGCCAGGACGGATCGAAATAACGAAAGAGTGATTGAGATTGATTCATGGTAGACCGGGTCGGAAGGGGCGACAGGCGGAGTGACCGGCGGTGTGTCGGTCACGCCTGGCGGCAAACTGCCTTGAATAGATCGGTCGAGCCCTGCGTCTGGTTACACCCGCTTGGCGATGTGTTGAGCAGCGTGCGGTTAGCTCCCGGCGTGAGTGAGCGTTGTGCGCCTCGGCGATACGAGGCGCCGATGATTGCGCCATCGGTCGCTGAATCAGGACCGCTTGCCGTTCGCCGGGCAGTGCGTGTGTATGCAGCTTGGGGGCGGAGCTGGACCACTGACTATGTGGTTTGCCGCACACTTTCCCCGAATTTTTACACGGTGCCCGATGTCGTTCTGGTTCGCCCGCTCATGACCGGCAGGATCCTGCATATTTCACCTTCGTAAATTCTCGTCTTTTCTTCTAGAAATACCGAATGGGACGAAGCGTTGTTCAGACTCCCCGAGAGACGCTCCGTCCCGTTGTAAATCGACTCCGGGGCAACGACGGCCCCGCATTCGGTATCTCAAACGACCAAGAAGTGCATCAGCCTTGGGCGGGTGGCAGCAACTTTTGGTCAATCATCGCTTGAAGGGCCGCTTGGAACGCGTCACGCGTGTCGACCGCAGCATTGAAGCCAGCCTTTCTAAGCTTGATTGTGCTCACGAAGGCGACAGGGCCCGCGGGAGCACCGTACGCAAACGCGAAATCGGCATGCTGGTCGCCCTGCGCAACGAACGATCGCAAATCGGCGCTCTTCAACCCGTACTTCTTGACGATGGTTTGCCAGACATCGGCGTTCTGTTGGATGTACGCCGTGAGACTTGTGGGTGCGTCTTCTCCCACGGCGACACCTAGCGTCTTTGCCATCGCTGGCCAAACGCTTCGCCACTCGAACACATCGCCGTTCGTGACGTTGAAAGTCTCGTCGACGGCTGCCTTCGACTCTGCAGACCACACCATGACTTCACCGACCAGATCTGCATCCGCCATCTCCCAGACAAACGAAGGTCCACCCGGGAAGCTAAACGGCTCTCCCTTTTCACGGCGAATCGCGGCGTAGACACCGATGGCTGGAAGGACATTGAGGGCGCCGGGTGTCTTGCCCGTCACTAGCTGTGGACGTAGCACGGTATAGGAGAATCCGTGACGAGCGCCGGCTTCGCGTATGTAATCCTCTTGGTCGAAAAAGAAATTTGCATGGTTATCGCGCGGATCGCTCTCGCGCGCAGGAATCGCGATTGGATGAAGATGCACGCCGTAGGCTTTCGTCCCCTGTAGGATCGACACATGCTTGAGGGGCGCCTTTGCCGCTACCAATGACTCGACGACGTTGCGCAACATCGCGTTGTTGGTCTTGATCTGCTCCGCGTTCGACCAGCCTCCGACGAGGTCCTCTGCGCTTTCCGAAATGGCGGCATAAGCGACATGTGTGAGATTGTGGTGGTGCACCAAGGCTTTACTGACAGAAGTCGCGTCGCGCAGGTCCGCAGAAAGGAACTCGAAGCTACGGCCGCTGGGAAGTTCTGGCTTGCGCCTTGAAGTTCCTGCTACGTCCCAGCCAGCGTTAAGAAAAGCTTCGATCGCTGCTACGCCGATAAGGCCGCTTGCGCCGACAACCAGAACCTTGTTTTTCATAATGAGTACCTTTTTCGTATGAGCTTCGATTACTTCACTCTGCACGCGACGGTCCGCGCGCCGATTTGCAATTCCTGGCCACCTACAGGCCGCGATGCGAGGGATATATCGGGCTGCGCGCCATCGTTACGATGCAGCGCGCGGGGAGTGCACCCGAGGAATTCCGACAAAACCTGCCAAAAGGCACAGGGACTATTGGAAAATCAGTCGGTCGGGACCAGTGCAGTGACTCGCTGAATGCCGCGCTGCACGGCCGGTCGACCTTCAACTCCGCGATACCATCGTTCAATATTGGGGAATCCGTCGAGGTTAACGCCCGCAAATTCGCGCCGCCACAGCCAGCCAAAATGGGCGATGTCAGCAATCGTGAACTCGCCGCCGGCCGCATATTGGCGTTGAGCGAGAACTCGATCCAGAACAGCGAGCACTCTGTCTGACTCTGTCTGGAACCGCGCGATGGCCACGGGAATTTCCTCCGACGCCTGGCGTTTGAAGAATCCCAGTTGTCCTAAGGCTGGACCTATCGCGGTCAAATGAAAAAGCAGTTGTTCGAATGTTCTTGCCCGAACAGCGCCCGCGCTGGGAAGTAAGCGACCTGCCTTCTCCGCGAGATAGATAAGGATCGCGCCTGACTCTGTCAATGTGATCGGTTCGCCCCCAGGACCGTCGTTGTCGACGAGAACGGGTACCTTGCCATTCGGGTTGATGGCAAGGTAGTTTGGCCATTTCTGCTCACCCTTACGCACATTGATGGGCTCGATCTCATACTCAAGCCCGAGCTCTTCCAAAGCTATGGGTATTCGCACACTGTTTGGAGTTGAAAACGCAAAGACTTTCAGCATCAGTTTTCCTTGCTAGCCGCTGGAAAGGAGATATTCCGCTTGGTTCTCTATTTGGCCGATTCCGCAACGATTGTGGTAGCCAGAAAACAGTGATATCGTTCATTCCAAAGAGGAATATCAATGGACCGACTCGCTGCTATGGAAGCGTTTGTGCGGATCGTCGACACGGGTTCGTTTTCGGCGGCAGCACGGCACCTTAGAATTGGCCAACCGGCCGTGTCCAAGGCTGTTGCGCAACTCGAGGAGCGGCTTGGCGTGCGTCTTCTTTTCAGATCAACGCATGGCCTTGCTCCGACAGAATCCGGGCAAAATTTTTACGAGCACGCAAAGCGCGCACTTGACGAGGCGGAAGAGGCGGACCAGGCGGCCCGTGGTGCAAGTGCGACGCTGTCGGGCAGATTGAGAATCTGTGCCGCGGTGACCTTCGCTCGTCTTCACGTTGTGCCCCATCTACCGGCCTTTCTTGATCAACATCCTTCGCTCGATCTTCATGTCGTCCTGGACGACCGCAATGTGGATCTCATTGAGGCCGGCATCGACGTCGCGTTACGCATGGGTGACCTCGCTGACTCGACCTTGACCGCCCGCAAATTGGGCCACGGCCGGCGGGTACTCTTGGCCACACCGTCCTACTTTGCACGTGCCGGACACCCGCAAACACCGGACGATCTCGCCACACACAAGGCGGTGATCTACGATCAGCGTGGCGGCGGCGCGACGTGGGTATTTAAGCGCGGCGCAGAAGAGAAGTCGATCGTCGCAAACGGGCGAGTCCACATCACAGCAGCCGAAGGGGTGCGGGAGGCAGTGTTCGCTGACTTGGGTATTACTGTCGCGTCGGAATGGATGTTCGCCACGGAGCTTTGCTCTGGAAAGGTAGTAGAAGCGCTTGCAGACTGGACGTTACCCGATATCGATCTTTGGGCTGTATTTCCGACAGGACGTCAAGCAAGTATGAAGGCGCGCGCCTTCACAAGCTTCATCGAGGCCCGACTGTTCAGTAAAGAACGACTGCGCCCCTAAGTTGGACCGGCGATATGGACACGATCGAGGCGCGCAATGCAGGCGGCACGACCTGTGTCCCAGGCCACTTGTCAAAGGGCTTGACCGTGGCCGACTCCCCCGGAGGAAAACAGCGGAGGGCCGTCTCGAAACGCGTTATCAAGCCACTCAGCTATACCCGATTCTCACCGAAGTGGTGATCGGCACGATCGCTCCTTGAGAACGTTTTTGTACCCTTGGGGCGATCGTTTTTTACGATGTCGGAAATACCGAAGTATCCGACCGATGCGTCACGATAGCTTACGACCTTCTTGCTCAGCGCAAGTCCACGCATACAAAAGTGCTTGTAATTCACCGTGAGCGTTTGCCAGCGTATAGATCCATAGTCAATGTGCGTTCAGCAAGCGTCATTTAGGCATGCTGCGCCCTAGTCCGCAAGAGCACGTCCGACGTACAGAATAACGCTTATTCCATCGCGGAGTTTCATTCCTAGAGGCGACGCAGGCCGCAGTTTAGCGCCAGAGTCCACGCTGCGGATAGCACCGGTCCGCCGACGTATTCGAGCAAAGCTGCACTGATTGGATTTTACTCGCCGTTCATTCCATGAAGGAATAGCCATTATGCCGGCGGTCGCCGTTCCGCTCGCGAGGAACGCGCAAAATAATGCTTCTACGTACCGGCGAGGTTCGCCGGATTGGAAGTTCCTTCTGGACTCAAGTGCATGCAGAAATTTACGACCTACACCGTTGAAACCGCGCCGGCGGAATCGAAGCCGATCCTCGAAGCCGTGAAAAATGGATTTGGCTTTGTCCCGAATCTGCAGGCAAACATGGCGGAGTCGCCCGAGTTGTTGTCGGGCTATGCTGCGTTGTGGGAGCTGTTCTCGAAAACGTCCCTGAGTAGCACCGAGCAGCAAGTTGTCTATCTGACCGCCATCTACGAAAACGAGTGCCACTACTGCATGGCTGGGCACACCAAGTTGTCCGCCATGCAGAAGATTGATGACGCCGTGGTGCAGGCCATTCGATCCGGAAAGCCCGTTCCCGACGCCAAGCTGGAAGTGTTGCGCGCTTTCACCAGTGTCGTTGTGCGGGAGCGGGGTTTCGCTCCAGACGCGGCAGTTGACGCGTTCATCGGCGCGGGCTACTCGCGTCGTAACGTACTGGAGGTGATTCTAGGTGTCGGTACGAAGATACTGTCGAATTACACGAATCACATTACCCGCACCCAACTCGACCCGTTTATGGCTGGAGCCGAGTGGGCGAAGCCGAAGGAGCCTTCGACCGCATAAACGGCAGTATCTTCTGGATAGCGCATTCACGGCGCTGACATTGATGCGACCAAAGGCTCCCGCGAGAAGGAGCTAGACAATGGAACTTCAAGGCAAGCGTGTCCTCATCACTGGCGGCTCGAGCGGAATCGGCTTGGAACTGGCCAAATCCCTCATTGAAAGTGGCGCGCGGGTCGTTGTTTCGGGACGGCGAGCGGAGCTGGTAGCCTCGGCAGCGAAAGATCTTGGCGCTGCAAATGGTCGCGCCAGGGGGGGTATAGCGGATGTCGGGACTCCTGCCGCGAGAGAGAAGACCGTGAACGAGGCTCTGACTCTTCTCGGCGGGCTCGATATCCTGATCAACAATGCCGGTGGGTTGCGCGCTGGACGCTTGGAAACCGTGTCGGAAGTGGAAATTGAATCGATGGTGGCTGTAGACCTGCTGGCTCCGATCCTGCTGACGCGTGCTGCGTTGCCAGCGTTGCGCGCGAGCGGCGACGGCATGGTGGTCAATGTCGCGTCTGGCATCGCGTTAACCGGTGTGCCGTTCTATGCCACGTATGCTGCCGTGAAAGCGGGCCTGGCGAGGCGCTGCGACGCGAACTAAAGTGAGAAGGTGTACATATCCTGCCGGTTTACCCTGGCGGTACGGATACTCCCATGATGCGCTCAAACCGCGCAGGCCCGGAACTGGGCTTCCCGAGAGTCCGCCACCGACGTCGCCGTTGCGGTTAAAGAAGGCATTCCAGCCAATGTATTCGAGGTGATCCGCGCCGGCGAAGCGCGGATAAAGATGGTCGCACTCAATCAAAGCGACCCCGAGGCGCTGGACGAGCGTTTTCGCGACCTGAAGCCTGCCCTAAAGGAGGCGGTGAAGGACCACTCGACGCTTTAATTGGGATTCGGCTCGCAACAGATCCTGTAATGAGGCAATACTGATGATGGACTGTGCACTTGCCATTCCTTCCGGCTTGACGATTGAACCGGTTGCCAAGCTGATTCCCGTAGAAAGATATTTCGAAAATCGGACCTGATGCTGGCCTCGCTGCCGTGGAGAATCGGCGGAGAGACGGGCAGACAACGCGCGCCGGCCGACACTGAGTGCGCGCGTGAATACAGATCCGGGCCAATTCACTGCCACGGTTTCCTCCAGACATAAGGCGGCGTCTGTTTCCTGCCGAATCGAATGATGAGTGGTAGTTCTCGCTACGGGGTACAAGAGTCGCTCGCGCCGTCTCCTCGAATGCGGCAAAGGCTGGCACCGGTGCGGCAGACGAAGCAGAGACCAGGGTGCCAATCGTCTGAACTGGCATTGCCGATGCCTGAAACGGCGCGAGCGGTCGCAAGTCAGCGAACCAATGTCGCGACGTCGTTTCGGCGACTGCTGCAGTTTCAATAACACATGGACCACGCTGACTTTCTCAATCTCGCTGGCCTGTACGCCGTGCAACGCGTCGCTGAAACCGGCAGCGTGAGCCGCGCGGCAGCCGCGCTGTTTCGGACGCAATCGGCCGTCACGCGGGCCGTGAAGGAAATCGAAGCCGCGCTCGGCACTTCGCTCTTCGACCGCAAGCCGTCCGGGATGCTACCGACGTCCATCGGACGCGCCGTGCTCAACCGCAGCGAGCGTGTGTTCGCAGAACTCGATTCTCTCGCGCGCTGGTGTGCGATCCGCCATTCGCGCCGCCGCATCGTTCCCGAAGCCGGTTGCCCCGCGTATCTGCTTAACACGCGCCGGCTGCAATTGTTTTTGACGCTCGCACGGCACCGGCACATGCCGAGCGCGGCACGTGCGCTCGGCGTCACGCAGCCAGCGGTCAGCAGCGCGATCCGAATTCTCGAGAACGGCGCGGGCTTTCCTCTGCTCCATCGGCATCCGCGCGGGGTGCTGCTTACAACTGACGGCGAGACGTTCTTGCTGCACGTCCGGCGCGCGCTGAACGAGCTGAGCCATGTATCGGACGACATCGCGGCACTGCGCGGCAGCATCCAGGGCGTCGTGACGGTCGGCGCGCTGCCGCTCGGCCGCACGCTGATCCTGCCAGAAGCAGTTGCGCGTGTGGTTACACAGCATCGGAAGGTTCGTGTGGTCACTGATGAAAACGCGTACGAGGGGCTCGTTGCGGCGTTGCGCGCCGGCGACATCGACTTCATCTTGGGCGCGCTGCGCGCGAATGACGCCGCAAGCGGTCTCGAGAGCGAGCGGCTAATGTCCGAGAACCTGGTCGTGCTCGCCCGGCACGGTCATCCGCTCGCCGCTGCGCAGACCCTGTCGCCGCGCGATCTGACAAACGCCCAATGGATTTTGCCGCGCGCGAATTCGCCGACGCGCGTTCTGTTCGAGACACTGTTTCGGCGGATGAAGCTGAAGCCGCCAATGCCGACCGTCGAAACCGCAGATCTCGCGGTGATTCGCGGGCTGCTGCTGCATACCGACATGATCGCGACGTTGTCTGCGCAGCAGCTGCGTTATGAATGCGAGTACGGCCAGCTAGTCGTGCTCAGTGTACCGATGCGCGACACCCGGCGCGACATCGGGTTGACGCTGCGCGCCGGAAGCCCGCCGTCTCCGGCCGCGCGTGCACTGATCGATGCGATCCGTCTCGTTGCGACAGAGGTCGCGCGTGCATCCCATGCGGCTGGGCGAGAGCGATGAACACCACGTAACTTCGCTACTCTACATCCCGGCATAGCCGGGTTGCCATATTCGCGGCGTAACCCAGACGGTGTTCGGCAGCGGGTTTGTCCTATCGCAGGATTTACGCTACACGTGGCTTCTGTGCGTTCACGCTCGGATCGAACAGCGGGGCCGCAGGCATCAGCGATGGAAAGCCGAAGGGGCGAGACTCCATGGGCAGCTCGATGCGCAGCACGACAGCGCGGCCCGGCAGCGCCGGGAGATGTGCGACTCGATAATTGTTGGGCGGTTATACGGAAATCAGGGCGGGGAACCAACATGGAGTGCGACAGGACGTCCATCGCGTCAGGACTGTGTTTGGGCTAGCGCGACCCTTTGCCACCCGCTGGAGCCTGGCATTACCGCTTGGAGGGCTATTCTTCCGCCTGTATTGGTTGTCGCTGCCCGGGATTGTCGGTCAGCTCAGCCTTCAGGCTAGGGAGCATTGCGCGATTGCCGTGTTCGACGGACCATCGTCCCTGTTACTTTTCGCTTTATTCAGCACGCATAGACCATGGTGCTTACCGGATATTCGCCTTATGGGCGACATCCAACGCCAGCAGGTCCTGCAAGGTATGAAGGCCGTGTCGGCCATCTATCCGGTTACCTATAGCACGCCACTGTCGCTGGGACGGCTGCGTGAAGTCACCATGACTCTCCTCTACAACAGCAAAACATCGATACAGATCGTCGTCATGATCGGCAGCCTGCTGCTCGGGAATCTGCCCTTCCGGTAAGCATGATCAGAAGCATATTTCCAGCAGAGGGAGTTCTACGCAATGAAGAAGTCGAAATTGAGACAGCCAGATTACGGAAGCGCTCAAGCGGGCGGCAGGCCTGCCATCTCGCGAACCTCATAGAGTTCCGCGATGACTTGAATCGGATGACTTACGGCACCTCGGATCTCGTCACTCAACCGGTAGCCTATAACTTTCACGCCCGCGGCTAACCCAGCTTCAACTCCGGCCAGACTGTCTTCAATGAGAAGACAACGATGCGCCGGCAGGTTCATCATCGACGCCGCATGAAGGATCAGCGAGGGGTCTGGCTTCCACGAACCTATTTCGTACGCGCTGGCGATGCGGTCCTGGAAGTAAGGCAGAAGGCCGGTTACGTCCAGACAAAGCTCGATCTTCTCGCGCGGGCCATTGGACGCAACGCATTTTTCAATCTCGAGATTGCGAATCACTTCAACCGCACCAGGCATTGGCTTAAGTCGGTCGGTAAAGACATCCGCAGTTCGGTTCCGGAACTCAAGTGTGAACAGGCCAACGTCCGTCACGGGGAAATCAGCCAAGAGTGACGCGGCGAAAATCGAAAAGCGCGTTCCTCGGAAACGTTCAAGAATCTGTTGCTTCGTTACGGTTACGCCAAGACTGTGCAGGATGTCGACGATCACCTCTGCCGACAGCGTTTCGCTGTCGACGAGCGTGCCATCGCTATCAAAGATGATGCCGTCAATATTCAAAGTAATGTTTCGCACCGGTTCATCAGACAGTGGGTGTGGAAGGAGACAACTACATAGGTATCGTCCCCCTGACTTTCTACGTAGACATCGCGGCACGCTCGGAACGTCAAAGGACCGGCCGACTTACGCAATTCTAGCGCTGATTAGTTCTGCAATGGTCCACCGTTCCAATCCAACGACGACGGCAAACCGTAGAACGCAGCAGCGATCGGCATGGCATAGTTCATCATGTTTCGTCCATGATGGACTTTAAGCCCTCGAGCCTGGGCGGTCGTGAGAAGCGGGGTCATCATGGGCTCCATGATAACGTCGGCGACGATCGCACTCGGGAGCATTTCAACCACAGGGAATGGCACTGGATCCGTTTCCTTGAGCCCAAGAGGCGATGCGTTAATCGCGAGTCCGCAATCACGGGAAGCGAGGGTGCCCGTGATCACTTTGGCGGATGACTTTTTGCCGATTTTTCCTGCAAGCTCAGCAGCACGCACGCTATCGATGTCGAAAACGGTCAGGCTCGCTATCGGCTCCATGGCGAGCGACCACGCGATGTTCTGGCCGACGCCTCCGCACCCATGAACATAGACGTTGATGCCATCGAGAAGGACATTGTCTGCTTTCAGACCTGCCACGAAGCCAGCACCGTCCACATTGTCTCCTTCCCAAATACCGCTGGCACTGCGCCGAAGCAAGTTAATTGAACCGACAAGCTGCGCGCGCTCTGTCAGAACGTCGGCGTGCTTCAACGCAGCAATCTTATGGGGCATGGTGAACATCATCCCATCAACGTTCTTTAGCCCTTTGATCCCGGCGATCGCCTCATCGAAATCGGCACTGTCGACGTGTGCGGGAAGAAAGACTGCATTCAAACCGTACCGCTTCATCAGTGCACTCCAGATAACGGGCGCGCGAACGTGACTGATGGGCGAGCCGAAGATGAAGAACAATCTTGTTGCCGCATCCACTGGCGCATCGAGGCGCCGCCGCTCGTGGTCATTTACGGACATCTCTGAAACTCCTTTTCTAAAGAAATGTGGCTGCGTCATGTGGCAAGCACACGAAAAACTACGTCTCGGAGCACGCACATCTCCACCAGAAGATGCGCTCCGTCAATTAAAGATAGTTCATTATTCTGAACGCGTCCTCCATTGAATTCAATTGACTGGACGCGTGGCGCCGTCGCGGTTCGTCGTCAGTAGGAGGTCGCAAGTCCGCGATGCAAGGGAAGAAATAGTCGTGATCCTAAATAACAGATAAATTGACGCAAAAAGTTTACTCGGAGTCGTTGCGTCGTTGACTCGATCTAAGAAAGTACAGGGGCATGTGTGACGCTTTGGACGCTCCTTCGACTAAACCTCGCTGCGGACGGGCGGTACCTTTCCTGGATGCATTCGTAGCGATACTGAGGGCGCGCCGGATTGCAAGCGTGTCTCATATATAAATTGTGTTCTATGTTAAACGTCCAGGATGGAGTCCGCTCTTCAAACAATCTTGTCCGGCTATCTAATCTGCTTATGGTGCGTTGAGTGTCGGTTATTGGAGACGGAGCAGTGAGCGTGGTCCCCGCGCCGAACTGGAGGCCTTCGGGGAAGGCTCTGGCCCCTGACTAACCCCCGTCGGCCGCACTTTATCGATCCTTTCCCAATGGTTAACCCCTGCTTTCCGATCGCCGCCTCGACCAAGTACGTTCGCACCGTTAGTACAAACGCCGCCTTTGGCTCCTAGGCACGGCACGATCGGACTTCAACGCTGCGCGACTGAGCTAATCGAGCACGGCAGCGACCCACAATAAACATGGAGAGGTGATATACGTGATCAGTCGACTGAAACATTTGAGCCCCGTATTGGTTACCGGCGCGGCCACCATTGCAGCACCAGCGTTCGCGCAGGGCAGCGTGACGTTGTACGGTATCGTCGACAATTCGGTCGTTTATCAAACAAGTCAGTCGAACCTCGCCAAGACCCAGGCTGGCCGCTCTAACGTCAAGACGGCGTCCGGCGTCTGGGCTGGCACCCGTTTTGGCCTCAAGGGCGCCGAGGATCTTGGCGATGGCACCAAGGCCGTGTTTCAGTTGGAATCGGGCTTCGACAGCACCAACGGCGGTCAACAGTTCACCAACGCGATGTTCGGCCGCCAGGCATGGGTGGGTCTGACAAACCCGACCTATGGTACGGCGACCGTGGGTCGCCAGTACACGTCGTACTTCACGATGCTGTCGCCGTATAGCCCGACGAACTGGCTGACTGGATACTTCGGTGCGCATCCGGGCGATCTGGACAACATGGATACGATTTACCGTGCCAACAATTCCGTGGTCTATACGTCGCCGAAGCTGTACGGCTTCACGGTCAGTGGCTCGTACTCGTTCGCCGGTGTGCCGGGCAGCGTGTATCAGGGATCGACGTGGTCCGCAGCGATTCAGTACGCTAACGGTCCGATCGGCGCGGCCGTTGCTTTCGAGCGCATGAACAATGCGGCGAACGGCGGCGGCATTTACAGCGCGAGCTCGACGACTATCAACAGCACGGCGGCCACAGATGGTTCGGGTCAACCGGGTGTGTCAGCGGTCACGGCGGGCTATCAGCGCGCGCAGGCACAGAATCGGTTCGCCGCCGCAGGCGACTATCAATTCAACGGCGCGTGGGATATTTCGGTCACGTATTCGAACGTGCAGTACATCCCCGGTATCAACTCCCTGTTTACCGACGAAGCCGTGTTCAACACGGTGGGCAGCGTGTTGCACTGGAAGGCAACACCCGCTTGGGACTTCGGCGCGGGATATAGCTACACGTGGGCAAGCCGTGCGAATGGAATCAAGAACTCGGCCTCCTACCATCAGTTCAACCTATCGCAGTACTACACGCTATCCAAGCGAACGGGTCTGTACGCACTCGAAGCGTTCCAGCGCGCCAACGGCACCACGCTGGCCGTTCCGTCGGGTACGACGAAGAACAGCCAAATCGCGGCAAGCGCATCGATTGGCGATGGCTTTCAAGGCTCGCCCTCAGCGACTCGCAGCATGTTTGCGGCAGGTGTCGGCATCATTCACCGATTCTAACTTCATTAGATGGAACGCTATAGCTTATCGACTAACGATTGAGATCAATGTTGTTGTGCAATCACCGGCTAGAAAAATTCGCATTCCGATGTTTCTGTGAAATGGGAATGATCGATACAAGGCTACGTTTGCCACGACGCGATGTGCAAAAAAGGAGGATTACGAAATGAGCAAATATGAGAGTGGGCAACCCTCCCAGCAATTGTCTGCTGGAAGGGCCGCCGCGGCTAGTTTTGCCGGGGCTGTGATGGATTGGTACGATTTCTTCGTTTACGGCCTCGTCGCCGCTTTGGTTTTCCCAAGATTATTTTTCCCCGGGAATGTTTCGTCTGTTGGAGTTCTTCTCACTTTTGCGACGTTTGGTGTTGGCTTCATTGCGAGACCCCTCGGCGGAGTCGTTTTCGGGCACTTCGGCGACAAGATTGGCCGTAAAGCAATGCTGGTGCTGACGCTGGTTCTGATGGGACTTGCTACTGCGTCTATCGGCTTATTGCCGACCTATAGTCAAGTCGGAATTGTCGCACCGATCCTGCTTGTCGCCCTGCGTTTTGTACAAGGCTTCGCAGTCGGAGGCGAATGGGGAGGCGCCGCTTTGATGGCTGTCGAGCATTCCCCTGAGGAACGTCGAGGTTTTTTCGGGAGCTTCGTACAGGTAGGCTCGTCGGTTGGACTTCTCATTGCAACCGCCGTGGTCTCGCTGATTGATCTCCTCACAACCGAACAGCAGTTTCTCGAATGGGGATGGCGCATCCCGTTTTTGTTAAGCCTGTTGGTAGTCTGGGGCGGATACATGATTCGCCGGAACGTAGATGAATCGCCGGAGTTTGTGGCGGAAGTCAAGGTCGTAGACCATGTCGCTAAGGTACCTCTCATTGAAGCTATCAAGCGTCATCCTGGCGCCTTTCTTAAAATCATCGGCATGCGGCTTGCCGAACTAGTCTCCTTTTACACTGTCACTGTATTTGCGTTGAGCTACGGTAGTAACAACCTAGGAATTCCGCGCTTGAGCCTGCTGACTGCGACCCTGTTGGTTGGCATTGTCGCCATTCCATTAATCCCGGCGTTGGGCTCGCTTTCAGACCGGATCGGTCGTAGACCGGTATATGTAGCGGGTGCGCTCATCGGTGTGGTTGGCGCGTTTCCCCTCTTCTGGGCTTTACAAACCCATAACATCGTATTGATCACCCTCGCATTCGTTCTGGTTGCCAATTTTGGGCACGATCCGGTCGTCGCGGTTCAGCAGCCGCTCTTTACAGAAATGTTTGATCCGTCGTTTCGCTACAGCGGGGCAGGTGTCGCCTATCAGTTGGCCAGCGCGATCACCGGCGGCTTCACTCCTCTGATCGCAGCCTCCCTTGTGCTCTACAACGGAGGCGGTTACAGGTATGTAGCAATGTACCTTGCGGGTGCGTGCCTGATTTCGGCGGTTGTCGGGTTGAAGTGGGCAGGCCCCGCAAAACTTACCGATGCCGATGGCGAAGTCTTGATTGGAAATTCTATCGAGAGCTCTGGATCCCGCTAGTTAGCCCTTTTAAGCGAAGGAGAATCAGCGGCCGCCGCTGTTGAGCGTCCGGCGCAGCTTCGCTTGCCTATGATTTTTTGTTCAACCATCGACAAGAATGATCATGCAAAAACTTTCCTTGCACCATCTCACGCTACGGGACGCGAGCCCGCTGCAACTGGCGGACGCCGCGCATGCCAGCGGCTTCAATTATTACGGCCTGCGAGCCGTCGATGTCGTGCACGACGCCGCGCTGATTCGTGAACTCGAAGCGCGCACGCACGCGACGGGCGTAAAGCTGCTCGATATCGAACCGGGCTGGCTTCAAGCAGACACGAATATTGGCGACCTGCTACCAGCTCTGGAGGTGGGGCATCGCCTGGGTGCAAAGCATGTGCTGACCGTAGGCTTGGACGACGACCGCGCGCGCCTGACGGACAACTTCTGCGTGCTGTGTGAAGCGGCGGCGCACTTTGACATGACAGTGGGTTTGGAGCCGATCACGTACTGCGCGATCGGCACCCCGAGCGATGCACTTGCGACCGTCTACGGCAGCGGCCAGCCTAATGCGCGGCTGCTTATCGATGCATTGCAGTTCTTTCGTTCGGGGGCGCACACGGAAGATATCGCGCGCATAAATCCGGAGCTCATCGAATACATCCAGCTTTGCGATGCGCGGCTTGCATCGCCCGCTTCTGTGGAAGGTCGCCGCACCGAGGCGCGCACAGCGCGCCTGCTTCCAGGGGATGGTGAGTTACCGTTGCAAGCAATGCTCGCGCAGCTTCGAACGGACATGACGCTCGCTATCGAGACTCCGACGCTTGCTTTGCGCGGACTTCCGTTCGGCGAGCAGGCGCGCATCGTCATGGAACGCACGCGGCGCTTTCTTGGGCACTAGGATCAAGATATCCGAGGTCCACGGCAAATGGATGTATCTTGTCAGGGCGGTGAATGGGGCCGGTTTGAGGATTGGTTTCTCGGTCGGAGCCAATCTCAGCGTGAGGGCGGCCACGATCTCTTTCAGCATGACCTTTGAGCTTCAGGGCAAGCCACCTAAGACTGAGGTCGGTCGGAATTGGTGGAGACCAACGCGTTAAGCCGCAGTACGATCCAAATAGAACCGCTGTGTAAAGACGGCAGGCGACAGGTAGCCGAGACGGGCCTGCGTACGCTGCCGGTTGTAAAATATTTCGATGTATTCGCTTATGACGAGTCTGGCTTGCTCCTGCGTGGCGAATCGCTGATGACAGATCAGTTCGCTCATCAGAGAACCCCAGAACGATTCGATCCGCGCGTATCGTAGCAGTTGCCGTGGCGACTCATCGACGCACGCATGCCGAACTGCCTAACGAGCTTCTGGTAAGCTCGTGCGCAATGTTGCGAACCGCCGTCGGTGTGCTGAATCAGGACGGGCTTCGGACTTCGGCTTGAAACAGCGCCTGCATCACCAAGTCTTTCGTCATGCGTTCGCTTATCGCATAGCCAACGATTTCGCCGGTGTACGATCGGGAGCAGTTCGGCGTGGACATCAACATCCCGTGACGGAACGATGTAATGCGGTAACCAGTCCCTGGATATGAGCTTGATCCATCGTCGATAAACAGCCCGTCTATCGCGTTACCAATCAGCTCGGATACATTGATGCTCGAAATCGCGACAGCAAGGACGTTGCCCGACCTGCTTGCAAAATTAGGCCATATCAACAGATCACGCTTCATCTTCACTCCCGCCAGTTTCCGCTGCACGCGTGCCAGCTCGTCTTCAAGTTCGGTCTGCGGCTTCTGCTCCTTGTCGACCTCCTGCAGCTCGCCCGTTTTTGAACCGCCCCGGAAATGTGCGGCGACAATCATCTTGTTCGGTATAGTGGCGAAGGTTTTCGCCGGTGGCGAGGAGTCGAAGGCGGCGTACCCGCCACAGACGACAAATCACCGGCGGCACCGAGTCGATCGGATTCTACGTATCGTCCAAATTCATAATAAGCGAGCAGGTCGCGTGCTAAGTTGCATTGACGGAAAAATTCGGTTGATTTTTCTGCCGTGTAGGTAGCGGCAATCCGTTGCGTCGAGAATATGTAAGCTCCGCGCGAAACGTGCGATGCCGTAGAAGCGTAGAAGTACCTCCCATCGGCAAGCTCGAAATGTCGCGCTTGCCGCCTCGTCAGCGGTCGTTGGGAAGGTCAGGCGGCTGACGCCACGGCGGGACTTCGAACGCGGAAACCAAATGGTCGACGAACGCCCTGATGCGCGGCACCAGCTTCTGTTCTCGATGGAACACCGCATACACGGGCGTTTCCTCTATGGCTTGAAACTCGGTCAGAAGGGGGACCAATTCGCCCTTTTGGATCGACGGGATGGCCAAATACTCCGCCAAGCGCATGATGCCGATGCCCGCCAGGCAGAATTTGTAGAGCGCTGTGCCGCTGCTTGCATGAAGATGCCCGTGCACTGTAACCTCTTCGCGCCCTCCATCAAGAAAAAAGGGCCATCGATTGAGTCTTTCCATCGGTGGTTCCCATATTAGACATTGGTGCTGCGCCAGTTCGGCGGGCGTCGTAGGATAGCCTCGTTTGGAGATATATTGAGGTGACGCCACGACTAGGCGCTTAATTGTGCAAAGACGTCTGCTAACCAGCGAAGAGTCCTGAGGGTGTCCCATCCTCACGGCGACATCAAAGTTATCCTTCATTAGGTTCACCGGCTCGTCTGTCAAGGACAGGTGAAGGCTCACGTTGGGATTCGTGCTTAGAAACGATGTCAGTTGAGGGACGATCTGGTCGGTACCGAAGGCAAGCGGTATGCTCGCGCGTAAGTCGCCCCTCGGCTCATCAGATCGGATGTCGGCTTCGGCGTCGTCAAGTTCCTGCATGATATGTTTGCATGAAACCAAGAACCGTTCACCCTCCGCAGTCAAACGCTGACCTCGTGTCGAGCGATGCATTAACTGAACGCCAAGACGTCGTTCGAGTCCAGACACAGTCGAGCTTATGAACGATTGACTTGATTCAAGTAGTGATGCAGCTGCAGTGAACCCGCCCACCGTGGCAACAGCCATGAAGGCCCGCATCTCCGTCAGTCGCTCATCTTTTACGCCCATCATTCACCTTATCGGTCGTTGCCTGCGCTAGGTAGTCTTAGCGAATCAATGGGCGTTCACCCTGCGATCGCTTCTCTCCGAACGTTCACCAGGCGACCAGGCACCCAAAAAACAAGCAGTCCGCCAATCACCATGCTCAGTGCCAAACCGAGAACACTTATGGTTGCGGTGCCGGTTGACACTTGAATCCATCCGACGAGTACGGGGCTGATTAGACCAGCGATCTGCCCGATCGAATTGACGAATGCAATGCCCGCTGCTGCCGCAGCGCCGGTGAGCAGACGCGACGGTAATGCCCAGAATTGCGAGATGGTGGTCATCACACCCATCGTACCCATTGTAAGTGCGCACAGCGCCAATGCAGTGGTTTGTGCGAACGCCACACTGCCACAGAGACCGGCGGCACCAACGAACCCAGCCAAGGCCAAGTGCCATCGACGTTCCCCCGTGGCGTCTGAGCTGCGACTGGTCAAAATCATTGCGAGCACGGCGGCCACATACGGAACGGCAGAAAGCAGTCCAATCTTGAGGGCATCGGTCACCCCTGTCGCCTTGACTATAGTCGGCAACCAGAACGTAACGCCGTAAAGCCCCATTATGAAGAAGAAGTAGATTAGACCGAGAAGAAGCACCCGGGGATTACTGAGGCCGTCTCTTACAGAATGCATTTTATGCCCACCTTCATCGTCGGCCACGTCTCGCAAAATCAACGTCTTTTCCGCCGATGAAAGCCACCGGGCGGAGGGAACGTCATCATCGAGGTAGAAAAATGCGATTACGCCGATGACTATAGCGGGCAGGCCCTCGAGAAAGAATAGCCATTGCCAACCAGCAAGACCTAGGGTGCCCGAAAAATGACTCAGCAGCCATCCTGAAACAGGTCCGCCGATAACGCCGGACATGGGAATTCCAGTCAGGAATAGCGCGGTCGCTTTGCTTTGCCGATAAGCTGGAAACCAATGAGTCAGATACAACAGCACCGCTGGAATAAATCCAGCTTCTGCCACGCCAAGGAGAAAGCGCAAGACGTAGAATGATGCCGGCGATTTAACAAACATCATATTGGTCGACAAAATCCCCCATGTCACCATAATGCGAGCAATCCATCGACGTGCACCGACCTTCAACAGAAGAAGATTACTTGGAATCTCGAAGAGCAAGTACCCCACGAAAAACACACCAGCACCTAAACCATAGACCGCATCCGACATTCGGAGGGCGCTGAGCATTTGCAACTTGGCGAAGCTGATGTTAATTCGATCCAGATAGGCAATCATGTAGCATATAAATAGGAACGGCAGAAGCCGGCGGCTGACCTTCGCATACACCGCCCCTGCATGCAGCGCATCTCCCTCTCGTGATATGACGTTGGCATTCATCTTGTCTCCATTAAATCTAATGATTGTGCATACATAAACGCAAGTCCAGCGGCTTCTCCGCCAGCGACTCGGTGTCGGCGAGGTGTTACGACGGTCCGCTGCTCGTTCGGGCTATCAGTAATACGAGTGCGTCTCGCATTATTCGATTCACAAGAGAAGAGTCGCTTCTGGCGAGCCGAGAAGGTGGCGCCGGCAGACAAAATGCTCGGTGCGCAGTCGCGGCCCGCCGAACGCGCGGGCAAACGGTTGTCAAACGCCTTGGAGATCGGTGATGTCCACGGTCTCGGTCGCTAGAAATAAGCGCTGGCCAATAAAGTTAAGTGCATCCTCACCGTTAAGTTTTCCTTGAGCGGAGTTGAATGCCGCATCGGCAGACGCTAGGTCGTCAAAGTAGAGTTCGCTACACCCATCATAGCGATCTACGGCAGGATAATTGGACTGGACAAAGTCGTCCACAACGACGTTGCAGACGAACTTTCGCAGACCTGGAAGCGTTTTGACCATCGGAATATGCGTTTCTCTCCAATAACTGATGAACTGTTCTCGGGTAATGTCATCTTTTCTTTTCAAGACTGCCAGAACTTTGATCATGGAATACCTCTCCATTCATAAATTGAGATTTCGTAGAAACTGATTTCAAGTCGGTCGATTCGTCGGCGCCGCCGTCGGCTGGCATATAATCGAGCAGCTCAATAAGATAGTAGTTGGGCGCATTTCGGCGTTCAACAGCGGAGGAAGATAACTGTTATCGCCAACTGGCTATGAATCGGCGAGGACGGGTGGCATTCAATCGCTTGCGAAAGTCATCGGGAATCGGTCGACCCGGTCTGACCTCTGTACCGCGTAGACTCCGGCAAACTGCACATCAAGACCGTTTCTATCGGCCGCAGCCGATTGGCCGAGCGTATCGTCTCGCAACGGCCCGGGCGCGGGCTTGGCTCTCGACACGGGCGTGATCCGCAGCAGCTACACAACGGTTCGCGACTGCGACGATGAGATGGACAACGTCGGGGTAATCATATGGCCGTGGTGTCTTCAGAACAGCGACAGGAGCATCGGCGCGGCAGTATTAGCGGCGTTCGCCAGAGCGAGTGGGCGGTCTGTTACCTGGCCCGCAGCGAGTCGTGGCCTTGTCGCATTTGTGTGTGGTGGCGGAGGACGGGCCGATAAGCAATCGCTCCAAACATAATACGTAGCCGGCAACAGTCGCTTCGACCTTCGCCTAGCGCAGTCGAGCTCTGTATGGGAGCGACTTAATTCCTAACCCCAGCTGGGAGCGGCACCGGAATCGCCCGATAATCAAAAGGAATCTTCTACATCTGCGATACCCCCCAACTTCCTGCTCTCAACTTAACGAGGCCCGCCATGGTTGTAGGACAATTGATCATTCGCGTCGCCAACATGAAATTCCGAGTTATCCGGCTTCGTTGGCGCTTTGGGCGCGCGTGCTTTCACTGCCGTGTGGCCATCACATCGGCTCCATTCCGTGCTCGCGCTTGACAGCGTCCGCATGCGGCGACACTAGCAACTCGATAAACCCTACAGTCGCGTGACGCTCGTGCATTGCGCGGCACGTCGCGACCGAGAACACCGTCGCAACCTCGATCGCGGGCGGCAAGAGTCCGACGACGTCGACGCCCGGCACATGCATCAGCTCGCTCAACTGTTGGAACCCAAGATCGACGTCGCCATTCGAAATCAGCTTCGCGACGGGCACGCCCGGCGGTGCCTGAACGATTCGCGAGGCGATCGAATCGGCGATGCCCCAGCGTTCTAAAAGACGCTTCAGATGGGTGCCGCTCGGTCCTGTCGAGTAGCCGATTCGTCCGGTCACCCGGATCGCATCGCGCACCGCCTCTTCCGAACCCACATCCGGACGCGGAGCGCCTGCGGCGACCGCGATTGCCACGCGCGAGCGTGCAATATCGACGCGGCCGTCCGCATCGACGCAACCGTCAGCCGCAAGCCGGTCGATCACGTCGGACGCGAGCACCACAAAGTCAAACGCTTCGCCCGCTTGCACGCGGCGCGCGGCTTCGACGCCGCCGACCGAAGTGATCGCCACGCGGCAACCTGTATCTCGTTCGTATTGCGCCGCGAGCTGCGCGAGGATCGGCCGCGTCGCCATCGACGCGATGCCTGAGACTTCAATTGACGTTCGTGCTACATAGTCCATTCGGCGGGCTCACTTTAATCGATATAGCGCAGACCAGCTTTACGCAGCGGCTCGCGCATGTCGTACATGTCGAGCCCCAGCAAGCCGGATGCGAGCTTCGCGCGCTTCGAGACCTCATTGGCTTCACGCAAGGCCGCCCTCTCGATCACCACCGCGGCGCTCGCGGCGGGCACGGCGACAATACCATCATCGTCTGCGACGATCACGTCTCCTGGGTGAACGAGTGCTCCCGCGCAGACGACGGGAACGTTCACCGAGCCGAGCGTCGCCTTGATCGTACCCTTCGCTGAGACCGCCTTGCTCCACACGGGAAACTGCATTTCGTCGAGCATCGCGACGTCGCGCACACCCGCGTCGATGATCAACGCCTTCGCGCCTCGCGCCCTGAAGCTTGTCGCGAGCAGATCGCCGAAGTAGCCATCAGTGCTGTCAGCCGTGATCGCCGCGACAACGATGTCGCCAGGCTGAATTTGCTCGGCGGCGACGTGCAGCATCCAGTTGTCGCCGGGATGTAGCAGCACGGTGATGGCCGTCCCCGCCGCCCGCGCGCGCGGATAGATCGGCCGCATGTACGGTTTCAGCAGACCGGTACGGCCCATCGCTTCGTGCACTGTTGCGGAACCCAGCTCCGCGAGCCGCTGAGCGACACTCTCATCCGCACGGCGGATATTGCGATAAACGACCCCAAGTTCGACCATGGTCAAAGCCCCTTTAGTTTCAGTTGTGCGTCGAGACGCGGATACACCCGTCGCGCGTTGCCCTCATAGATCGCATAGCGGTCTTGCGGCCCGATGTTGGCAGCTTCGATATAGCGCTTCGTATCGTCAAAATAGTGCCCCGTGCGTGGATCGATTCCGCGCACTGCGCCGATCATCTCGCTGGCGAACAGGATGTTGTCGACGGGAATCACGTGCGTCAGCAGATCAACGCCCGGCTGATGGTAGACGCAAGTGTCGAAAAACACGTTGCTCAGCAGATGTTCTTCGAGCGGATGCCTGTTCAGTTCTTGGGCGAGTCCGCGAAAACGTCCCCAGTGGTAAGGCACGGCGCCGCCGCCGTGCGGAATCACCAGGCGCAGCGCCGGGAAATCTTTGAACAGGTCGGACGTTAGGCATTGCATGAAGGCGGTCGTGTCGGCGTTCAGGTAATGCGCACCCGTCGTGTGGAAGCACGCGTTGCAGCTCGTGCTCACGTGGATCATCGCAGGGATGTCGTACTCGACCATCTTCTCGTAGACCGGATACCAGTAGCGGTCGTACAGCGGCGGGCTCGTCCAGTGGCCACCGGACGGATCGGGATTCAGGTTGATGGCGACATTGCCGAATTCCTCGACGCAGCGGACCAATTCGGCAATGCATGTCGTAACATCGACTCCCGGGCTCTGCGGCAACATGGCGGCCGGCACGAAGCGGTCGGGAAACAGACGACTCACGCGATGGCACAGTTCGTTGCAGATAGCCGCCCATGTGCTCGAGATTTGAAAACCGCCGATGTGATGGGCCATAAAGCTCGCGCGCGGACTGAAGATTGTCAGATCGATGTCACGCTCTCGCATCAACCGCAACTGATTGTTCTCGATCGACTCACGCAGTTCGTCATCGCTGATGTTCAGTTCGGATACCTTCGGCGCCTCGGACGGGTTGCCGATGCTCGCAATCTGCCGGTTGCGCCAGGTCTGCAGCGCTTGCGGTGCAGTCGTGTAATGGCCGTGTATGTCGATAATCACTCGCACTCCTCAAATTGATCAACTGCGCGGCGCCGCAAAAGCGGTTGCGACTCATGCAGTCGCCCGCAGTGCAAAAGGTGGGTAGGGCGGCGTCACAAGTCCCGCGCAGCGAGTAACGGCCTTCCGGTTCGACGGGCTCGCGCCGCTGGGCGCTGCGTCGTCACTATCCAGATCGCTTGCAGCGTAGTCGCGGCAGTGATAGCTGCTCTCTTAGTAACCTTTTTCTTGTGATACACGCTCGCTGCCGCGTCACTCGTCGTCGCGCGCAACGCTCGTTTGCCATCCGAGAGGGCCTGCGCTGTTTCCCGCAACCGAGTACAACGCGTCCTGCGCGTTACGCGTGAGTTGGAAGTCTTCGAGCGTTTGGCCGCGCATCGCCGCGTAGATATGTAGGTTGGACACGCCCGTCACGGCACCCAGCTTTTCGAGGAGAAAGAAGATCACGCCGTAGCGCAGTAGCCCCGGCCAATCGCGCCGGCGCATCAGATCGCGTTCCTCGTCCGACAGACCGGCCGCGTCGAAGCTGCCTTCGGGGTCTCTCAAAAAGCGCGTTCGATGATCCGGTTCGATCATCCGGTGCAGGTAGTCGTTGATCCGATACGCCTTCACTGCCGTGCCGATCGTGAACGGGTACGTGCCCTGCAACCGCTCGATGCCGTCGAGCTGCGCCGCGATTCGCTTCCGATGATGCTTGATCGCAGACGGATCTGGCTCGGTATCGACGCTTTCGTAAACAGCCGTTGCAATGCCGGTCATCGACGGCAGGTAGTAGCTGCGATGTTTGCATACGACGCCAGCCGGAAGCGCGCCACGCATCGCGAGCCACATCACGACTTCGGAGCCTTCGTAGCCTCCGAGGGTCGCGTATTCGGTGATCGTCATGTTCGCGAGCCGCTCCGGATCTCGCTCGAACAGATCGAGGAAGCGCTCGTCCCATTCGGTGTTGTTGAAGCCCGACCGTTCACCGTGCACCTGATGCGACAGGCCGCCCGTCGCGACGATTGCGATGCTCAGATCTTCCGGATAGCTCTCGACTGCACGTCGCAGCGCCTGGCCGAGCCGGTAGAAACGACGCGCCGACGGGACAGGCCATTGCAGTACGCCCATTTGCAGTGGCACGAGCTTGACCGGCCACGCGGGGCGGTGTTCGCACAACATCGACAGCGGCGAGAAACAGCCGTGATCGAGAGGCTTGTTCTGGAAGAACGACATGTCGAACTCCTCGGCCATCAGCGACTGGCCGAGATGCGCGGCGAATGCGGGATGACCGTCGATGGGCGGCAAATTGCGCACACCGCCGCCCTCGTCCGCCGGATGCCATCGTGGCCCGACGCCGAGCGCGAACGCGGAATAGTGATCGAAGAAGAACGACGTCACATGATCGTTGTAAATGAACAGCAGCATGTCCGGTCGCTTTTCCTCGATCCACGCGGACAACGGCGCGAAGTTCCTGAAGATGGGGGCCCATACCGGGTCATCGCGCTTGTTCTTGTCGAACGCGAACCCGATCGTGGGTGTGTGTGAGGCAGCGATGCCTCCGATGATTCGCGCCATGCGTCTTGCTCCTTCGTGTTTGCTTGTGTGCCGGAAGGCGCTCGCGCGATGTCCCACTATCGTTCGAGTCCTTCAAGTGCCGCCTCGATGCGCCACCTGCTGAGCAGTCGATAAAATGTCAGGCGGTGTCGCTGGCTGCCAATGGTGACCGTCGCGGATCAGACAGTACAGACCCGTTTATGAGCGAGGATAGTCAGGGTAAGTACGTACTCGCCCATGCAACCACGCGCTAATTCAAAGGCTTTCCAATTGGCCGACCACCATCAATCGCACCGGAGAGCCGGCAGGAAGCGGGCCGCACAGCGTCGGGCAGTGCCGGCTTCGCGGCTATCCTCCACCTAGCTTGAATCGCCACCGATAAATAGAACGGATACTGTGACAAGCACGATGCAACGCGCGTGTCCGCGTTGCATGGACAAGGCAATTGACCAGTAGGCGGCAACGCCGAGTTACCTGACTAGCCTTCTGCCCCGCATCCACTACGCGTCTTGCGTTTGGTCCGCACCGACCACTTGGCAGCGATCCCAGCCAGCTCCGACAGGCATTGGACATGGATTCCGCGATTTGGCACTCGATCTCAAGACCGCCGGCCGCCAAGAGAGAGGACGTTTTGAGCGTTCGGATACCAATCTGGCCGGCGGTTAGCGTAGAAACGACGGTAAGGCGCTTCACGGGTTAGCTCCCCTTGCATTGCGACGCGTCGCAGGCAAGTAGAAGTCGAGCCACGTTGCGGTCGTGGATTCCATGTGTCTCGAGTCCGGCGTGGGTACGTCTGACATAGTCGAGGTTCGAACCGAGAGGGCCTCTGGCGATCATTAACCTGCGTGCGGCCTCTTCGTCGGATATACGGCCGATGTAGTTTGGCGCGCCACGATTCGCCACGAACGTAAGCGCCCGGACGTCTCCTTCCGACGATCGCCCCATCACCCACCGGGGGTGATAGGAGCCCGCAAGCATCTCGCGCTTCCAGAGGAGTTCCAACTCAGTTTGAACGTCGTCGCCTCCAATTTTTAGAACCACTCCGTCACATGATCCACCGGCGTCTAGGGCCAGCATGATGCCGGGTTGCTCGGGGTTTCCGCGCCCAACAACAGAGCTCAGGTAGAAACCACGGTGGTAGCCGTAGATTCTTGCGGTACGCTTCAGTGCGACCTGGAAAATCGGGTTCCAGATTAGCGATCCATAAGCGAAGATCCAGACGTTGCTCTGGTCTATTCCCTCCATGGTTTCTGAGAGGGAGCGCCGCATTTGCTCGCTCGTCCATAGGAGTCCCAGACCTGCGGCTTGAGCAATGCGACTGTGTAGCGTTCCGTTGACCAGCAATTCTCGCGAGAGAATGGTCTCGTGGAAGTCTTCGTCTGCTTTTGCGGGCATTTCTTTCCTGCGGTCAATTGTGCGGTTCAGTCGTATTTATGCGCGCTCGAGAGGGTGGGGACCAGTAGTTGGGTGGCGATAATGATTATTCCTTTCTGGAATTTCGGAACGGCGAAAGGAGTGTCAGTTTTTAGCCTCGGATGTGGGGCCTGTCGAGGCGACCTATCATCGGCAGGCGACTGCGTCCAGGCGAGCTCCCCCCGGGGTGGATTTAGCGTGCTGACATGAACTCTGCCGAGGCGATCAATGAGGCCGCTTGAGGGGATAGATTTCCGCCCTAGAGGGGTAGCGGCTTCAGCCCATTCCCGTGCGGCATAAGCAATATTCTGGTGACCCGACTACCGTGCAGAACACTACTGTCGTGTAATTGCTCAGGAGCGGATGAACGTGCCTTCGCGTATCGATGACCTAAAGGGAATACATGACCAGATTGCAACACAAAGTCGCCGTAGTCACGGGTGGTACGAGCGGGATCGGACTAGCGACTGTCCAGCGCTTTGTCGCGGAGGGAGCCTTTGTCTACATCTTCGCCCGACGCAAAGACGAACTCGACAAGACTGCTGCTTTGCTCGGACCCAACGTTGCGACGGTGGCAGGTGACGTGCGGAATATCGAGGACCTTGATCGTCTCTACGCCGCGGTAGCGGCTGATGGGAGAAAGCTCGACATCGTTGTCGCGAACGTTGGCGCAGTCGATAGCGTTAAGCTGGCCGACGTAACCATCGACAGCTTTAATCACAACTTCGAGGTCAACGCCCGCGGCGTACTGTTCACAGTTCAGAAATCTCTACCGCTGCTTAATCACGGTGCCTCGATCATCCTGACGGGCACCATAGCCGCGCTCCGCGGGTTCCCTGGACGAAGTGCTTATGCGGCGTCGAAGACAGCCCTTCGGTCTTATGCACGTACTTGGACGATGGAGCTCAAGGAACGCGGGGTTCGGGTCAACACGATTACCCCGGGTCCTTGCGATACGCCGCTGATAGACGCACAGGTCTCTTCCAAGGAGGAGGCTGATTTGGTCCGCGCTAAACACGCTGCCAACATCCCGCTCGGTCGAATGGCCAGGCCCGAGGAAATTGCGTCGGCCATGCTATTCCTGGCTTCCGACGACAGCAGCTTTGTGGCGGGCAGTGAGTTGCTCGTTGACGGCGGAATGTGCTCTGTATAACAATTAGTTTGGAGTACAGAATACTGAAATGACAGGTCCTATGGGCATGTCTTGAAATTCGACCGCGAGAGGTCAGAGAGGAATTTATGTCTAAATTTCTGGGAAAGGTTGCCGTCGTTACCGGCGGGAGCAGTGGCATCGGCTTGGCCACGGCCAAGCTTTTCGTTGAAGAGGGAGCCTTCGTCTACATCGCCGGGCGACGTCAGGCGGAGTTGGATAAAGCCGTTCAAGAGATCGGCCACAACGTCGTTGGTGTACAGTGCGACGTGCAGAACATGGCTGATCTTGAGCGGCTCTACGCTAAGGTACGGACTGAGAGAGGTGTTCTCGATATCCTCGTTGCCAATTCCGGAATCGTCGATCCTCAGTCGCTGGCAGAAACCACTGAGGAGAGCTTCGACAAGGTATTCGGCGTCAATGTACGCGGTCTTACGTTTACCGTCCAGAAGGCACTTCCATTGTTGCCGGATGGTGCGGCCATCGTACTGATCGCATCCATCGCGTGGGTGAAGGGCATCCCCGGATACGGCACGTATAGCGCCACCAAGGCGGCCGTTCGATCGTTCGTTCGCACGTGGACGGCGGAGCTAAAAGAACGCCGAATTCGGATTAATGCCGTGAGCCCGGGGCCCATTGATACGCCCATCATGGACTCGCAGGCGCCGACGAAAGAAGCAGCCGATCAGGTGCGGGCCAGCTTCGCTGCTGCAGTTCCGTTTGGGCGGATCGGCCGTCCCGAGGAGGTCGCGGCTGCTGTATCGTTCCTCGCATCGGCTGATGCCAGCTTCATCGCTGGCGTTGATTTGCCAGTGGACGGCGGGATGATCGCGGTCTGACGCTTGCGCGTCGGCCGAGTGCGACGCCCATGCCGGGGCAGTACGCTGACGGCGTGGGAAGCCCGGAAAATAGCTGCACTTCGGCGGTTGTCTTTTGCACGCGATTGTTACCTGCACCGGATCGAACTGTGTGGAACACGCATCGATTTGGGCGGTCCCCCTACAGCCGAGCCTGACACGTTACTGTGGTGGAGTGGTCGGGCAGTCTGCCACGCATTGCGCTGTGTACCCGTTGGAGCGTCTCTATCGTGGAAGGTAACCACTCATAGGGATTCGTGCCATAGAACGTTCCCATGTCGGCTGGGGATAGTAACCTTTCGAATGCTGCGCCAGATTCCGCTGGCCTGACCTGTCTTCGGTGAGGCCAATCGGCTTAGCAAAGTTCTTTTAAATCAGCGCCCGGAACGCGACAGGAGCATCCGCTGTTGCCCGATGCTTCGCCGCGAACTCCGCCGGCGAAAGGCAATTCAATGCGCTGTGCCGCCGTTCTTGGTTGTAGTCTAGGCGCCACGCCGCGATCACCGCGCGAGCATCCCTCAGACTCGTGAATCAGTGTTCGTTGAGGCGTTCATCACGGAACTTGCCGTTGAACGACTCGATGTACGCATTCTGCGTCGGCTTGCCTGGCCGAACCAGTTTCAACGCCATGTCATCTATGCCCATTGGGCGAATGTCCGGCGCGTAAAATCCTGTCTCTGGTCGGCACCCAGTGCCTTAAGATAGTGGCGGAAACGCGCTGCTCGGATCGACAACGCTCATGCGGGGTACACGCCGTAGATGCCTTTGTCCACGCCAGTATTGACAGCTTCTTTGGTCAAGTCGTCGACGTTAATCACACTTCAGGCGCCGGCCGTTCGACAGCGCATCCCGCCACGAAGTCAATCAACCAAACCTCTTTGGGTGCACTCGCAACGCCAATTACTCGTGTCCGATCATGACGTCGCGGCGCCGCCCACGGCGTCGCACAGCTGGCCCTGCTTCCCGATAAAGGCGATGCACGCGCTTGTGATTCACGTGAATGTCGTTGCGCTTCACGAGTGCGTGCAGCCGCCCGTAGCCGAAGCGCCGCTTCGACGCGAACTGACGGGCCCATGACGAAGTCGAACCGCGCTGGACCGGAACTCCGCTTTTCGTGGGAGCGGGCTTCGGCTCCTGCCGACGCGATCCTTCATGGCGTCGAGGCGGGCGCCTTCGAGGTCGCCCGCGACGGTGAAGCTCGCGCGTTGATGATCGCGCTCGACCGCGACGATCCGGCCGCCCTAGACGCTCCCTTCCTTGGTCTCAAGTTCGGACTCGGAGACGCGGCGATAGATCATTCAGCGCGCTGATCGACTCGGGCGACACGAGCGTCGTCAGATGGGGACGCTGCGTCAGGTCGGTACCACCTGCTAGACTCCTCTGCCGCGCGCAAGGTTGCCCAGCAAGAGGACGAGGGCCAGAGCGCACATCGCGGCGCCGGCATAGTACGCGCTGAAAATGCCGCTGCGATCTACAGCGATGCCACCCAGCACTGAGCCTGCCGCGACAGCGATCTGGCTTGTCGTGACCATCAAAGCCATGCTCTTCTCGAACGACACCGGCGCGGCTTGGTACATCCACATCTGTCCGCAAACCGGAATCGCGCCGAACCCCGCGCCCCAAAGAACGACCGCGATTGCGATCCCAACTGGCAGCACCGACAGCAAGGCAACGAGCAGGATTGACCCCGACAGGGCCGCGACGGCGACGGGGAGAGCGATGCGGACATCTTTTGCGACCCCGCGCTCGCCGAGGAAGGTCCCGAAAAGTCCCGCGATGCCGTATGCAGCGAGCAGGCCACTCAATGTCTGTGCCGTAATATGTGCGGAGTCGCGCAATAGCGGCTCGAGATAGGTGTACGCGGCGAACTGTCCGGCAAAAACCAGCGCGATGACCACCAGTCCGAGCCGTGCTCGCGAAACGCTCAGCAAGCCGAGAAGGTCTCTCACCAAGGTGTTTCCAGAGCCAGGAAGCGAAGATAGGAGTGCTGCTTGGGCCGTAAGCACCAAGACCGCCACGCCACCAGCCGCCACGAAGGCCGTTCGCCAGCCGGTCAAGTTGCCCAAAGCGGCCCCTGCAGGGACTCCGAGCACCGTTCCCACCGAAATGCCGGCGAGGATGATTGCAGCCGCTCGCCCAGCATGACGTTGCGCAACGAGTTGCACACCCATGGCAGGTGCGAAGGTCCAGTACACCCCGATGCAAGCGCCAAGGATCAGACGTCCGATCAGAATAGAGCCGAAATTGCTAGCGCTCGCGGTCACTAGGTTGGCGACACCGATCAGTGCCATCAAAATCATGAGAAGCGTCCGGCGGTTGACGGTGCCAATGAACAGCGTGGACAGTGGCGCGATGAACGCCGCGAGCAGTCCCGGCATTGTGACCATCAGCCCGGCGGTCCCTTCCGACACTCGCAGGTCATGCGCGATAGAGGTCAGCAAGCCGATCGGCAGGAACTCGGTTGTCACCATAGTGAAAGTTCCTGCCGCGATTGACAGGACTGCAAGCCATCCGCGTGTCGAGGTCAGTCCAGCGGCAGGAGTCGAGCTGTCTTGAGTCATTCGTTGTTCATCCAGGGCAAGAAGCAGGCGCGCAGTTCACCTGCAAAGAGTGATCGAGCCCGGCCAACCATGGGTGAGCAAAGGAGGCAGGGCGTTTGCGGGGTGTGAGCGAGCGTGAATGAAGTGGATTTCGAGCTTGTCAATCTCGGTACGGAACTGCGGAAACGAGTTGAGCCTGCGTTCGGAGCGCCGCCACTCGCAGGCCTGATGCCGGTACTCGACGAGCTCGCACGCCTTATAGACGCCCTGCATCAAGTCTGGTGCAGTCTCGGCTTGGGCCAGCGTGTGTTCCTCAAGCGCAGATGAAGGTCAGCGAGCTGCTCCTCCGCGGCGGTCGCCATGAAGGGCGATATGGTCATTGCCGACCCGGCACCGAAGGGGATCACGATCGAGAGTGAAGGACGGCTTGCACTTTGGAAGCCAAGCCGCCGTATCGCATCAGACTTGGGCCATGCCGCCATCGACGGGAAGATCGATACCCGTGGTGAACTGACTATCGTCCGAAGCCAAGTAGAGGGCGGCCGCGGCGATCTCTTTGGAAAACCCGAGGCGGCCAGCGGGGATGAGCGACTTGAAATATTCGAGCATCTCGGCAGGAGCGTTCGCAAAGGTTCCGGTGTCACCGATGGAGCCGGGACTGATCGTGTTCACCCGGATCTTCCGGCTCTTGAGATCGGAGGTCCAAGTTCGGGCGAACGACCGCACAGCAGCCTTGCTTGCGGAGTAGACGCTCGTGCCGGGAAATCCCTGTAGGTGGGCCGCCGAGCTGTTCAGAATGATTGAGCCGCCGTCGCGAAGAAGCGGAAGCGCTTTCTGCACTGTGAACAGTGTTCCGCGCACGTTGGTGTTGAAAGTAGCGTCGAACCCATCTTCGGTTACCGAGCCGATGGGCTTGTCCAGCTCGCCGACACCGGCACTCGCGAAGACGATGTCGAGGTGACCCTTCTCGGTCTTGACTGCGTCGTATAGGCGGTCAATATCCGAGAGGTTTGCCGAATCAGCGCGCACGCCGGTCACGTTGCCGCCGATGTCCTTCACGGCCGCATCCAGTTGTTCCTGGCGACGGCCAGTGATGAAAACATACGCTCCTTCCGCGACGAAGAGCTTTGCCGTCGCCAGCGCCATGCCGGACGTCCCACCCGTGATAACTGCAACCTTGCCTTGTAGCTTTGCCATTCGCTTTTCCTTCATAGAGTTGTTTGGATCGACGAGGTCTCGCAGCCCCATGCTGCGATGACCGATTTCCCGTTGGCGCGAAACGTCGACGCGACAAGGTGTCGATTTGTATACCGACCAGTAGGCTAATGTGCCATCCGTTGCGAGTCAATGGGAAACTGTATCGGACGGTAATTAATTCGAAGGGCGACGGCTCAGCGCGTGTAGATATAGGTGTGTGAAGCGGTCCGATACGGTGGAAAGCGAATTCGCGTGGCAACTTGGTCGAATCGCGCGAAAGCACGGCAAGCGCCCGTATTATGAATAAAGTTAGTGATCGTTATATAATGGGCGACGGGCCTTGCTAGGATTTAGCCAGTTTATGAATGACCGTTTCTTCTCGCTCCAGGTGTTCTGTCGCGTCGCGCGGACTGGCAGCTTCTCGGCCGCTGGGCGTGATTTGGGCATCTCGCAGCCCACGGCTTCGCGAATCGTGGCTGCACTCGAAAAGAGCGTCGGAGCAACGCTGCTGACCCGTTCAACCCGCACAGTGGCGGTTACCGAGGCGGGGGCGGACTACCTGGCCCGCGCCGAGGCAATCCTGTCGGCGTTGGACGAGGCTGATCACGCCGCGCGCGGCTCTGGCGAACTGCGTGGAGTACTTCGGATTGCATGTTCAACGTCCACCGCGGTCAGGATGCTGCTGCCGAGGATTGCGCGATTCACCGATTTGCATCCGGGCCTGCGCGTCGAATTCATGCTGAACGACGAGAAGCAGGATCTGATTGGGGACGCCATTGATGTTGCCCTGCGCGTCGGGGCCCTTGCAGACTCGGCAGCGGTGGCTCGTAAGATTGCTACCGTTCATCGTTTGTTAGCTGCCTCACCAGCCTACCTCGCGAAAGCAGGAACGCCGAGAAACCCGGCAGATTTGACACGCCACACGTTCATCCTCGGTCCGGCAGGGAGAGGTATGGAAGGCTGGGTCTTCAGCAAGAGCGGCAACTCGACCTCGATTCGTGTCGAAGGACGATTTGTTCTCAACGGCAATGAGGGGGCGACGGCCGCGGCGGTTGCAGGCCTTGGCATAGTGTCAGCGGGCCGGCTAGGCATGCTCAAAGAGCTGCAGAGCGGTGTGTTGGTGCGGGTGCTCCCCGAATGGAACATGGGTTCGGCGGACATGCATGTGGTTTTGCCCGCCGGGCGCGCCGCCAAGCCCTCTGCCCGCGCATTCTCCAACTTTATAGTTAGCGAACTCGAGCGAGACGTGGATTTCAACGTCAACCCAACCGGCGAAGCGCTTCAACACCCGTCGGCGATCAAGACGTGAGCGAGTCACAGTGTGCCGCACGACCGGGGGTGATTCATTCAGATCGTGAATTTGTTAAAGTCATTTTTTGCGGCTACCGCCGCAATCGTGATTCCAGGATCATTTCATCGACGGTGGTGCATCGCTAGTGCCGTCGTGGGAGATGATCATGACGCTGTACGACACCGTCGATGGATTCGCCGCCGGGCTGTTGACCAGTGGCAAGATTCCAAGTGCAATCGCTAAAGAATTGGGAGATGACCGTGTCGCTCGCATTGCCAGCGGCACGGCCGATCAAGCCCTCATGGCCGGCCAACTTGCTCCCGTGTTTGTGCTAAAGGATTTAGAGGGTTTTCGTGTCGGTTTGCGCGATCGGCTCCGCCGTGGCCCATTGGTCCCCACGTTTTATCGCGGTGCTTGGTGCATGTACTGCAACTTTGAACAGAGGGCATTGGAAGCCGCTCGGGCCGACATCGAGACCCGAGGCGCATTGCTACTCGCGATCTCGATGCAGAGCGTGGAGAGTAAGCGGCAGCGCGCTGAGCGCTGTCGTCACGAGCGCGCGCAACTCTGGCTCCGTTGCGCCCTCGCTGGCTTGGAGGACAAGGCCTTGTCCGATCGCTTCCAGCAAGCGAGCCAGCCCCTCGGGCTCGACGGAAGGCAGCAATTCGCCGCTCGCCTTTGCGAGGGCGAACCTCTCGATCAAGGCCGCATGGCCGAGTGCGTGACGTTGCTTGACGATTTCGCGGACGGAGCGCGCCTCGTCGCTGCATTGCATGGATGTCATGACACCGAGACAGCCCCGCGGGCCGTCTACCGTCGTCTGAGCCTTCAAGACCCCCATGAGATAGCGCTTAATGACTTCGCGCGCGGTGGGCGCCTGCAGCGCATCGCGAACGTACGCCAGTTCCTCGCGCTCATAGAGGTCGAGCACCTGAACGAAAAGCGCATCCTTGTTCCCGAACGCGGCGTAGAGACTGGGACGGGTGATTCCCGTCGCATCTGTAAGATCGGAAAGGGATGCGCCTTCGTAGCCCTTGAGCCAAAACACGCGAAGCGCATCGCGCAGCGCGCGGTCCGTATCGAATTCACGCCGTCGCCCGCGCCCGTTACTGGGCTTGGCCGCAGGCGGTTCAATGCTTGTGTGGGTGCCGTCGAACGATGCTTTCGCGAGCGCGCCGGCCTGCAAATGCCAGCAGGACATCGCTTGCTCAACGATCTTTCGCAGTTCCCGCCTACTCGCTCCACCCGCGGCCTGAACGCTCAGCCCTCCAATAACGGCGATGACGTAGCTGGCAAGCACCGTCGGATCTGCGTCAGCCGGCAAGTCATGAGCGACCTTTGCTTGCCGGAACCGGTCTCGGAGTGCGAGTTCCGCAGCTCGACGCCGAAGCGCAAGTTCCTTTGGAACATGTGCGTTTTCGGGCGAGGCGGAAAGGCCAGCCTGAATCAGCAGACAACCCGCCGGTTGGTCCGGCTTCGCAAGTTCGTCGGCGGCGCGATAGAGCATTCGTTCGGCGACCTCCTTAGCTGTCGGTGCCGACAGGATCCACGCACCGCGTTCGGACTGGCGTTCGGTGTATCGGTCAAGGACAGCGTCGAACAGGCCGCGTTTATTGCCGAAGGCGGAATAAATGCTCGGTGCACTCAGGCCCATGGTCGCAGACAGCTCCGTGATTGTCGTGCCTTCGTAGCCATATCGCCAGAAAACGTCGATCGCGCGGTCGAGCACCGCGGATGCATCAAAAGTTCGTGGCCGTGCCATCAGTCAAACCAAATTGTCCGAGATATCTATACTAGTCATTATAGATTGGCGCCGGGACATTTGCTTGGAACCGACTTGGGTTACCGGTCTTGGGGCTTCGGGCGCCCCGCTGAGGACCTGTCGTTGTCAGATCCTCGTCCCCAAGAACCGCTGTCACCGCTGTCGAGTCGACAAATCCGTAACTGTGCGAAACGCGCGTCCCTGCAACTCAACTTGGCAACGGTCTAAAAAAACCACAAGGAACGACGAATGACTGAGATGCGTGCGGTGCAGTACGACGCCTACGGGCCGCCAGAGGTCCTTCGCGTGGGCCGAGTACCAGTGCCAAAAATGAAGCTTGGGCACGTGCTGGTGAAAGTCGCGGCCAGCAGCGTGAACGCCGCCGACGTCTTGGTTCGTAGCGGCAAGCTCCGGCTTCTGTCCGGCTCTGCGTTTCCCCGCGGTGTGGGGTTTGACTTTGCGGGATCGGTAGTCGAAGTGGATGCCTCAGAGCAGAGGCTGTATGCCGGCGACCAGGTCTGGGGGTTCCTGAACGGGCTCAAGCAAATCCCATCGGGCGCTGCTGCTGAGTACGTCTTGGCACCCGCTAGTGCCGTGGCGTGCCGACCCTCCACCATTGATGCTGTCTCAGCCGCCGCTCTATCCGGTGCGGCAGGCGCTGCACTCGGAGTGCTAACCAAAGGTGTTGACTTGCAGCAAGGCGAGCGGGTGTTGGTGCGCGGCGCCGGCGGGGGCGTCGGGACCGCAGCTGTGCAGATCGCGCGGGCCATGGGAGGGCGGGTGACCGCTCTGATCGGCGCAAATCATGTCTCAGCGATTCGCGATCTCGGCGCGGAGGCCGCGTACGACTATCGGACCACCGATCCGCGCTCACTGGGCAAGTTCGACGTAATCCTGGATCCGGTAGCCCAGAACATTCGCGATTACCGCCGCCTGTTGGCTCCCGATGGTCGAATGGTTGTCATGACCCTTGGCGGCGTAGGCGAGGCCGCCTACTGGCTTGCGTCGGCCGTCTTCGGCAAACAGCGTGTACGGTTCGTCCAAAGCCCGCCCGATCACGATCTACTGGCAGCGTTAACGCCGCTCGTCGACAAACGGATGGTCGTCCCGGTTGTTGCAGGTGTCCATTCGATGGAGAACGCGTCGACAGCGCATCTCGCTCTCAAGTCACGGGGCGTGTTCGGCAAGCACGTTATTCAAGTAACGAGCCATCAATAGAGCCCCTGCCCAGCGCGACGCCAGGCGAATTCGCAGCATAATTTTTTATAACGATAGGAGAAACCCTTGATTGATTTTCGTTCGCGCTACGGGCGCTATGCACTGGTCACCGGCGCCTCAGCCGGCCTCGGCGAGGAGTTCGCGCGGCGACTGGCTGCTCTCGGCATGGACCTGATCCTTGTGGCTCGGCGAGCAGACAAGCTCGACGCCTTGGCCAGCCAGCTTCAGTTGAGTTCGAAGGTCGACATCAAGACGATCGCGCTCGATCTCGCTCTGCCCGACTCAGTCGACGCTCTGAAGAAGCAGGTCAAGGGCCTGGACGTGGGCTTGGTCATCTTAAATGCTGCAACCCTTACGGTCGGCAGTTTCCTGGACAACTCGGTGGAGAGCCAAGAAAACGTCGTTACGCTGAACTCCGTCGTTCCGACGCGTTTGGCGCACGCGTTCGGCGGAGAGATGCGACGCAAGGGCCGGGGAGGGCTGCTGTTTGTGTCGTCATTGATCGGCTATCAGGCTGCAGCACCCTATCAGGCGAGCTATGCCGCTTCAAAGGCGTACCTGTCAGCGCTGTCGCTCGCGATGCATGTCGAGCTTAAGGAATTTGGCGTGGACGTCACGACGCTGGCGCCGGGGCCGACCCTGACGGAGGGATTTCAGAACATGGTGGGCATCGATTTCTCGAAGCTTCCGATGAAACCCATGTCGACGCAGCCGGTGGTGCGTCTTGCACTAGAGGGACTGGGGAAAAGGGCCATCGTGATCCCAGGTGTAATGAACAATTTCACTGACTTCCTAGGGAAATATGTGATGGGCCGGGTCTCCGGCGCGAAGCTGTTCGGGGCATGATCAAGAAGACGCTCGTCCCGATCTGACGTCTTAGGTCTAGGCGTCTCCCTCGGGGGCGTGTTGCCGTCGCCGGGGAAGCGCCGATTCGTTGCTTCGGCCATCCGCCTCTAAAGCCCAACTGAGCAGCGCATCACCGAAGGCGGTGACGATGCGTCACGTTACTCCCGCACCGCTTTGGCGCCAAGCCTGAGTAGGTTCTCGTGAAGAAGTCCGCAATGCGTGGATGGACACCTCGAAACCCGCTCATTCGAAGATCTTCTCCGCCACCCATTTGGGCTTTGCCTGAAAGTGTCATCGTCGGGCAAACTGTGTCGCGCCAAAAAGTACTTCCCTAGCGGATTGATCCATCTGCGCAGGACGAACCGACGTGAGTACCTGTACGCCTCGCTCAACGGCCGGGCGCATAGCTATTTCATGGTGCCATCGCCGTACGTTTGGAAACTCTTCTAGCTCAAGCCCCTGATTCTTCCACTGCCGCGTCCAAGGAAAAGTCGCGATGTCGACAATCGTGTATTCGTCGCCGGCAAGGAAATTAGTCATCCGAAGTTTACTGTCCATCACGCTATACAGTCGCCTTGCCTCATTGGTATAACGGGAAATTGCGTACTGAATCGGTGCCGGCGCGTATACGCGGAAGTGGTGGGCTTGTCCGAGCATTGGGCCGATGGACCCAACCTGAAACATAAGCCATTGATACACCTCGTAACGCGAGGTGGCGTCGGCTGGTAGAAATCTACCAGCTTTTTCCGCGAGGTAAAGCAAGATTGCACCGGACTCGAACAAAGAAAACGGCCTACCGTCTCCACGGGGTGGACCTTCGGTATCGGTAATGGCAGGAATTTTATTGTTCGGACTGATGGCTAAGAAATCGTTGGAAAACTGATCTCCAGCCTCGATATTAACTGGGTGTGCCGTGTATTCTAATCCTAGCTCCTCGAGCAAGATATGGACTTTTTGACCATTAGGGGTCGCCCAGCTATACAGATCGATCATCGTGTTCCCTTCGTTTCAGGTTGCATGGGCTTCTCCGACACGTAATCGGAACGCACGGAAGCCTAACGTGAGCTAGCCCGTTGCTTGGATGCGATATCGCAGGCTCTCTTCGGAAGCTGAGCAGAATGAGATGTGGCTGCGCATGATCGACATCTGCAGGGCCGCACACCGTCTTATTTCGGTTGTCGTACAGCTTCGGCCGCATTAGCGGAGTATTGTAGGTAGGAAATCAGAATAACCTTTATTCCGACGAAGAATAAAAACGCACAGCCTTTAGTGTCAACGCAGGCCTAGCACTTCCAGGCTTCACGCCGTGCCATGTGTGCGACACTTTCCCCTAACGCGCGCCGCGCTCGTTTGTTTTTGATTTCGACGGGCGCGGGGCCTGATGCCAACAGGCCTTGATAATGTATCCGGCTCGAGGTTTCGCGCGTCAGCATCCACCGGCAGATCGAGCCGGTGGATGCGTGGCGAAGAGCAACAATCACGCGACTTTGGATAACCAAGAATTGCACAACAACTGCCGCGTGCTGGGTTAGCGATCTGGTCCAAGAACAACTTCGAAATGTTCGACGATCGGCGGCTTTACGAAAAACGAACCCACGAGGCGCCGCCACTCTTGGAAGTCTGCCGATTCTCTGAAAAGAACCGTATGATCCTCTATCGTTTTCCATTGAACGATAAGGATATAGCGGTCCGGTTGCTCGATCTGTCGGTGCAGCTCAACGCCGCGACAACCTCGGGCTCGCGTGAACAGCGCTAACGCTTGCGAGACTCCAGCCTCGAAGTCGCGCTCTTTGCCTCGAATTACTTCAATTTGTGCCATTTCGTAGACCATTTCTCATCCTCAAAACGCTAAAAATTTGATCAATCGGCGAGCTTCATTTCCGTGAAAGTACGGGGTCCAAATGTTAGCCCGATTTTCGTGACGTGCGCGGTGCGAAATCTCCCCGTGACTGTGAGAACTACGCCCGAGGTAGCGCCCAACGCGCAGCTTTTCGTAACGCGCGTACCTGCGGCGCGGTGGCAGGCCTCCGTATGAGCGACGTTGCCCGTTCCGGGGAAGGAGGCGGTTGCGAGATCCGTGCCTAAGCCGTAAGCTGGACTGTCATCCGGGCTTTTAGGAATTCAAACAGACCATGGAACTGCGCTCTTTGCGATACTTTCTGGCAGTCGTCGACGCAGGCAGCTTCAACGCTGCTTCCGCAGCAATTTCCATCTCACAACCCGCGCTAACTAGGCAGATTCACGACCTTGAGAATGACCTTGGTGTAACGCTTCTGCAACGCACGTCACGGGGAGTGCGACTTACGCCTCCAGGCGCAACTCTCTATCTTGCAGCGCAAAAAATTATTGCAGAGGCTAACCGCGCCCGCGCGGCCTTGGACGGAGGCCGCGGTGCGGTCGGCGACGTCTCCGTTGTGCTCGGCGCTTCGCCCACCGTTGCCAGAATTATAGTTCCCGGGGTGTTCTCGATGTGTCAGCGTACCGTCCAATCGGTTCGTCTCTCGGTTCGTGAGGCTTTCACGCCGAGTCTGCTCGACTGGCTGGTCAAGGGGCTTGTAGATGTTGCGATTGTTACCAAGACCGATGTGCCGATCGACTTGCCTGTCACCGTTCGGCCTCTTCTTTCCGAGCCTTTTGCGCTTATCTGCCCAAAATCGCAAAGTGCCCCGCCTGTTGTTCACGTATCGGACCTGCGCGAGGTGCCACTACTCATGACCGTTCTGCACAGGAGGCTCGTCGAGACGGAGATGGCTCACATCGGTGCGAAGCTGAACGTGCAAGCCGAGATCGACTCGGTTGACACAATCAGGGAACTTGTTTTGCAGGGACGAGGCTGCACTCTTATGCCGATATCTGTATTTTATTCCCAGCCTGACGAGCTAGTTACTCGTTCTGAAATCGCCGGTACCCAGCTTCAGCGCCAACTCTTGGTAGTCACGCGGGCAGAGAAGGAAGAAAGCGCAGCGACCTTCGCGGTACGAGATCTGATAACGGCAGAGAGTGATCGACTCCTCCGAAGCGGGATTTTTAGTTTCCGTTCAACTGCGACCCATTGACGCGAGGCTGCCGCGGCGTGTTGCGTCAACCAACCGTGGCAACCGTCAGATATAGCAAATCGGTATGGCGCGCGCCGCATACGGCATTGGACCTCAATCTGCCGCAACGCTAAACTCGTTGTGGATATATTCACCTGCTGGCGGACTGTCAGCATACCTAGAAGGAGTCGGAAACATGCATTCCAAGCGTGTATTGATTGTCGGCGGAAGTTCTGGAATCGGAGCGGCGGCGGCGTCCGCGTTCGCGGATCAAGGAGCAGAGGTGACTATTTCCTCGAGAAACCCGGCAAAGCTCGAGTCCGTTGCGGGACGTACAAACCACCGCCTCGAAACGGCTGTGCTCGATATAACGAGAAACGATGAGGTCGAATCGTTCTTTGCGCGTCGCGAAGCTTTCGACCATGTAGTAGTTTCGGCCGCCCAGACTGCTACCGGCCCGGTGCGACAGTTGCCGTTGGAAGCCGCGGTTGATGCGATGGACAGCAAGTTCTGGGGAGCGTACCGCGTCGCCCGGGCTGCGAGAATTCAAAGCGGTGGCTCGTTAACTTTTGTTTCGGGTTTCCTTTCCGTTCGGCCAAACAAGATGTCTGTTCTCCAAGGTGCGATCAACGCAGCGTTGGAGGCACTAGCGCGAGGGCTTGCCCTCGAATTGTCGCCGGTCCGCGTCAATGTGGTATCACCTGGACTCATTCAAACTCCGTTGTGGTCGAAAATGGAGGAGGACGCTCGGAAGAACATGTTTGAAAGCGCGTCAAATCGACTCCCGGTGCGACGTGTTGGACAACCCGAGGACGTCGCTCAGGCGATCGTCTATCTCGCTTCCAACGGCTACGCGACGGGCTCTACGGTGTTGGTGGATGGCGGTGGCGCCATAGCGTAGGCCCTCTGTCTTAGGTTCGTTATCCGGTTTGCCCATGTGAGTTGACGCCCCAGCAGATATCGGCAGGGCATCACTGCGATTCCGACGCTTTCCGCCGTGGCTGCTCGTCCTCGACATCGGTATGACGGCGCACGGCATTGCTAGTAGTTTCCGCACGTCCCGCAGCGAATGGTCAAGGCGTGACCAAGACTGGGTTCGTTTCACAGATGTCGTCTGCATTTTTGAACTCTCGCATGCAAACCGACAACGTCGGGCGCGACCGTCACCTGTGGCTTCCCCGACCGAGCTCAAAAGTTACGTGACGTCGGTCGGCGGCTATGGCTTAGGCCATGGCCGCTGTATTCGGTGTGGCGCTCGGGGCAACGAAAGACAGTTTCTCACGTTTAAGCATACGCGATTTCGTCCAAACTTAGGGCCTGCCAGGGCCGGCCGAGACTTTCGCAAGCGGAGCTAGTTCGCTGGAGGATCGCGAGCGACCATAAAGCGCCCCCTCAGACGCGGTGTCATTGACCTCCCGAGCCTGTGCCGAGGAATGATCCTGGCGTACTGTTCTCGTGGCAACCGACAACCCTCGAACAGGAATTGCAGTCCTTGACGGGTGAGAAGAATTCTCACCCTAAACTGCACGCGCCTTCGACGCCATTTACGAACATCAGGTTTCTGCTTGCTGTGCGTGTCGTGGCGCCGGCCAGCCTGGCTGTCCGCGCGATGAATCACGCGACCGCCGGGTCACCCCGCGCGCTTCCCTGAGCACGTCGGCTTTGACCTTGATGAATCTCGGTGTGTATACGCCGTGCGACAGAGGTCAGCGACCGTTCGGCATACCATGCACAGATCACGCCCGCTCCTGCTCGTCGCGGTACAGGTTCGAAACTCGCATCGAGCTGCTACGCGTGCTGTAGACCCTCCATCGCACGGTGTGGGGACTCGTGCATGGCTCGGGTCCAGAGCCACTGATTTGTGTTGGCAACCAATTCTTCGCTAGTAATCGTCGTTCGCCGCTCGCGGGCTGCGTAGAAGGGTCGTCGCATCGCCACGGATGAGTTCTGACTCGTGCGCACGGCGAGCCGCGGACCGACGAACCGCAAGGTGGTTAATCCAGCGTGCGACATCAGTGGCGAGCGTATTCGAAGAGACGCCCCCACGACCCTGCGAGTTAATACAACGGCTTGCCATGCATCCGTCTCGACATTTGCCGCGCGTGATCCCATTGGGCACCGAACCCGAGTACTGCCATCTGAGGTGCTTTATTGACCAGCTGACGCGACGGAAATACTCCAAGACTGACTCCTAGAAGTTCGCTTGAAACGACGTTAATCTCTGTCAGATGCATAGGTCGCGGTGGGCGTAGAAACGGAGTGACGGACAATCATTTCACTGTCAAGCGCCGCAACGAACGGACGCCCGGCAGGCGCGAACTGATCAGCTCACGCACGTGGGTTATGCGTGAATGACATTCCGGTCCATTGCGCTTATTCAATCAATAGGAAGACACATGTGAAGCCTCGCGCGGCCGACAGGAGAAGCCTTTGACGCCCGCAGCACGCGCTATGCCGAACTTGCATATCCGGCGCGATAAATGGTATTGGACCGGCACTTCGGCGCCCCCTAGACTAGCATCACATCCATACTCAGCGTATTGAAAAATGACTCACAATAAATCGTCGCTAGCAACGCCGGCAGAGCTGCATACGTTTGTGGGGGCGGCATTGCGCGCCGCTGATTTGCCGGCGGGAGATGCGGAGGCGATCGCCTCGTTAATGGTTCAGGCAGATATGCAAGGCTCCGACGGCCACGGTGTAATTCGTCTGAGCCAATACGTCAAACGTATTGAAGCCGGTGGAATCAACCGCGTGCCCAAAATCAGGATGGTCTCGGATCGTCCTGCAATGGCGGTGATCGATGGGGATAATGGCATGGGTCATCTCGTCGTAACGGCGGCAACCAAGCTTGCGATTGAGAAGGCCCGAGAAACAGGAGTAGCTTGGGTTGGGACGCGCAATAGCAACCACGCGGGGCCCGCATCCCTGTATGCGCGGATGGCTGTCGAGCAGAAAATGATCGCTTTGTATTTCGCCGTCGGCAACGCGAATCATATGCCTCCGTGGGGCGGTACCGATCTACTGCTGTCGACAAATCCGATTGCGGTGGCGATCCCAACCAAGGACGAAGTGGACGTGGTGTTGGACATGGCTAGCACCGCAACGGCCTACGGCAAAGTCAAAGCAAAAGCAAAGCGGGGTGAACTGATGCCCGAGGGGTGGATGATGGACCGGAGCGGGCGTCCTCTCGTCGACCCGACGAAATCGGATGAAGGATTTCTCCTACCGATCGGCGGGCATAAAGGGTACGGTCTCGCACTGGTGATAGGAATTCTTGCGGGAACCCTAAACGGCGCGGCTATGGGCAAGCAAGTGGTCGACTTCAACAAAGACTCCTCTACCCGTACGAACACGGGCCAAAGCATAGTTGTCTTGGATGTAAATGCGTTCGCAGACTTGGAAGACTTCACCCGCGCGATAGATACACTGATCGGAGACCTTCGCAATTCGGCGAAGCTCCCCGGCGTCGATAGGATCTGGATGCCAGGCGAGCAGAGCGCGATCAAACGGGAGCGTTTCCGAGCAGGAGGCATCCCAATCTCAAACGGGGTACTACGAGATCTGGACTTGCTGGCGGACCAACTCTCAATCGGACGCCTGAAGACATTTTCTACAGCGACGACTGGAGTTCTCTAAGCAGAGGAGACATTCCTCAACGCGGTTGGTTTCTCACCTCAGAAATTGGCTAACTAAAGATATCCGTGGAACAAAGGTGGATACGTGACAATGCGATCAATCAACCCATCGAATGGGCGTACAGAAAAGGAAACCATGCCTCATGACGACGCCGAAATCGAGCGCCGCTTGGGGAACGCCCACGATTGCTACAAGGTATGGCGGAAAAGCCACATCGCGGAAAGACAGGAGGTGTTGTCGCGCGTCGCCGGAGCACTACGCGCGGGGAAAGAAAATTTTTCTTTCCTGATTACATCCGAGATGGGGAAGCCCATTGAGGAAGCGAGGGCGGAAATCGAAAAGTGCGCAGTAACCTGCGATTTCTATTCTGCAAATGCAGTGAGGTTGCTGGCTGACGAGCGGGTCGACAGTGGCGCGAGGGACAGTCGTGTCGTTTTCGACCCTATTGGGGTGGTTTTGGCGGTAATGCCATGGAACTACCCCTTTTGGCAAGTCATCCGAGCGACGGCTCCAGCGATCGCGGTGGGAAATACAGTTGTTATGAAACACGCGGCCAACGTGCCTCAATGCGCGCTTGCGCTTGAAACACTGTTCCGCGCGGCGTTGGCGCCCGAAGGCCTTTTTGCAACACTGCTTGTTGAGTCGGGACGAGTAGCGCCAGTGATTCGCGATGACCGCGTGGCCGCGGTTACCTTCACCGGTTCCACGCCGGTAGGAAGAAGCATTGCGCAGGAGGCCGGCGCAGCGCTTAAGAAACACGTGCTTGAGCTGGGCGGCTCCGATCCGTTCATCGTCCTGTCCGACGCTGATATCCCCGAGGCGGCGAGGGCAGCCGCGCGTTCGCGGTTTTCGAACGCCGGGCAAAGTTGCATATCCGCGAAGCGATTTATTGTCGAAAACGACGTAGCCGATCAGTTTGCGGACGCATTTGTCCGGGAGACGAGGACCTATCAAGCTGGTGATCCATTCAATGACGCAACTCGTCTCGGCCCGATGGCACGTAGGAACCTGCGAGACGAGCTGCATGCGCAGGTCGACGCGACTGTTAAGGAAGGCGCCGTTATTCGGGTCGGCGGAAAGATACCCGAGGGCGAAGGGAACTTTTACCCAGCGACGATCCTAGATCATGTCGAACCCGAAATGACGGCCGCGACGCAGGAGACGTTTGGGCCTGCGGCTTCCATTATCCGCGTCCGGAATTCGGAGCACGCGCTGGACGTGGCAAACGCAACGGCATTTGGACTTGGCGCAGCGGTCTGGACCGGTGACCTAGATAAGGGACAAGCCATCGCACGTGATATCGAAGCGGGGGCCGTATTTGTGAATGCAGTAGTTGCGTCGGACCCGCGTCTTCCCTTCGGCGGCATCAAGCAGTCGGGCTACGGTAGGGAACTCGGTGTCTGGGGCTTAAGGGAGTTCGCAAACGTCAAGACGATGTACAGTCACTAGGCGACCTCAACTGGGTGTTGTGGCCGAAAATTTCCCGACTAAGAGGACTACGAAATGGGCTTGAAATTTATGGAGCATATTCTCATCCTTACCCACGATCCGGAGGGTACTCGAGATTGGTTCTGCAATAACCTCGGATTTCGAGATGGTTACCACCCTGAGTTTGGCTTTCCTGTTCATTGGTTGTACATCGGCGAGCAGGATGTTGTTCACATCGGGCGGTCTCGCCACTCGGAACACCAAGACACATATCTGAGTACCCCGGTTGATGCACAGGGCGTCGACTACAGTTCTCAAGGGCAACCTGGCTCCGGACATATCGACCACGTTTGCTTTAACTGTGAAGACATCGTGGAATTTATCGAACGGTTGGAGCGAAATGGCACCACGTACAGCGAGCGAAAGGCTCACAACTCCAACCTGTACCAGCTCTTTATGAGAGAGCCAATTAACGGGATAAAGGTGGAATTGAACTTCCAGGCCCGCGAAGCGATTGAAGCCGGGCGCGTTGCCGAGTGGACCAGCACTGGTTCTGAATAGCATCTCTAACGGCGCAAAATTAATAACGACTCGTTGAATGAGGCTCAAATGTCTGCGAATTTGTACGTCGTCTCGGCTCCGCTGCTGACGACGCTTCCCGTAGTAGGTAGCAAAGAGCGCTTCCCCGTGAATCGAATCTTTTGCGTCGGCCGCAATTACGCTGAACACGCCCGTGAAATGGGTCATGACCCCGACAGAGCTCCTCCATTTTTCTTCATGAAGCCGGCTACGTCTCTTGTGGTAGACGGGGCTTCAATTACATACCCCGCAATGACGAGCGATCTCCATCACGAGGTAGAACTGGTCGTTGCTTTGTCACAAGGGGGATCAAACCTCAGGACCGAGGAGGCGCTCTCCATGGTGTTTGGGTACGCCGTTGGGCTGGATATGACTCGTAGAGATCTTCAGGCCGAGTTAAAAAAGTTGGGACGACCTTGGGAGACGGCGAAGTCCTTTGACGGGTCGGCGCCGTGCTCGGCCATTCGAACTGCCTCAACTGGCGGACATCCAAGCTCCGGAACTATTGAGCTTAGCGTCAACGGCCAGCGCCGCCAGCACGGAGACCTCGCCGATATGATTTGGAACGTCCCCGAAACGATCGCCTACCTTTCGACGCTCTTCGCATTGTTGCCCGGGGACCTAATCTTCACCGGCACACCCTCGGGCGTAGGCGCAGTCGCCCGCGGAGACCAACTGCATGCCTCTGTCCAAGACGTCGGAGAGCTCACCGTGATCATCCGATAATCCGAACCAGCTTCGAAGGAGAACGGTTATGGCCGCTTACTGGCTTGCTCGGGCCCGCGTCGCGGATCCCGTTGAGTACAAGAGATACACGGACCGGGTACCCGACATTATGAAGAAGTATGGGGCAAGGATCCATGTGCGGGGAGGGGATTTCAAGGTTATGGAAGGACCCGAGAGATTCACGCGGTTTATTGTCGTGGAATTTCCCACGTTCGAGGCGGCCGTCTCTTGCTTCGAGTCCGATGAGTACCGTGCGGCCGCAGAGTTCCGACGAAATGGGGCCGGTGAGGTTGAAATCACCATCGTTGACGGCGGCGATGCTACCCCTCGGTAGCTTCTTTCAGGAGGTTATGTGTCAAATCCAAAATCCAGTAGTGCCACGCCGACAATTCTTAGGCCTAACGAAATTGCCCGTCATGATCGCGGCGGAGGTGCCGCAACGACGCCACTTGTCTCGCGTCGAATTGGCGCAACGGGCTTTATAAATGGGATCACAGAATTCCGGCCCGGCGCGGTAATTCCTTTCCATAGCCACAACTGCGAAGAAAGTGTGGTGTTGTTGGAGGGCGAAGCGGTAATCGACATCAATGGCGAAAGCGTGCCGCTCAGTCAATTCGACACCACCTGGATTCCGCCGAACGTCGTGCATAGGTTCCGTAACGCGTCAGAGAAATCCCCTATGAAGATACTTTGGATCTACGCATCGATGGACGCGACTCGGACGCTTGAGGAGACCGGGGAAACCCGGCCAGTCGCGTCGGAGCATCGTTAGTCTCGACCCACTAAGCCCTAACTTCCGCTGAAGGTTGTCGTCAGACTAGCCCCAAGTTTGTATACATTCAATTAAGACTCCTCTGGACTGGCATTACCGGCCGAGGCCCCGCGCAATCAGTTTTATTTCGACAAATATGACTACATTCGGAGACATGAAATGGGACTCACGAAACGGTTGTCCACCGCGCTTGCGCTCGTCGCAACGTTGACGAGTACGAGCGCGACAGCGGGGCCGAATTTTACCGTCGGCCTCTCGCTCTTCTATGGCGGAAATCCTTTTGTTATCACGCTCCAAAATGGGGCGAGAAAAGCCGTCGAGGATTGGAAGGCGAAAGGCGTCAATATTAATATGCTGGTGACTAACGGCGGCGATACAGACACGACTCGACAGATCGGTGATCTTGAAGATCTTTATGCACAAGGTGTCAACGGACTCGTAGTGTTCCCTGGCGATAGCGTTGTCGTTTCTGAACCGGTTAAGAACATTTATAACAAAAACCATATTCCGGTCGTCGTTGCAGACACCGGTTTGAACTCGGGAAAATACGACTATCTCGTTATCTCGAACAACTTTGAAGGGGGGCAGAGGGCCGCCGAGCTTATGGCCAAGAACCTGAAGCCTTCTTCAAGTGTGATCGTCTTCGACAACGCGACTGGGGTAGCAGTGGCGCAAGCCCGGATCAATGGATTCGAAACGCGCGCGAAGGAATTGGGATTGAAAGTCATAACGCGGAAGACATTGAAGCTAAGTCTGGAAGACGGTAGACGCACGATGCAAGATACGATCCTCTCCAGTCCTGAAGTTTCAGGAGTGTTCTTTATTAATCAGTTGGTGGCACAGGGTGCGTATGCGGCACTCGTCGAGGCTAAGCGCACTGACGTTAAGCTTGTCTCCTTTGACCTCGATCGCGTCTCATATCAAATGGTCAAAGATGGAAGGATACTCGGTCTTGTCGTTCAGGATCCCTATAAAATTGGCTACGAGAGCATGAATGCCATGGCCATGAAGCTGATGGGGGCTACTCTCAAGGCGCACGAAGACCTTCTTCCAACGAAAGTGCTAACGAAAGAGAACGCGTCAGCCTTCGCGGACGACCCGCAAGTGACTGGAAAGTAGACCGGTGCGGCGCCGGAACATGGCGTAGGGCACACTCTAATGAACACGCGGCGGTTTTGACGGTCACTGGAGTCTACGGTGGTTATGAGTCTACGGAATCGGAACAAGAATTCGGAGCAGGAGATGCCTAAGTATATTTTCGACTGCGGAGGGATCGTTAAAACCTTCCTCGGCGTCCAAGCGTTGAAGAGCGTTGACTTCGCTGTGGAACCGGGGCGGATTCACGGTCTTGTCGGCGAAAACGGAGCCGGAAAAAGTACGTTGTTGAAGATTATCTCGGGGGTCCATCACCCCGATTCGGGTCACATGCAACTCGATGGTGACACCATCCATCTTGCCGGAACTGACGACGCGCTCAAGAAGGGAATCGTCACGGTTCACCAGGATATTAATTTGATCGAGAGCATGACTGTAGCGGAGAACATCATGCTGAACAACGAGCCGGCGCGCGCCGGACTTCTTCGTCGACAGAGTCAAAAAGAAGAGGTGACCAGGCTTCTTCACGACTACGGTATCGAGGCGGACCCGGACTCCGTGATCTCGACGCTGCCCAACGACGTCAAGAAGATGGTCCAGATCCTCAAGGCTGTCAGTCGGAATCCGCGACTGCTATTGCTCGATGAGCCGACATCAGCTCTTACAGACATAGAGGTTAACTTCGTTCTCGATTTGATCAGAGCGCTTTCCCGGAATGGCGTCGGCATCGTTTTTGTGTCGCACTACCTCGCTGAAGTGTTTGCCGTTTGCGACGACATCACAGTGCTTCGCGACGGCGCTATCGTTGCGAGCACCTCAAAGGATGCCACGTCCCTCGATGAAGTCATACAGAGGATGGTCGGACGTTCGCTAACTATGGAGCCCGAGCGGCCGACATCGTCGCCGGCAGCGGACATATTGTTGTCTGTACGCAATCTGAGCGTTCGAGGCGGTTTGGACAATGTCACATTTGATTTACACCGCGGCGAAGTTCTCGGTTTTACTGGACTGACTGGTTCAGGCTTGACTGAACTCTCTCGAGCGTTATTCGGTAGCAGCAACAATAAGCGGTCCAGTGGCAATTTCGAGATTGCTGGACGCGCGGTCGACCTCGATAGCCCCGTGCGTTCGATTGGTTACGGAATGGCGTTGCTCACGCATGACCGTTTGCGCGACGGAATTCTTCCCGAATCGCCGATTTACGACAACGTATGCATGGCCAACCTGGATTATTTCAACGGCCGTTTCGGGCTTCTTGATGAGAAAGCGATGGTTGAGACGGGGCGGTCAGCAATCGAGCGATTGAGGATTCGTGCGCCCGGTCCAAAAAGCAAAATTAAATTTCTCAGTGGCGGCAATCAACAGAAAGTGCTGTTCGCAAAATGGCTGGAAACCAAGCCATCGATTTTCATACTTGACGAGCCAACGACGGGTGTGGATGTAGGGTCGAAGGCTGAGATACACGCGACGATAGCTGCGATAGTATCCGCCGGGGTTGGGGTCATCCTTATTAGCGCGGACCTCCTCGACATAGAGCGTCTGTGCAATCGAGTGCTCGTAATGTTCAGAGGATCCGTAGTAGGAGAATTTTCGGGCGCGAGTATCCGTCGCGAGGCTATCCTCGCCACAAGTGTCAGTGGGAGAATGCAATGAAGATAGACGAAAAAAACGTGGCTTCATCGACTATGATGTCATCCCTTTTGGGCCCTAAATCGCGCTTAATAGAGGGGCTGCGGCAATCCTACGGCCTTATTCAGGCAATGGGCGTCCTTATCCTGCTGGTTTTGATCTTATCGTTGTTGTCCCCGCGATTTTTAACGTGGATAAACATCTACAACCTTATGGGGCAGATGGCAGTCGCGCTCATTGTGGCGGCCGGCATGACCGTGGTGATGATTTCCGGGGAGTTTGATATCTCGGTGGGATCCGTAGTTGCACTCTCGGCTGCCGTCTCTGCGACCCTCATGCCGCACATCGGTGTAGTCCTAGCGATTTTAGTTTCGTTGCTCGTTGGTCCTGTACTTGGGCTATTTAGTGGACTTGTCGTTACTCGGGGACACGTCCCTTCATTCATCGCCACACTGGGTATGATGATGATCGCCCGGAGTCTTGCATTTGTGACGACCGGTGGTCAGGTTATATCAAATCTCCCTGACGCTTTTACGGAAACCGGTCAGGGCGTCACGTTTGGCGTCCCGAACACGTTTTTGATCGCGGTCCTATGCTATGGCGCGGGTTGGGTTTTGATGACACGCACGACGTTTGGTAAGAAAGTGTATGCGGTCGGAGCAAACCGAAACGTAGCGGTGCTGTCGGGGATCCGAGCTGACCGAGTGAAGATTATCTGCCTCATGATCGTCGGGTTGTCGGCTTCATTCGCGGGCAATCTCCTCTTATCTCGCGTCGGCGCCATCCAGGCGGACACAGCCAAGGGCCTCGAGTTTGAGGTAATCGCTGCGGTTGTGATCGGCGGAACGAGTTTGAGCGGCGGTCAAGGGAATATCCTGCGTACGATCATCGGAGTTGTCACGATCGCGTTAATTCGTAACTTTCTTAACCTTTCTCGCATTGATATTTTCTGGCAAGACTTCGCCACCGGCGCAATTATCCTTGGAGCGGTGCTACTTGACGTGCTTCAGAAGCGGATTGCTGGGCAGGTGAGATAACGGCCGCCTCCGCAGAACATAGGCCTGCCTCGCCGTAGTGGGCTCGTGAGAGCACCGGAATGGAGCACATGATCGACCTTCATCGATGTGAATGCTTGGCGTGCGGCTAATCCTAACCTTGGGGCGGGGTCTGAAGTTTGGGAAACGAACTCGTTATCGACGTATTGGACCTGTCGTTTCTACGACATGTCGCGGCTCCCGGGAGCAGAGGTTCCGCTCCACCCAAAGCCGGGTTATGTGTTTCCGCGCGCCGTCGCCGGCTCGCGCGCTGCAAAGATGAGAGGCCGGCTGTCTCAACCATATCGTGAGGAGAGTACAAATGCAGAAGCTTAAAGGAAAGGTCGCGGTAATTACTGGTGGGAGTAGTGGAATGGGTCTCGCCACCGCTAAAAGGTTCGTTGAAGAGGGTGCCACCGTCTACACAATGGATCGTGCTGAGTCACCTATTAAAGACATTGTCACCGCCGTACGCGGTGATGTTTCCAAACTCGCTGACCTCGACCGACTCTACGATAAGGTCGCGACCGAAAAGGGGAAGTTTGACGTCTTGTTTGTAGCGGCGGGTGTGGTCGATCCGCAACCGTTAGTACAGACGACGGAGGAAAGCTTCGATAGGCAGTTTTCGATCAATACGAAGGGACTAGTATTCACGGTGCAAAAGGCGTTGCCGCTTCTCAATGATGGGGGCGCGATCGTCGTCATTACGTCCATCGCTGCGCACAAGGGACTTCCGAGTCTTGGAACTTATGCCGCGACTAAGGCGGCGGTTCGGTCATTCGTTAGAACGTGGACGACGGAGTTGAAAGGGCGCCGCATCCGGGTCAACTCAATCTGCCCAGGCCCGATCGACACGCCAATCTTCGAGCAGGTCGCTGATACTAAGGAAGGTCAGGATCAACGTCGCGCAGAGGATGCGGCCCACGTCCCTTTTGGGCGACTAGGCCGGCCTGAGGAGATCGCGTCGACGGCACTTTTTCTCGCGTCAGACGAAGCTAGCTATATCGCCGGAGTTGATCTGCACGTAGATGGTGGCTGGGCTTCGGTGTGACGTCAACAGCTAATGAGGCAGGTCGCTGACGGCCTGGCGGTTTCAGAGACCCCCTTTTCAAGGGTGAGAGACGATGAGTTCATTTTCCGGTAAAACGGTTTTAGTTTCGGGCGGAGCGAGTGGAATCGGCGAAAGAGTCGCCGAAGAGATTGTTGCGCGAGGTGGGAACGTCGTCATAGGGGACGTGAACTCTGATCTTGGTGCAGCATTAAATTCCAGGTTGGGGAAGAACTCCGCGTTTGTTGAGCTGAATGTGAGTAACAACCGTGATTGCGTAAGGGCAGTCGAAAGCGCCCAGTCTCAGTTTGGGGGGCTCGATTTCCTAGTGAACTGTGCGATCGCCATGAATGCGAAGCCGCTGATCGATCTTCCCGAGGAGGGTTGGCGAAAGACTGTTGACGTCGGCCTCACGGGGACGTTTCTGATGTGTCGAGCTTTTGCGGCCCACCTTCTTCGGCGCGGAACGTTGGGTGCCATAGTTAATGTCTCATCAATTGGCGGACAGCATCCGTATGGGGGGCGGGCGCGTACAGCGCGGTAAAGGGGGCGGTTACTCTATTGACCGAGCAAATGGCACTCGAATGGGCGGAGCATGGAATTCGGGTGAACGCTGTGGCCCCGGGAACCATAGAAACACCGCTTACAGTTTATTTGAAAGACCCCGAAGTTCGCGAGTCTCGCAGAGCCGCCGTGCCATTGGGCCGTATCGGCCAGCCTGACGATATCTGTAAGGGAATACTGTATCTTCTGAGCGATGACGCATCGTGGGTTACGGCTACGACTCTCACAATTGACGGCGGTGTCAGTAAAACGCTTTTCAACTATCTTAAAGGCCGCAAGTGGAGCTAACAGAGCGCCAGGCGATGGCGTGAGGCCGGGCGACCCGTAATAGAGGGAACGGTCGTGACGCAAGGCTTTGCCTCGTCATGGAGACGCGGCCTATCCACGAAGTAGGTGTCGTTCTATAGTTGCGCTCTGGGAAGAACCGGGGTTCCCTCCGGAGAATGGCGGATAGCGAGTCCGCAGGTAAAAAGCCACCTCAGCTCGCATTGTCGCTGTCGTTCGTAATGCTAACGAAATATTTTTTGGAGATGACGATGAACGAGTCGATATCAGCGGAGTTTCCCTTTGAACTAAAGAGGCTGTCCGTGGCCGATGCTGAGATGGCGTTCATTGACGTTGGGGAAGGTGACCCGATCGTCTTTTTGCACGGAAACCCAACCTCGTCTTACCTATGGCGTAACGTGATTCCTCATGTCCAATCGTTAGGGAGATGTCTTGCGCCGGACTTGATTGGAATGGGTCATTCCAGTGTCTCGCCGACCTATTGTTACAGGTTCTCGGACCATGCGAAGTACCTCGATTCTTGGTTTGAGCAGTTGAGCCTGCGTAAGAAAGTCATCCTAGTGGTTCACGACTGGGGGGCGGCACTTGGATTCGACTGGGCGGCGCGGTTCCCTGCTTCTGTGGAAGGCATTGTCTATATGGAGGCGATGGTGCGCCCCCGCATGTGGACGGATATGCCGCCGGAACGGCAGGCGGTTTTTAAACGGTTGCGCGGTTCTGACGGGATAAAAATGGTACTGGAGGACAACTTCTTTGTCGAGAAGATGCTCTTCGAGCATGGCGTCATCCGTAATTTATCTGACGAAGAAAAAGATATCTACCGCCGACCCTTCAAGGAGCCAGGTGTGTCGCGTTTGCCGACGTTGCTCTGGCCTCGTGAAATCGTGTTTGACGGCGAACCGCCGGATGTGTATGCGCGTGTTAAACGCTACAGTGATTGGCTTTCAACTAGTCTGGATGTGCCAAAGCTGTTCATTAATGCAGAGGAAGGTCATGGTACAGCCGGAGCGGCGCGTGAGTTCTGCAGGACTTGGCCCAATCAAAAGGAAATCTCTCTAAAGGCGAGGCACTACGTACCCGAGGACTGCCCGCATGAGATTGGAGAAGCATTGGCGGAATTCGTTCGCACGATTCGAAATTGAACCGGATTCATCAGATTGCCGACATGCTGTTGTTTCTCGGACACGGTGCTATCGGCAGTTTCGAGTCTATCTCTCGATGTGTTGCGTAGTCTTTAACTGGACGGAAGCGGGCGCACGTTTCTCTGGGAGAAATATCGCTCCTCATGGACTAACTGGAGTTTCAAAAAATGTCTGCTCAGGACAAATTCGACGTGGTCGGTACGGCAACGTCGGCCATAGAATACAAGCTCGGGACACTTCCCGAGCGTCTTAAAGCGTTCAAGGCTGACTATAAAGCTGGTAAGCCGCCGTTCAACGCCCCGCCTCACATTCACCCGATTATGGAGCGAGCGACGGAAGAGCTAATCGCCAGCGGCCTTGTTCGCAATTCCGTTAAGGAGGGAAATCTCGCGCCAAACTTCCAGCTTCAGGATCAGGACGGGAATCAGGTTTCGTCGATCGAGTTGCTGAGCCAAGGTCCGTTAATCGTTTCATTCTATCGCGGGGCGTGGTGTCCTTACTGCAACATAGAGATCCAGGCAATGAACGAGTTTTTGCCCACGATCCATTCGCTCGGCGCTAAGCTGGTTGCGATTTCCCCGATGACCCCCGCGAATGGTCGCAGAGCGGTGCGGAAGCACGAGTTGAACTTTCCGGTGCTCAGCGACCCCGGGAATGAGGTGGCAGCTCAGTACGGGCTGAAGTTTGAGCTTCCGAACTACCTAATTGACTTGTATAAAAGCTTGAGAAATGAGTTACCCGCGGTGAACGGTGACCCAAGCTGGACCCTCCCGATGCCAGCGCGCTTCGTGGTTGGCCAAGATGGCTACATTCTTTACTCGGAGGTCAATCCGGATTACACGCATCGCCCCGATCCGTCCGAAATGTTGCCTATTCTGAAGAAGCTTGCCGGAAGCTGATGTTAGTTTTAGGTGACGCGTTTGGTTTAATCGATAGGACGGAGGAACCGGCGTTGCGGCCGTCCGTCAGTCGCCTTACTCGATTGGGGCACTTTGCACGCGTGCGCTTCTTTGATTCTTCCGGCTATTGATTACTTTCCGAAGTATTCGAGCGGCAGGCAAGCCGCTCCTTCTGGGTCTCGGCCGGCGCGAGGCTGACGCTTGCGGCGCTTCGTTTCTACGCTCCGTTGCGTCACTACCATGCCCTGGCAGTTCGAAGAGACCGTAGAGCTGGACAGAAGAGTTAAGGTCGGATCGTGTCGATAGCTTCGATGTACTAGCGATATAGTGGGTTGCTCGCTTCTGCGGATGAAATGATGATTCGTCGACGGGTCACGGTCGTGAATCTGAGGAGGTTAGATATAAATGAGATGGAAGATACCTGGAGAATACGGTCATTATGTCTACGGCACGATTCAGTCCGATATAACCTGCGCGGTGGGTTCTGGGATCGCTTCCATTCAGTTTTACGAGGGTCGCGCCTTAGTCTCCCAATGGCTTGGTGCCTATCTGGTCTCCTGGGGGGCGATGCTGCCGGTTGTGGTGTTTGCGGCTCCGTTAATTCGCTGGCTCACGAACAGAATCACCAACTAACGTGGTAATCGACACTATTGCCAATTAGAGTGTGCGTGCCGGGTGGCACGATGATATGTTCGAGACGCTCAAGACCTTCCACCATCCGTTCCGACAGCTATTGAATTGCGTCGCGCCTAAATACCTCGACGTTGGTCGTCCGAGTTGCGTGCACGTAAGCGCCTCGGGATCAATTCCGTTGGGTAATCCGCCGATCCAGTAAGTAAGATCAAAAGTGGAATATCGAGCAAAGGGAGTTCTACGCAATGAAGAAGTCGAAGTTCACAGACAGCCAGACCATGGAAGCGCTGAAGCGGGCGGAATCGAGCATCGCTGTGCCGGAGATTGGCCGCGAGCTGGCCACGAATACCACAATCTTCTACGGCTAGCGCGGTAAGTACGGCGGCATAGACGCGTCGCTGATGGCGAGGATGAAAGAGCTTAAGGCGGAGAGCGCACTGGTGCGCTAGATGTACTTCAAAGAGAAGATCACGGCCAAGATCGTCGCGCAGGCGCGGGTAAAAAAATGTGTGGTCCGCCCTGGCTTTGGAAGGCGAGCGTTATCCATCTCACGCGTAGCAGTTTGAGTCAATGTATCCGGCCTCTCGCGAGCCGGCCACTTTTGACGACTAGGCCGTGCTGGGATCGGCGCACACCGTTCTTGACAAAGGGCACCGGGATTTGCGGCTTCCGTATTTTACTCGTTCGACGCCCACGAACGTCCATAAACTTTTTCTGAGCGAAGGGCCGCTCAAGCTGCTTCGTATTGATGTCAGTGATTAGGCACATACTCGCTAGCGTATCGATCAGTATAGAATGCAAGAAAAATCAAAGCGGGCCGATTAAATTATATACTGATCAGTTAGGAGAGATCGGTTTCAGGTGCGCGAGGGTGCTGTCGGCCAACGCGCGGAGCTGGTCCGCAGTGGTACGTAGTGGCCCACGGCTGCGCCCATAATTGCGACTTCCTCAAGGATCGATTCATTCAATCTGGCAGGACGTTCTGAGTCGGTCTGCTGCGACAGTTCCCCTTCGTCCCGTTGCCCGTTGAACACGGGAATTGCCGATTGCCACGCACCCCGTCGGCCGGCTGTCGGAAAGCTGGGCTGCTATGGATTCCGGGAGTAATTCCTTGATCGCCTACCGAATCGTCGGTGCTTCAAGGCTTTGTGGGCATAAGCCATATGCGTCCGCTGGTAGCAATCCACCGCCTTAAGAAGCAAGGATTCCTTGTTTCCGAGAGTGGCGTAGAGGCTCTGGCGCGTAATGCCCATTGCCTCTAAAAGATCACTCAACGAGGTGCCCTCGTAGCCGCGGTCAGTTCATTCATTGTCGAGCCGCCATAGTCGCGGCGGCAAAAAGACATCCATTGCTCGATCAAGCGCTTCGGCCTCGTCATAGGTGCGGGGACGCGCCATATCAGTACTTCCTTTTTTATTTATCGGTCGTTATAGAATGTTGTTGACTAAATCCAATCGTGGTTATAAATTAAACGTTCATTACATATTTCGTCTAGTGAGCGCACTCGATGTCCAGTGACGCCCACCACGTCGGAACAACGGCATATGTGCGCATGGCGGGCTGCTCGTCTCGCCCTACAAGCGCCGCTCCCGCCGGGAGGAGAGCGTGAGAATGGAACTTCGACATCTGCGCTGCTTCGTTGCGGTAGCCGAAGAACTCCATTTCGCCCGTGCGGCCGAACGGCTGCACATGGAGCAATCGCCCCTATCAAGGGCGATCAAGGAGCTAGAGGAAGACCTCGGGGTTCAGCTTTTTCTGCGAACCACACGCAGCACACGATTAACTCATGCGGGGAGATTGTTCCTGGAGCATGTGCCGCGTGTCTTCGTTGTCTTGCAGCAGGCACGAGATAGCGTCAGGGCCGCGACCAACGGCTTCAATGGTCAATTGCGTGTTGCGCTTTCCGATGGAATAACGCCGTCGCGTTTCTCCGGTTTCTTGGCATTGTGTCGGCAGGAGGAGCCAGAGACCGAGATTCGGTTGTTTGAGACTCCGCTCGCTCAACAAATCAGAGGATTGCGCGACGATCTGTATGACGTCGGCTTTGCTCAATCAGGTGAAGCAGGTGATGGGATCATAGCTGAGGCCGTCTGGGACGAACCGATGATGGTTGCGCTGCCGGCGCGTCATCCGCTGCTGGCCTACAAGCGCTTGCCATTGGAGGAAGTGCTGCGCCATCCACTAGCGCTTGGCGATCCTCAAGTGTGCGAAGGGCACGCCCGTCAAGTTGAGCGCGCGTTACGGCGTGCGGATCGGGAGCCGTTAATAGCTGAGCGAGTCTCTTCTATCGATTTGATGATGGCGTTGGTGTCAGCGGGTTTCGCCTTGGGACTAGCGGGTGCTTCTCAAATCGCCAGTAGCCGTGAACCAGGCGTGGTCGCGAGGCCGCTCGCAGGCCGCACGCCGATGCTTACCACTTATCTTTTGCACTTGGATAAAGAGCCCACGGATGCGCTAGCTCGCTTCATCGAAAGGGTCAGCAGCGTCGGGTCGCCCGACGGCGGGAAGTCTGAAATTCCGCATCAGCCGAGTGGCTCGGAAGAGGTTGAACAATGAACAAGATCGCCGCTTTTCTGTTTGTCGCGTTGTTGAGCTCCTGTGGCAATTCCGAGCGGATCGATACGGTGGAATCATTGGTGGCAAACCCCGATCGTCTGCGTGAGGTCGAACAAAAGTGTGCGAGCGATGCGAAAGCGCTGTCGGCCGAATGCAATGCTGCGTCGGAAGCTAGGCACCAACTGTTCGTTGGTAACGGCCCACAATACACGCCGTCGAAGAGTACGCCCAGATTCTGAATTGTTGATGCGCGACACATGGCAGATGCGTCTTTGCGGCTTGCGCTGTACCGTGCATAAGTACGCTGTGATTCGCTTCCGCTATCTTCCATTGGAAATCTTGTTCTTTTCTCACTATTTCTTTCGATAACGGTCTTTGACCAGCACTGACCCAGCACCGATCCTTCTGGCTACGCGACACATTTTCGCCGCGTAACGCAGGAGAAAGTCGGAGGCCGGCATGAATGGGACCAGCGTGCTGTTCGGCCAGATGCTGACGGTGTTCAGCATTGTGGTCGCGGGAACTTGGGCTGCAACCCAGTGGACCGCCGCACACCTTGGCTACCAGCTGCGCCTTGGCTCGCCCTGGTTCGACTGGCTTGGCATTCCGTTCTATCACCCGTGGCGACTGTTCGAGTGGTGGTACTGGTACGACGCCTATGCGCCGAGCCTGTTTCTTGAGGGCGGGGGCATCGCGGCAACCAGCGGCGTTGCAGCCGCCATAGTCGCCGTCGGCATGTCGGTATGGCGCGCGCGCCAGTCGCGCCTCGTCACGACCTACGGTTCGGCACGCTGGGCCGACGCGCGCGACATTCGCGGGGTGGGCCTGACACAGCCCGCAGGCGTTTTTCTCGGCCTGCATGACCGCCAGTACCTGCGGCACGAAGGTCCCGAACACGTCCTGACTTTTGCACCCACACGTTCCGGTAAGGGTGTGGGCTTGGTGATCCCCACGCTGTTAAGCTGGCCGGCGTCTGCTGTCATCCACGACATCAAGGGCGAGAACTGGACGATAACTGCGGGCTGGCGCTCGCGCTTCTCGCATTGCCTGCTCTTCAATCCTACCGATGCGAAATCGGCTGCGTACAACCCGCTGCTCGAAGTCCGGCGCGGCACACACGAAGTACGCGATGTGCAGAACATCGCGGACATTCTTGTTGATCCAGAAGGTGCGCTCGAACGCCGTAACCATTGGGAAAAGACTTCGCATGCGCTGTTGGTTGGCGCAATCTTGCATGTGCTCTATGCGGACGAAGACAAGACGCTACGCGGCGTCGCCAATTTCCTGTCTGATCCCGCGTGCCCGTTCGAGCTGACGTTACATCGAATGATGACGACGCGGCACCTCGGCGATGCACCGCATCCCGTTGTCGCATCAGCCGCGCGTGAAGTGCTCAATAAGAGCGACAACGAGCGATCAGGCGTGCTGTCCACGGCCATGTCGTTTCTCGGCTTATACCGCGACCCTACCGTGGCCGAGGTCACCTCGCGCTGCGACTGGCGCATCGCCGACCTGATCGCGTCTGAGCATCCAGTGTCGTTATGCCTCGTCGTGCCGCCATCCGACATCAGCCGCACAAAACCGCTGGTGCGCTTGATCCTCAACCAAATCGGCCGGCGTTTGACCGAATCGCTCGACGGTAGTGACGGCATCACACGCCGTCACAAGCTGTTGTTGATGCTCGACGAGTTCCCGGCGCTCGGTCGGCTCGACTTCTTCGAGACAGCGCTGGCGTTCATGGCCGGCTACGGTATTCGCAGCTTCCTCATTGCGCAATCGCTCAACCAGATCGACAAAGCCTACGGCCAGAACCATTCCATTCTTGACAACTGCCATGTGCGCGTGACGTTCGCCACAAATGACGAGCGCACCGCCAAGCGCATCTCGGAAACGCTCGGCACCGCGACTGAACTGCGCGCGCAGCGCAACTACGCCGGCCACCGGCTCGCGCCGTGGCTCGGGCACCTGATGGTGTCGCGCCAGGAAACTGCGCGTCCATTGCTGACGCCGGGCGAAGTGATGCAGCTCCCGCCTGACGAATCGGTGGTGATGGTATCCGGCCTGGCACCGATCAAGGCGAAGAAATTGCGTTACTACACCGACGCCAATTTCAGGCGCCGCGTGCTGCCGCCGCCTTTGCTCTGGGTCGGGGCCTACGTCGATGCACCTCCATCGCGACCCGACGATTGGAGTGGACTAGCGGTTCCCGCCGTTCCAACCGCGCCCGCCGCTACTTATCTCTCGGACGACGACGCTGGCACCTCCGATGACGGTGGTGGGCCACGACGACAGCCCGAGCTGTCGGAAATCTCCGAATACAGCCCCGAACAGCAACTCGCCGACAGTGACCTCGCGCTGCTCGATGACGACGACCTGACACCGCCGCTCCCTCGCCAGTTCGATCCGGCCATGCAGCGCACGGCCCGGCTGGCGTCCCTCGATCACGACGAGGGACGCCAGCTATGACTCAGTATCGCCTCAATCTGTTCATTCCGTCCGAACACGCCCGACGCCTCGACGAACTGGCGACCAAGAAGGGCGTGTCGAAGTCGTCCATCGTCGCGGCTGCACTTGCGTCTTGGCTTTCGCCCGATGCGGGCGACCAGCGCGAGGCGGCGATTGCCAAACGGCTCGACCGGCTCTCTCGCCAGTTCGAGAAGCTGGAGCGTGACCAGAACATCGAGATCGAAACGCTGGCGCTATTCGTCCGCTACTTCCTCACGGTCAGCACGCCCGTTCCCGAAGCCCATCAGGATGCGGCCCGTGCGCAGGGCAGGGCGCGCTTCGAGCAGTTCGTCGAACAGCTTGGCCGCCATCTGATGCGCGGCCGCAGCCTCGTGCGCGAGGTGGTGGAGGAACTGAACCCTGACGACGCACGGCTGGACGAGGCGGCGGCGCAGGCCGAAGCACAGGGGCGTGCCTCATGAGCGTACTCATTTCCAGCCACGCCCAATCCTTCGCCAGCACGTCGCTCGACCGGCGCATCCGCATGTTACGCACGGCGATGGGGCCGCTGCTTGCCGCCGCGCTCGAAGATCCGGACGTCGTGGAAATCATGCTCAATCCCGACCGCACGCTCTGGATTGACCGCCTGTCGTCGGGCCGCGCACCGATGGGTGCTGAGCTATCCGAAGAAGACGGCGAACGCATCATCCGCCTGGTCGCCGCGCATGTCGGCGCTGAAGTGCATCGCGGGCAGCCGCTTCTGACCGCCGAACTGCCGGAAACCGGCGAACGCTTCGAGGGCATTTTGCCGCCCGCCGCGCCGGGACCGGCTTTCGCGCTGCGCAAGCGCGCGGTCGGCGTCATCCCGCTTGAACGATACATTGCCGACGGCATGATGACCGTCAAACAGGCGCAGTTCTTGCGCGACGCGGTGCGTGGGCGCCAGAACATCCTGATCGCTGGCGGCACCAGTACCGGAAAGACCACGCTCGCCAATGCCTTGCTCGCGGAGATCGCCGTCACCGGCGATCGCGTGCTGGTACTCGAAGACACCATCGAATTGCAATGCACGGCACGAGACCACGTACCGCTGCGTACTCGCCCGGGCGTCGTGTCGATGACGGAACTGGTCCGCGCCACGATGCGCCTGCGGCCTGACCGCGTAATCGTCGGCGAGGTGCGCGGCGGCGAGGCACTGGATCTCATCAAGGTCTGGGGCACAGGGCACCCCGGCGGCATCGCCACGATCCACGCCGGCTCCGCTCTGGGCGCGTTGCTGCGCGTCGAACAACTCATCCTCGAAGTGGCTGTAAACCCGCCGCGCGCGCTGATCGCGGAGGCAGTCAACGTCGTCATCCACATCGCCGGCCGCGGTCGCCATCGGCGCATCGAGCGCATCGCCCGAGTGACCGGGTTTGATGCTGTTGGCTACCAGCTCCGCGACGCCATGCCGCCGATGTCACGTTCCGCCTCCTCTTCGCCTCCCCTTGGAGAATCCTTATGAGCCACGCCCATGTTCTGCGCTTTTCAGTAAATCCGCTTGTACGCCTTCGCAGCCTGGTTCAGCCGACGCTGCAAGGACTGATGCTGGCAGTGGTGACGATCGCGTTGACCAGCACGGCGAAGGCCAGCGGCTCGAACATGCCGTGGGAAGCGCCATTGCAATCCATCCTTGACTCCATCCAGGGGCCGGTCGCCAAAATCATCGCGGTCATCATCATCATCGTGACCGGCCTCACGCTTGCGTTTGGCGACACCAGCGGCGGCTTCCGACGGCTCATCCAGATTGTGTTCGGGCTGTCGATCGCCTTCGCCGCATCGAGCTTCTTCCTGTCGTTCTTTAGCTTTTCCGGCGGGGCCGTCGTATGAGCACAGCTACCGACCTGCCGGGCTTCGAGGTGCCGCTGCATCGGTCGCTCACCGAGCCGATCCTGATGGGCGGTGCGCCGCGCACCGTGGCAATCGCCAACGGCACGCTGGCCGCCGCCGTGGGATTGGGCCTGCAACTGTGGATCCCCGGCATTGCGTTATGGCTGATCGGCCATTCGCTCGCGGTATGGGGCGCAAAGGTCGATCCGCAGTTCATGCAGGTTTTCGCGCGGCACCTGAAACACAAGTCGCTGCTGGACGTGTGAGGACCGGGAGACAATCGCATGTTGTACCTCGCCGAATACCGTAAGCGTCCCGCCATGCTCGCCGACTGGCTCCCGTGGGCAGGCCTCATCGCGGCCGGCGTGGTGCTGAACAAGGATGGCAGCTTCCAGCGCACGGCACGCTTTCGCGGGCCGGATCTCGACAGCGCCACACAGGGCGAACTGATCGCTACGACCGCGCGCCTCAACAATGCGCTGCGCCGCCTGGGATCGGGCTGGGCCATGTTCATCGACGCCGAACGCCGGCCAGCGGCCGACTATCCGCACTCGAACTTCCCCGAGGCGCTGTCGTGGCTGGTAGACGAGGAACGCCGCGCCGCGTTCGAGCTGGCTGGCAGTCACTTTGAGAGCGGCTATCACCTGACGATGGCGTACCTGCCGCCGGAGGAATCCCGCGCTCGCGCCGCGAAACTACTGTACGAGAACACGCCCACGTCCGGCGTGGACTGGCGCGAACGGCTCGCCGCCTTCGTCGCCGAGACAGACCGTGTGTTCGACCTGCTCGACGGCGTGATGCCCGAGATCATGTGGCTGGATGACAGCGAGACGCTCACGTACCTGCACGCGACCGTCGCGACGCGGCGCTACCGCATCGGTGTGCCCGAAGTACCGTTTCATCTCGATGCGCTGCTGGCCGACTCGGCGTTGATCGGTGGCCTCGCGCCGATGCTCGGCGACCAGCACCTGCGCGTCGTCACGGTACGCGGCTTTCCGACTTCGACCTGGCCTGGTCTGCTCGATGACCTCAACCGGCTAGGTTTCGCCTATCGCTGGTCCACGCGATTCCTCTGTCTGGACAAGGCTGAAGCGGAGAAAGAGCTGACGCGCTTGCGTCGGCAATGGTTCGCCAAGCGCAAGAACGTCATTGCACTGCTGCGCGAAACCATCTTCCAGCAGGAATCACCACTCGTCGATACGGACGCGAGCAACAAGGCGATGGATGCCGACGCCGCCTTGCAGGAACTAGGCAGCGATCAGGTAGCGTTCGGCTACGTGACCGCGACTGTCACGGTCATGGATGCAGACGCCGCAGCGGCCGACGAAAAACTGCGGAGGATCGAACGGACGATCCAGGGACGCGGTTTCGTCACGATCCCCGAAACCCTCAATGCGGTCGAAGCGTGGCTATCGTCGATTCCCGGCCACGCCTACGCCAACGTCCGCCAGCCGAGCATTTCGACGCTGAACCTCGCGCACCTGATGCCGCTGTCGGCAGTGTGGGCCGGGCCGGAGAAGAACAAACATCTCGACGGCCCGCCGCTCATCGTCACGCGCACCGACGGCGATACGCCGTTCCGCCTTGTAACGCACATCGGCGACGTGGGCCATACGCTCGTGGTCGGCCCGACCGGCATGGGCAAGTCGGTACTGCTCGCCAAGCTGGCGATGCAGTTCCGCCGCTATCGCGGCTCGCGCATCTTCGCCTTCGACATGGGCCGCTCGATGCGCGCCACGATTCTCGGCCTCGGCGGCGAGCACTACGACCTCGGCTCCGATGGCACGATCGCATTCCAGCCGCTTGCGCTCATCGACCGGGAAAGATACTGCACCTGGGCGGCTGAATGGGTTGAAGGCCGTCTGCTGCAAGAAGGGATAGCCGTCGGTCCCGATGAGAAGGCCGCCGTATGGTCAGCACTCGGCAGTCTCGCAGGTGCGCCCATCGAACAGCGCACGCTCACGGGCCTGTCGGTGCTGCTCCAGTCCAATGCGCTACGCCAGGCACTCGCGCCTTACGTGCTCGGTGGCGCACACGGCCGGCTACTCGATGCCGACCATGACCGGCTCGGCAGCGCCGACGTGCAGGGCTTCGAGATGGAGGAATGCCGAGCAAGGCGGCAGTGCTTGCCGTGCTCGGCTATCTGTTCGCGCGTTTCGACGAGCGTTTCGACGGTGCGCCGACGCTGCTGATCCTCGACGAGTCCTGGCTGTTCCTCGATGACCCGATATTCGCCGCGCGTATCCGTCGGTGGCTCAAGACGCTGCGCAAGAAAAACGTGTCGGTGATCTTCGCCACGCAGTCGCTCGCCGACATCAAGGATTCGAGCATCGCACCCGCGATCATCGAGAGCTGCGCGAGCCGCATCTTCCTGCCCAACCCGCAGGCGGCCGAGCCGCAGATTCGCACGATCTACGAAGGCTTTGGCCTGAACAGCCGGCAGATCGAGATCGTCGCCAGCGCCGAACCCAAGCGTGACTACTACTACCAGTCGCGCCTCGGCAACCGCCTGTTCGACCTTGATCTAGGGCCGGCCACGCTGGCATTCGTCGGCGCGTCCACGCCGCAGGACCAGCGGGACATCGACCGCGTGCTGCTGAACGCCGGCACGCTCGGCTTCGCAGGTGCGTGGCTGCGTCATAGCGGCCTCGACTGGGCCGCAGATCTCATGCCTTCGTACCTCACGTCAACAGGGATTCGGCCATGAAAAAGACCGCGCTGGCCATCGTCACGGCCTTACTGCTGTCGGTGTCGTCCGCGTGCTTTGCGCAGTGGCCAGTGTTCGATGCGGCGAACTATTCGCAGAACCTGCTCACTGCAGCGCGCGAACTGCAACAGATCGACAACCAGATCCAGCAGTTGCAGAACGAGGCGACGATGCTGGTCAACCAGGGCCGTAATCTCACAAGCCTGAATTTCAATTCGCTATCGCAGTTGCTGTCCACGCTGGCGACGACGAACCAGTTGATCTCGCAGGCGCAGGGACTCACGTTCAACGTCGCGCAATCACAGGCTACGTTCAACCGGCTGTATCCGCCGTCCTATGGCGCTGGCACTAGCAACGCGCAGATGGTGCAGGATGCGCAGACGCGCTGGCAAACCTCGGTACAGGCATTGCAGACCTCGACACAGATGCAGTCGCAGGCCGCGCAAAACCTGCTGTCCGATCAAGGGGTGTTGAGCAGCCTGGTGACACAGAGCCAGGGTGCGGTCGGCGCGTTGCAGGCGAGCCAGGCGACGAACCAGTTGCTCGCGCTCATCGCGCGGCAGGCGATCCAGTCACAGCAGCTTACTGTGTCGCAGCAGCGCGCCACGGCGCTCGACCAGGCGCGTGCCGCGGCCGACGAGGCGCAGGCGCAGCAGGTCCGTACCCGCTTCATCGGCAGCGGTCCGCAATACACGCCGCAGTCGGTGAGCTTCTACGGGAACTGATGGGCCATGTGCCGCGCACTGGTCCTTTCCATCATTGCCATGCTGACTGCTTGCAGCCGGCATGGGCCGGTGTTGACGGTCGACGCACTCGCGCACGATCCGCAGCGGCTTTACGCGCTGCGCCATCGTTGTGCCGTTGCACACCCATCCGCGGATTACACGACGTGCGGCCTGATGGACGCAGCGTATGCGCGACGCTTCTTCTTGGGGCCGGGCGGTGTCAACGAGTACCAGACGCTCGCCGACGTGCAGCCGATCTCGGCGAGCTTCGAGGCACCGCAAGGAGATCGGCCATGAACGATCTTTCCGTCATCGACCAGTTCCTGACTGTCTTCTCGCAATACATCGACTCGGGCTTTGGCCTGCTGCACGGCGAAGTCGCGTATCTCTCGGCCACGCTGATCGTCATCGACATGACGCTCGCCGGCCTGTTCTGGGCGATGGGTGGCGAGGAAGTGCTGGCTAAGCTGATTCGCAAGACCCTCTACTGGTGCCTTCGCCTACATCATCGGTAACTTCAACGCGCTCGCGGGTATCGTGTTCCGCTCGTTCGTGGGACTCGGCCTGCTTGCGACGGGCTCGTCGATCAGTGTCGGCAATTTCCTGCAACCCGGGCGGCTGGCCGCGATTGGCGTCCAGGCTGGACAGCCGATCCTGCTACAGGTCGGCACGATGTCCAACGGAATCACAGCGGTCTTCAGCAACATCGACATGATCGTGGTGCTGCTGCT